>JAKZSX010000391.1:0-7158 GCA_047517405.1 Candidatus Poribacteria bacterium | reverse complement strand
GATCATATCTACCTCCCCGCCGTAGAGCATCAAATTGCTTGTTCAAGTCGTCAATACTGCCATTAAACCCAACCGGCGGTCCGGCGTGAAAAAAGCCCCACTCCTCTGCCCGATAAGCAACCGGCAGCCTTTCAACCCATTCTAACGTCCCATCTCCCTCAATGATACGAAGAAACAGATGCCACGCATTCCAAAGGTCTGAGGTGAAAGCGGGGTGATTAAATCGCCACCCCTGTGTTGCACGCTGAATCAGTGAATCTGAATCGGGATCTGATTTCGCTATCGCCTGATAAATCTCTGCAATCGCCTGCGTCGAGAGCGGATCAATTCGCAGACGCTGCAACAAATTGTCCAATTCCCCGCTTGCCTCTGCCCATGCAGCAATCGTTTGCCAATGTTCAGGATTTGCCAACCATTCTTGGCGATAATCTTTGTCGTGAACGGCACGTAGCAAGAAGAGCTCGTGATTTCCGAAAAGCGCGACAACCTGATCGGGAACCTGATATTCCAACGCGCGGATCAGATCGATAACCTGCTTGGAATCAGGACCGCTTGTGACATAATCTCCGAGGAGAAACAGACCTGTTTCTCCACCGATCCATTGATCGCTTTCATCAATGAGTTGTGCCTGTCGAAGCAGGTTACGAAAAGCGCGGTAGTTGCCGTGGATATCCGATATAACGTACCATAAACGCATAAGCAATTACACAGAGTTGCATCTCTGATTCATTTGACACGGTGCATGTAAATATCACCAATATCGCTGCGGGCATCGCTCCACACAACACTCAATTGTCCCGATTCGGATGCTGCAACATAGGGGGGTTGCTGCACACCGTCCGCCGTGCATAGCGGGATTCCGTTTTCAGCCCAAAGTGTTTTCCCCTCTAAATTGATTTTCTGTCCGTAGATACTGTCGCTGTTCTTATCGTCGTAATCTTCTCGAAAATCCAGCCACGCAACAAAAAATTCGTTTTCGCCACATCGGGTCAAGAACGGCTTGTCCTGATATCCTCCGGCGATGCACAGAGGGATGCCATTGCGTTTCCACCGCGGCGTGCCATCAGCACCGATTCGCTGAACGTAAAGATCCGAAAAGACATCCCGCTCATCACGCCAAACGGCTACGGCTCCTCCATACCCATCGTTCGTAATTGTGAGATTTTTTTGAATCCCCTCCGCATCGCAGATTGACACACCATTCTCCTGCCAAATCTTGTTTCCCGATGGATCTATCCGCTGCGCATAGAAATCATCGTTTATAAAGTTCTCATAAATCTGCCAGACAACGATAAGCCCACCCTGTCCATCACTCACAGCACGCGGCTCGCCCTGTAATCCTTCCATCGGTGAAATAACGGTTGGCTCTCTCCAAAGGTGTTTACCGTCCATGCCTATTCGATGCGCTACGATATTCCACTGTTCGTAGCCGACGACCTCCCACCAGACGACGTAGAAACTATCTGCCCCGCCAGAGACCAACCGGGGCGTGCTCTGAAGTGCTTCGGATAAGAAAACTGGTATACCATTGAGCTCCCACATCGGTTGACCGTTCCCGTCAATCCGCTGAACATAAAGATCATGAAAGTCAGGGTGTTGACGTCGGTCTTTCCAAACGATAATTGCACCGCCTGATCCATCACTCAGAATTTCTATATCAGATTGGTCTGCCGGATCTGTACATACAGGAGCATCCCCGTCAAGCATCAACTTCTTTCCCGATAGGTCAATTATTTGGGCGTAGACATCCCAATTCCCCGGTGCGCGTTGATCTGTCCAAGCAATGATTATGTGTGCCTCGTTTCGCACCATCCGCAACCATCGCTGATCCCGTTTTCGCTCGCAAATCGCCACGCCATCCTCAGTCCATAAGGGGATACCATCGACGTTGAGCCGTTGAGCGTAAACATCCCAATCCTTTCCGGTGCGGAAATCCTCCCATATAACAACCGTTCCACCAACGCCATCACTGACCCCACGCGGCGCAAACTGACCTTGAGGAGCAATCGCAATAGGGATATTCTCTGAGGCACCGGCTGGCATAGTGCCAAATAGGAGGAGTGCACTGAATAACATCGACCATAAACATATCTGCTTCATGTTTTGCTCGCAGCCATATTGTGTTAAACTGAATTAGTATGTGCAGCAAGGGCAAACTAGAGAATTTGGAGGACCGTCTCAGTATACATGAACTACTGAGACGCATCTGCGGTTAGGTCGTCACTCGTTATTGTCGGACACCAAAACTTCTCTATATACGCGATGATTAGTTGCGTCCCCTCTTCGTGACTGACATAAGGGGGCTTGAACGGATTATACATTGCGTCCGTGAGATCCCGAACCAACGCAACGTTGAACTGACCTGACCGAACCATCGCTTTAATCGCGAAAGATCTGCCCAGCACACACATATTGGTGTGGACACCCATGTAGAGTAGATTCTTTATCCCCTTCTGCACGAGGATGTTATACACCTCTTGACCGTTGTCGCTGATGGCATCTCCATCCTTAATCTCAATCGCCGGATGTTGACGATGCCACGCCTTGAAGCCGTTTTCCTCGCCGGTATCCGAACCGCCATCCGATGAATCAACTGGCTGAGGTGGATCTGGATGCTCAATTGGGTCGGGCATTTCTATATGCGGGACATCGAGGGCCCAACTCCGTGCGGGGTGTCCATCGTAGAAATCCATCGTATCCGACGGCGCGTGAATAATCTGTATCCCTTGATCTCTGGCGGTATCAATTACGACATTCATTCGGGGTGCCATGATATTCACCCGCTCTGTCGCGCCCCATGACCAGTGTTTGTTCCACATATCTACGATGATAATCGCTGTTTCGGACAGAGGCCAGGCGACCTCCTCTTCGACGACCCGCCAGCCGTTGCGTCCGGTCGTCCTAGGCACCTGCCTAAGGGTTGTTAATTGCAGCGTGTCATTATTAGTAGATCTGCTTTCCCCAGATGCGATGAGTGGGATGCTGAGTATCATTGGATGTCCTCCTTGTCGTCCCTATTTTTCGCGTTTTTTATGAAACTCCCCTCGCCATGAATGTTGCGTACACCTTTGCGGTCTTAACCAGATCTGATACACTGACCCGCTCATTCATGCCGTGAGCGCCCTGCCCATTTGGCCCATAACCGACGCCGGGCATTCCGCCCTCTTCGACAAAGAAATGTAAGTCGGTAAAGCCGCTCGTCGTGCTGAATTTAGTCGGCTGACGGCGTATGCTACGCACTGCGCGTGCAAACGCTTGGGGAAAATGATGCTCTGGCTCCACAACACACGGTTCAATCCGCAATATCGAAGCCACGTCTACTTTCAATTCCGTATCGGATTGACAGACCTCCTGAATCGCCCCACGTAGCTCCGCTTCCGCCGTCGCTAAACGTTCGTTGGGGAGGACTCTCCGATCTATGGAGAAGGTTACCTGTGCAGGAACGGTATTGACCTTATCCCCCTCCGTGCCGTGAAAGATGCCGCCGATGTTGACTGTGGCATATCGGTCACTGCCCGAAAAAGTTTTGAAGACACGGTCTGACGCTTTTAACTGCTGCTTCAAAGGTTGAATCCCCGTGACGAGAGCGGCTGCCTTTTCAAAGGCGTTTAATCCCTTGTCCGGATTGGAGGCGTGTGCTGCTTTGCCGTGGACTTTCACTTCTAGCCACAACACACCGTTGTGCCCCACACCCACGTTGAGCACGGATCCCCCTTCGCAAT
The DNA here is from genome assembly GCA_047517405.1 of Candidatus Poribacteria bacterium. Lineage (GTDB taxonomy): Bacteria > Poribacteria > WGA-4E > WGA-4E > PCPOR2b > PCPOR2b. The sequence goes on along the minus strand of JAKZSX010000391.1, from coordinate 3,436 downwards.
TGACAATGTAATCCGCCTGAACCAGCCCATTGCGCACGACGTATCCTGCTCCTAACTCACCACCAGTCTCCTCGTCGCAGGTGAGCGAGCACTCGATATTGAAAGCGGGCTGGACGCCGCTCTCTTGCAATGCCGCAATCGCAAACAATAGTGCAGCGATGGAGTCTTTCATATCGTCCGCTCCCCTACCGTAAAGCCAATCCCCAACAATCTCTGGCTTAAACGGATCGAAACGCCAATCGCCGGAGACCGGAACGACATCGTAGTGGGCATTGAAATGGACGGTTTTTTCTGCCCCAACATCCCACCTCGCGATCAGGTTCATACGCGGATAATTGTCGGCGTGCGGTACAACCGCCTGCGCTTCGGCTTGAGGAACTGGCACAATCCGTGTACTCATACCGAGTGCCGCGCACCGTTCCTGAAGCAGCTGCACGATTTCTGCGTAGTTTGTGCCGGGCGGGTTCACAGTGGGAATCCTGACCAATTCTTTCAGCGAGTCACAAAGCAGTGAACTGCCACCTTCAATGTAGTTGTATATTTTCTGCATAATCACTTCCTTTGTGGTGTTGCGGCTCTGGTGGATCGGATACGTTGCTACTCTATAATTTCTGTTACAACTCCCATTCCAATCTTCATCTCCATCTTCTTAATCTCGAACCGCGTACCGATTTCTATTGCCATCGGTACATCAAGGGAAATTCGCACCGTCGCGTGTTCACCCGGATTGACAATCGCAACCTCGGACGAAAGGTGGAGATGGCCCGTAACGTCGATTGTCCAGAGATGAATCTCCGGCTTATCGTTCCCAACGAGGGGAATATGCGTTCCGCACTCCTCTTGGTTCATCACATAAACCGCCGCCTCAAAGTCCGTGTGAGATCTGATGCTCTTCGGTTGTGAAACAACTTGCCCCGGTGTAATCCACCCCATCTCTGCATCGACTTGGACCTCATCTTCTGCGCTTTCACCCGCGTCGTCGTGTCGCAAGCCTACACAACGGGTCTTGATACGATCCCCTTTGCCGACAACATCAACCGGGTGCCCGACAGCGAGACTGCCCTGCACCACCTGACCGTATAACGTCGAGGTGTCTTTGGGATTGTCGATAACCTTGCGAATCGGCATCAGCAACGGCAGTTCAAGTGGGTTCAACGGCTGTGGCATACAACGATTCATCGCGAAGATGAGATCGACAATCGGTTTCCAGCGATCTGAATTAAGATTTTGCCCCTTATAGTTAAATGCCTTCGCCGCGTCGCCAACGATGACCGGCGACTGATCCTCTGCATAGCCGCAATCTGTCAGTATCTCACGAATCTCCATCTCGCAAATCTCGATTAATTCTGGATCTTTGACCTTTTCTGCCTTGTTTAGGAAGGTGACAACCGCGGGCACACAAGCTTGACTCGCAAGCCGGATCTCGGCTTCGGCTTCCGCTGTTACGCCATCAACTGCACTCACCACCAAAATTGCCCCGCGAATCCCCGGCGAACCACTAATCAACATCTTGACGTTATCCCTGTGACTCAGTCCGTCAATATGGGTGTAATGCCTACCACTTGTTTCATAATCAACCGCTCTATAACTGACGTAAGTCTGCTGTCCTAGTGAGTGATGCGTCGGTTGCTGCGGTGCAAAGTCAGCCGCATCCGTCTGTGTGGAGCCTATCCGTGAAACCACCTTGATCATACCTGCGGTCAGTGTCGTTTTGCCGTGTCCTACCCCGCCGAGTGTGCAGATTGTCAACCCTTGATGTCGGTATTGCCTTTTTTCATCCATCGCTTTCCTCTCTGACGGAAATGTAGTCAGTAATGCGTCAAACACAATCTGGGGTTCAATCCCCGTAGATCTGTGAACTCACTGCCCACCTACTCACTGCTCCAGTTTAAAGATTGGATTGAAAGATGGCATTTCGTATTTTACCACAGAGGAGAGGATAGAGTCCATCAAAAGAAAATGCGATTCAGCGAACTTTAGAGATTTATCCAGATTTGTAGCGGTCTGCATGATAGTAGAGATCTAGGGAGCCAGTTTTGCCCGACACCGGCTAAAGCCTCTGCCTCCAGTGAGATTTTACCGGCGAACCTGATAGGGTCTGCCATCACCCTGACTATTACAGGATTAATCCAGATTCGACGAAAAAACTTGAGAACTCCCAGTAGGAATTTGTGTCTATATTAATATGGCTGCATTAGGGTCTGTTGACGAATTGAATCAAATCCTGTAAAATAACCCCTCTAAGAGGAAATAAATGACCGTCAGGTTACAGTTAACCGATGCAAGCTGCCATTCCGTTAAAGAAAAATCGTGTCAATGTTTTCGATTATGACAAAGCACCCTAATAACCAGCGAAATCGGGTGGAGAAATTCATTAACCGAATCAAACCGCTTAGACGAATTACGACTCGTTACAACAAGCGTGCCGAGACTTTCGCTGCGTTTCTCCATATTGTTACCGCATACATCGCTGTCTCTTAGTTCGTCAACACGCCCTAGTTATTGAAAATCCATCGGTTTTTTGTTAAAGCTGAAGTGCTCTATCTTTCGCTCCAGAGGAGCGGTATGTCTATAGTATGCCGATGCGCCCAATTCCCCCGCTCCAAAGGAGCGCAATGTGTATAGCAGAGCGTGTCTAACCCAAATCCTAAAGTTCCAGCGGGGCACCCTCCAGCTCCGTAGGTCGGGCATTTTGCCCAATCCATAATCCCAGCGGGGCAACATGTGTGTAGCATTGGGTTGATACACCACAAATTGAGAAAACACTGCTCGTAGTTCAGAAACTTTGATAGGTTATCTTAGGTGTCGAATACGGAAACTCGACCTGCGGGCGATCTGGCAACTTAGGTTATTATAATGAAATCGATTATTACCATATTAATCATTAGCTTACCTGTATTTTTATGGAGCTGTGGCGACGATACAGAAGAAACGGGTTCGGTACAAATCCCAATCCTTCTCAAAAATGTGCTGGCAATTCCCCCGCTAATCCCAGCCATCTCCTCACTGAACCGACTTGATGTTGTCTGAGCCCTCTCAATCTCCTCACAGAGCCCGGGAGAGAATCCAATTGACCGCTTCTTCTGGCAGCATGTTGGTGATTTGTTTATCATTGAGCCAAGACTGAACTACCAAATAAATCACAGTTTTGTTGTCGCATACAGGTCAGCGTCTTAATTCGTCAACACGCCCTAGGAAATTGATTATGTCAACCGATCGAGATCTTATTCATCAAACGCTCAAAGGCAATCCACAGGCCTTCGACACCCTAGTCCAGAAATATCAGCCGGTGATTTATGCCCGGGCGAGGTTTCTCGTACAGAACCCGCAGGATGCCGAAGATCTAACGCAAGAAGTCTTTATCAAAGCGTATTAAAATCTTCCAAAATTGCGCGATGCCAGTCGGTTTGCTGGCTGGCTGTCGCAAATTGTGAAG
>JAKZSX010000390.1:0-6131 GCA_047517405.1 Candidatus Poribacteria bacterium | reverse complement strand
TACCATTTTGGCGGATTCGTGTCAACTGTCAATTCAGAGGTGCTCAACCGGATTGATATCTACGCCGGCGGGTTCGGTGCCGAGTATGGGGCTGATGCACAAGCCGTCATCGACATCTATTCGCGGCGTGGCAGGGACGATCGGGTGGGCGGTAAATTTAACCTGAACCTCCTCTATTCGGAGGGACTGCTTGAGGGACCGATTGGGAGCCGCGGGTCTTGGTATCTCGCGGGACGGCGGAGCTACATCGACCTCTTTCCGATAGACGTCGCACGGATTACGGCGTTCCCACGATTCTGGGATTATCAGGCGAAAGTCAGCTATGACCTTTCTGAAAAGCATCAATTCAGCGTCAAAACGTTTGCCGCGGACGATATTATGGGGTTTAGGCTGGGTTTGGCGGATGTGGAGTACGATCCAACACTTGCGGGGAGTTTAGATCTTGAAGGTCGCTTTGATGTGCAAGCCGCGAATCTCAGATCAACGCTGACCGATCGGCTCACCTCACATCTCTCAATTTCACGCGCGAGCTATTTCCAATCCTTTAGCTTTGGTCAGGGGCTTTTCCTGAGAGCTGAGCCGGTCCAATATGAACTGCGTGAAGATCTCGCCTATCGTTTGAATCCGAAACACCGGCTCGAATCGGGGTTACTTGTTTCAACGACGCGATGGAATGTATCCAGTTTCTTTCCGCGTATCCCCGATGAAGGCGACCCGGCGGCGAGTGAGTCCCAATATTTCACCTTTGAGGAGAAGGTCGCCATCGATTTTGATAGACGGTTCAATCTTGTCGAGGGGTATCTGCAGAATCGGTATGATCCACTTGCGTTCTTATCCGTTACGTTGGGGCTGCGGCTAGACTATTTCAACATCACCGATCGGGTCTCTGTTGGACCAAGAGGCAGCCTTGGGTTCAAGATGCCCGGCGGGTCAGAGCTCCGATTTGCCTATGGTAGGTATGAGACCAGTCCATATTTCTGGCAGATCGCGCCGGGGTATGGGAATCCAGACCTAAAGGAAAATACAGCGGTTCATTATGTTTTAGAACTGGAACGGAAAATCAGCCCCCAAGCACGCTTCAAGGTTGCGGGCTACCAGAAGAATTTTAAAGATCTTATCACACGCGACCAGACCGTGGGATACTTGAATCAAGGGCAGGGGTTTGCGCGAGGCGTTGAACTGTCCCTCAACCATCGCGCGGGGGACCGATTTTTCAGTTGGGCGAACTATACCTACTCGGTCTCCAAGCGTGAAGACCGTCCCGGCGAGCCGGAGCGGCTTTACTCGTATGACCAAACCCATGTGGCAACACTCACAGCCAGCTACATGCTCACACCGACATGGGAAATCGGTGCGAAGTGGCAGTACCGCACCGGAAATCCGTACACGCCAGTGATCGGAACCGAAATCGTGCCCCATCCCGTTACCCGCCTACCTCGCTACGCGCCTATCTACGGTCCAACCAACTCAGCACGGGTGTCGCCGTTCCACCGGCTCGACCTGCGTATCAACAAGTCATTCATCTACCAAGGTTGGCGATGGGGGTTCTTCCTTGAGCTATTCAATGCGTATAACCGCAAGAATGTGCTAGATGTGGATTACAACAGGAACTACACGGAACAACGAAGCGTCTACCAATTGCCGCTGATTCCGTATCTGGGTCTGACGGTTGCGTTTTAGGGATACAGGTATATATTCCTATCTCAACACCAGATACCGATGAGAGAAATCGATTGATTCAAATCGCCTACGCGATGTCTATAGCACCAGAGGTGCGACATGTATATAGCAATGTTGAATCATCATATCTCAAAGCCCCAGCGGGGCGACATGTGCAGCTCGTAGGTCGAGATTCATATCTCGACAACTACTGGAAATGACCAAATTTACCTTAGGATAATCCACTCCTTGATTTGCTGGCGAAACGCTATCAGGTGAAGGGGTTTGGTGAATGGGGAGATAGGTATAAGCAGGAGCTGTATTGCGTGCGGGCACGTGGAGACAGTGAGGTGGATGCACTGGAGGGGGCGCATAGTCGGTTGCGGGTTAGGAGGTGATGACCGGACAGAAGCAGAGCCTATTCTTTATTGTTTGGCTGATTTTCCAGTTCTTTGTGTGCCTCGTCGCGAAGGTTGCGGGCACTCTGATTTTGGGGATCGAGTGCGATCGCCCTGTCAAGATCTACAATCGCATAGGCAAGCTTGCCGTTTTTGTAGTAAGCAGATCCGCGATTGAAATAGGCTCCAGCATTATTAGAATCGACTGCTATCGCTACGTTAAAGTCTTCGATGGCTTCAGTATATTCACCTTCGGCAAAGTTTTTCAGTCCGCGTACGAGGCAAGCATTGGCGTCAGGTTGTTCCTGTAGATCTGCATACATAAGAATCGGAAGTGCGAAAAGACCAAGGAATATGATGATAGGGATGATATACTGGAATATCGGTTTTAGAATATATTGGCGTATCCCTTTCATTATACTCACCTGGAATATCCATTTCTTGATGTCGTGGAATTTCTGTTTTATGATGGATCGAAGTTTCGTCGGAGTTTCCCGTGGTGAATGAAGGGGTGCCTTAAAATAGAGATAGTAAATCCAGAATGACAAATATCCGCTAACTATAATAGCTATCCACGGAATATACCCTTCTATAGATTTTAGAAAAGCAAGCTCACCATGAAAATTCATAAACTTTAATTTCAATAAAAGGAGGCACAAATATACCCAAAAACCAACCAATCGGAGCTTGTTGTGTCTGAATATTTTTGAAAAACCAGAATCCTGATCCATTATGAAGATTTTCGCGTGTCCTCTTAATCCAAATATTTCTGCATTCTCTCTTCTTGTATCAAGATGTGAGTGGGCTAATTGTCCGGTACGGCTCACGTTGAATACCCATATCAGAGATATTATCATGCATCCACTCCAGATTAACAGACGTGCAGCCTCAGGATTTTTAAATTCCACTCCCAAAAACTTATCCACTTCACCATATAACACCAATAAACCAATAACTAGAGGAGGCAGCATTAATCGATTGGCTGCAGATATCTGGGTATCATGATGGCGAAACTCAAGTCCCGCCTCTTTGTATTCATCCATCAATTCTTTACTATTGTAAGGCCTTAAAATACTCAAACTGTTAACTCCTTTCTAACCTCGCCCGTAACTCTGCAATCGCTCCCGTACCCTTCATGGAATTGTAGACCCTACACAACAGCCAGACCTTATCTTTGGTACTTGATAATTTATCCAATCTCACTTATAGCTCGGCGTCGCCCAATATGTGACGCGGATGGCATTGTTCTCCAATCGTGTTTGTATCGTTCAGCGCGAACAATCCTAGTCTCTTCAAGGGCTTCCCACGCTATCAGGAATTGCTTACTGTGATGGACTCTTCTTCTTCAATGGGGACTATTTCCTTCAGTTTACGAGCGGTGTTCTTTAGAATTTGAGAGATGTGTGGATCAATTTTATAATCACGACTGTTTTCATGAATAGATTGGTCTATGTCTGGAGAAGCCACATACCAATCGCAAAGCATCTCCATTAAGTCTATCAGGTTCATTTTGTTTACATCATTGCCGAAGTGTTCCGGATGATGCGGATGGGCACTTCTATGTCTATGAATCTCTTGTGCAAATCTTTTCCTGTGTTCCCCCTGTTCAGGACTGTGATAGCCATGACCTGCCTCCTGTATTTTCCACTTATCTGGGAGTGTTACTAAATTATCTCTGAGTTGTTGAGTGGTAAATTTTGAGGCGTCATGAGTCAAAGCACGATGTATTAATTCGTTGATTACTTTTAGCATGACCGCCCCTACTTTTTGCTGGTGTTCATAAATTGATTGTACGACCTGAATTTCTTCGCAGTTCATAATTGTTTCTCCTTTCAATATTAGAATGCATCCATCATACCACAAATACAAAAGTAGAGGCCGGACGCGTTGATGGATACAATAGCCTCACTTCCAAAATTCGCTACCCTCTCACGCCTCTCTTGTGGTCAATCATCTTCCTTTCGATTATTACTCTCCCGTTCGCTTCAATTTCGATTACAGTCTTTGTTACTGCCCTTTATGCCGCCAGTCTCGACACCATCGGTGGACGGCATCGTAGCTGGCGTTGATGTCCTCTCGGTCGGCGATGACCTTCGCGCGACCGTGTTCGGGTATGTCGCTCATCTGGTGCCACAGGCGTTTCACTTTCTGGTACTCTGCCTTCCGCTTACGCTCGGCACTGCGCTGTGACCGTTCCGCTTTACGAAAACGCCGCTCGCCCTGATAGTCGAGGCGGTCCAACGCCTCTTGGAATGCTGGTAGGTGTATCATCCGCTGCACGGTGCGGGAACTGACGCGCAAAGCAGCAGCAATCTTCTCAACGTCGCGGGTGACTCTGACGAAAATAAACGCGGCTCGCTGTATCTGCTCGACTTTTTCTGCACGAGTCGCTCGTCTTAAAGGCATCACTTCTTTGCCAACACTATAACACTATTGCCGCTCCTCTGGAGCGTGGGAATTGGGTTATTGTGACTCTATCTATGGACATGTCGCTCCTCTGGAGCGAAGGTAGAGCCTTTGACGGGCGGGGAGACCCCGCCCATACAGACGGGAAAGCCGATGGAATTTCAATATCTAGGGCTTGCGTTAGTATAAAATATATAGAGCGTATTCCAAACGCGATTCACAGCTCCTTCAGCCTTGCTGCAGTTTCTGCGTCCAGAGCACCTGCTGCAGCCGCGGATAGGTTCTCCGTTGCTTCAGCCGCGTTCTTCATACCTACGACTGCGGTGCTGATACGCGGTTCTGACAAGACGAACTGCACCGCCAACCGTCGCAACGCCACGAGGTCATCGCCCACAAACTCGCGCAACTTCGCAAGCCGATCCAGCACGGACTGCTGCTGTGTATCCGTCCAGTCCCACGGCCATAATAGCCCCTTTTCGACTCGCTGTAGCACCAGTTCCAGTGGGAGTGAGAGGAAGCCTTGATAAAACACACCGCCCACCGTTACGCCGACATTGTGAGTCTCCGCCTGTGGCAGCAACCCTGCTTCTGCGCTCCAATCCAATAGGTTGAAACGATTGAAAGTGAGGGCGACATCGAATTCGCCGGTTTGCACCGCAGCGGTCACCTCGACAAGCCGTCCGCTCACTCCGATAAACCGCGCCCGTCCTTCTCGCTGTAGTTGCCGAAAGCCATCCACCATTCCGCCGGGTTGGAGGATCGTCTCGACTGCGTTTGCGCCTTCGCCAACCTGTTGGATGTCATGCGCGAGCAGCACATCTACATACGGACGCCGCAATGTCCCCAAGCTCTCCTCTACGCCTGCGATGGCATCCGCTGCGGTCACTCCTTGGCGGGGGGACAGTTTTGTGCAAATGATACAATCGCCTGTGTAGCCTGTCAGTGCTTTCCCGATGATCTCTTCGCTCGGTCCGTAGTGGCGTGAGGTGTCGATATAGTTGACGCCGGTTTCGAGTGCAGTGTGAACCGCAGCGATGGCATCCGTTTCATTGAAGGGACCGTGGCTAGTGCCCGCAAAGACTGCTCCGCCCAACCCGATTTCCGACACCTCAAGTCCAGTTCGCCCTAACGTCCTATAGCGCATCGATTTATCTCCTCTATTTTGGGAGGGTTCCTTTAACGCAAGCCGAGGTCAGGGTTGTCGGGTAAACACGCCGGCTCGCGCAGCGATTTCAATTGCCTTGCGTGCATCTATCACCCGCGGTCCATTGGGGTTCAGTTTTAATCGGACGGTCATGCCTTGACGCAGCTCAATTTCGCGTTCACCATCAAGGGCAAGCACACAGGGCTGCTGATGGCTCACAGTAACCATTTCGCCCGGTGCCAAGGAACGAGATTCCGCTAAGCTTACCTCGCTGAGAAGACCGGGGCCGATGGGAGCTAGCACCCGCTGCCCACCCTGTCCCAGCCTAAGATACAGACCGTGTTCGGGGGAATCAATCCTGTCCGGAGCGTGGGCACCAATCGATGACAGCCCAATGCTACCCGGCTCAGCGCGGGTCAAAATGACCTCCCTTATTTTCGAGGCGTCCCAGATGGCACGAGAGGCAACGAATCGCTCGTCATAGACAGCGGCATCTATTAGGGCGATGTCGTCCGGCGTTTCAG
>JAKZSX010000389.1:0-3929 GCA_047517405.1 Candidatus Poribacteria bacterium | reverse complement strand
CCCATAAATTCATTCACCGGCATGGCTTCCAGCCGTTTTCCATCTAAACAAAGTTCTGTAATCGCCTGCACCTGTTTCGCCGGAAAACGGGTCGCCAAGTTATGAGCAAACTTCTCCTCCAATAACGGAACTCCTTCCTTACGGCGACGACGATGCCCCATCGGATATTCGACCGCAAACTTTTCGGTGGTTGAGCCATCCTTGAAACGGATTTGCAGCGCATTGGCGATTGAACGTTTGTCCGGATCGAGGTAGTCTTTGCTGTACTGTGGACTTTCTACAACGATCATCTTTTCACGTAAGGCATCAATGCGTGGGTCAGTCGCAACCTCATCCTCATAGTGGTCGGCGGTGAGTGTCCCGTAGATCAGTCCAATCGCTACCATGTATTGGAGGCAGTGATCGCGATCAGCAGGATTGTGCAGCGGTCCCGTTTTTGAGATAATGCGAATCGCGGACTCGTGCGTCGTGATTGTAATCTCATCGATCTCATCCAAACCGTCTCTCACCTCCTCATGCAGCTTGAAAGCGCATTCCACCGCTGTTTGTGCGTGAAATTCCGCCGGGAACGCAATCTTGAACAGAATGTTCTCCATCACGTAAGCTCCATAAGGCTGCCGGCGGACCAATGGTTTCCCTTTGAACAACACATCGGAAAAGCCCCACCCCTCAGCAGACAGCACAGACGGATACCCCATTTCTCCCTTCATCGCCATCAACCCTAACCATACCGCTCGACTCGTTGCGTCGCCCGCCGCCCACGATTTCCGTGAACCGGTGTTCGGTGCATGCCGATAGACCCGTAGGCTTCCCCCATCAGCAAAAGCGTTGGAAACAGCATCGATGATCTCCGGCTCTCCACCGCCCAGCAGCCCCGTTACAACCGCAGTTGATGCAACTTTCACAAAGTGCACGTGATCCAACCCAACACGGTTCAAGCTGTTTTCCAGTGCGAGGACGCCCTGAATTTCGTGCGCCTTGATCATTGCGGTAAGGAGGTCGCGCACCAAAAGTGGCGGACGACTCTCTGCCGGATTCCGGCGGTTCAAGTAGTCTGCGGTTGCAAGGAGGCCGCCCAAGTTGTCGGACGGATGGCCCCACTCTGCCGCAAGCCATGTATCGTTGTAGTCCAGCCAGCGAATTAGACAGCCAATGTTATAGGCTGCCTGTACCGGATCTAATTCAAATTGCGTTCCCGGAACGCGGGCACCGTGCGGGACGTGTGTACCGGGAACCGTTGGCCCCAAATGTTTCGTGCATTCGGGATAGCGCAACGCCAGCAACGCGCAACCCAGCGAGTCCATCAAACAGTGTCGCGCAGTCTCGTAAGCGAGGTCGCTGTCGATAATGCCCTCTGCGACATACGCAGCGATGTCAACAAGTATTGGGTCTGGGTCAGGTCGAGTGTTTGAGATGTGTGATGCCATAAAAAACACCTTCTTTTCTTGCAGATTGGATTCTATATTTTTCTGGGATTTTAACCCAAGTTGCTAGGGCGTGTTGACATTTTGCTGCCGCCAATTAGAAACTGTAAAATGTTAACAATTCGTAGGTTGGGCTTGCTAGCTCAACCGATGTGCAGTGGCACAAAGTCAGGCGAGACGCCCGACCTACGGGATTGATCTCAGCTCCAATAGATCGGAATTTCGCTACGCCCAACCTGTAGGTCGAGATTCACATCTCGACACAAGACTGTCGATTTTGGAAAATCGACTTACAAAAGTCTCAAGTGCATCAGGTCCAAGATTCTCAGAACGGAGATGGGTTCAATACGTCAAATGTCAACAGAACCTAGAAACGACTTGTAGGCTGAATACCTGTAGGGGTTGGGTTTCCCAACCTGTTGGGCGAGGGAAACTCGCCCCTACGCTTGGGTACTTATCGGCAAATTACGGACACGCCTCACATAAATGTCAACAGAACCTAGTTATTGAAAATGCATCGGTTTTCCTGTAGGGGCGGGGGCTCTTCACCTGTCAATTGCTCTATCTTTGGTTTCAGTTTTGAATCCCGATCCTATCGGGAAGGAACGATATGTGTATTAAAATGCGCCATCCTCGTAGGGCGGGCATCTTGCCCGACCCATAGCCCCAGCGGGGCGACATGTGTGTTGCATTGGGGTGATACACTATAAATTGAGAAAAACCGAGCATAGTAGTCCTAATATGTAATCTTAGTAAATTTGATCATTTCTAGCACTTATAGATTTGATTTTGTATTTTGTGGAATGTCGATAAAAATTACGCCATTGGTTGTGTTTTTCTCAATACCACGTTCCGCCGTTCAAGTAAATCATATAGACCTGCTGGTGTGTCAGGACACCGTAGACCATCCAGAGCCCACCCGCTATGAAATCCCCCAAAATCAAGCCCAAGAAGAACGGGATGGCCCGTTGATACCCCTTGACTTTGCCATACTTCAAGATAACCGCTTTTAACGCCCAACTGATGAAAAAGGTGAACCAGAAGTAGTCGATTGAGGAACTGACGGCGAGCGGATAGCCGGCGGGATGAAGGGGCCACCAAAAGAAGCGCATTCGCAAGATGAACAGAATCAAGGTCAGTACCATCCCACCCCCCATAAACGCCATACGCAGCGAATCGGCGGGCATCGGATGGTACAGCCAGTTTTCCAACCTGCGGAATGCTGTATTAGCAACCCAAATCTTAAAGAATGATACCCGTGCAATTGCCCCGTCGCGATACATCATGTCCAGATTGATCCACATCCCCACAATGAGTGCGGCAGCAGATCCAAGCATCATCGCCCAAACCAATCGACGGCTGTTAATGTTAGCGACCTCAGCCATCTTAAGCGGCTCAAACTGATTCGGATTTGCGTGTGAGCGATAGCTCCGATTGAACCATTGATAGAAGCTCATCACGGTCAGATTCCGGCCACCCCAAGCAAGTGTTCCGAAGCAAGTCACCATCACATCCGCGGGATTATTCGATATTCTGTGAGGGGCACCAAATTCTGCACGGAGACGGGTGATAACAATGGCGATGGCAAAATAGAGACCGAAGAAAATCGGGATGGCGATTATCGACATCCCAGCTTGAGCAGAGAAAATAGCCATAAACAAAAATCCACCTGCCAATCCAAGTAGCGCTGTTCGATACCGCATCGGCTCATCTGCATCGACCGATGAGGTTGCGGAAAATGCGGTCCGAAACACAAAAGCCAAATGCTTCCGCGTTGCCCATACCGCAATGAAGAATAGGCAGAACCAGCCACCTCCGGATTGTTCATGAAAGTACGGAAAGCCGGGGAGATGCGTAAGCCCCAAATAAATGACCAACACACTGATTAGCCGGCGCAACACATAGAAGAACCATACAGGTAAAGGAGAGATCAAGCGGCAGGAAAAATCCGAGTCCAATCATGAACGGATAGAAAGAGAGCTGTGTACCTGCTATCGCGCTCCACGGTTTCTCGGCGAAATATTGACTGATGGAGACCAACTTAAGGTGGAGATATGGAACGGATGGATAAAGGACGTGTAACCCGTTCATTAGATCGAGAACAGCGGGGATAGCGAATCCGAGCCATAGAAAACCGTTCCGAAGGAACCGTGACGACTGTACCATCGCTACCGGCAGTTGGATAATTGGAAACGCCAGTCGTTCCGTTTGCACCCACTGCCGACGCACTAAGGTGTTCATGCAGTGGAGCATATATAGCAATACCAGTGTGAAGATTGTCCAGACCAATATGGGCTTTACCCAAGCGTTTAGGTGTTTTGCCTTGTAAAGCGTTGAATCACCTTCGTAGTATTCGGCAAGTATTTCGTTGGGGGTGTTGGCGGTAAACCAAGGAGGGATGTAATGGAAAAAGAGCTCCTTCCACTCATTTTCTGGTACGGCGAATTGGTACGGGTGAAGGAAAAACGCGAACAGGTCCTGCAACATTCCATACGACGCAATTGA
>JAKZSX010000388.1:0-4620 GCA_047517405.1 Candidatus Poribacteria bacterium | reverse complement strand
GGTCCAACCACCGCTGCCGTAGACCGGGACAGAATCGGTGTAGGGACCCAACAACTGATAGAGCGGGACGTTGAAGTGCTTCGCTTTCAAATCCCATAGGGCGATATCCACAGCGGACAGGGCACAGAATGCCAATCCTTTTCGACCTATCCCCCGGACGCACCAGAAGAGATCGTCCCAGATCCTTTCGATGTTCAGCGGATCTTGACCCACCAACAGTTCCTTGAAGGTGCCCTCTATGAGCGTCTGTCCCGCGCGGCCACCGCCCGACGGACTCAACCCTTCGAGACCGGAGTCAGTTATAATGTGCACAAAGCAGGCGGAACGTCCCTTCGCGACATGGCGGATGGTGGCGTCCTGAATCCCGCCGAGATCCGGCAAGGACAGCAACGTCGTCTTGACATCTGTTATTTTCATAGGATCTCCTCTAGGATGTAGGGTATCGTCTAAAATTGACGATCGCTGGTTGATTTATACTGCTTCATCGAATTGTATAACACCTGTCCGTTCTGTAGATAGCAACTTAAGTAATATCATCAGAAGCCTGCCACCCCTGTCCCATACAGAGAATCTGCCCCCGCATGAAGTTGCCCGTTCTCATCAATGCTCACCCCTGTGGGTCGCCCAAAACCGCCACTGGCTGCGGCATCCATGCTCACAACGCGGTGTCCCATATCCCCTAAGGCGCGCTGCACATCGTCGGGGATGCGCGATTCGATGAATGTCTCCTCGTATAAGGCTTCCGCCCACACGCGGGGTGCCTCCATCGCGCTCTGGATGTCCATATCGAAGTCGAGGTAGTGGAGGATCGTATGGACCACACCGCTCATGCTGCGTCGGGCACCCGGTGCGTCTACCGCCAGAAACGGCTTGCCATCGCGGAAGAAAATGGGGACATGCGCGCCTCGCGGGGGACGCCGACTCGGTCCGAGGGAGAGCGGACGCCCCGGAACCGGATCGAAGTTGCACATGTGGTCATTCATGACAATGCCCATTCCGGGTATCGCGACATACGATCCAAATGCGTTGCCCAAACTGGTGAGCATGTTGAAGACATTCCCTGCGCGGTCGGCGACGGCGAGTGTTGTGGTGTCATGCCCACCAACCGATTTTGCGCCCCCTTGCACCGGCGTCGGGGATTCACCGCCTTGGTAAGGTGCGGGTGATACCGGCTGCACATCATGCCCAGCTTTGTCGAGACGGATGCGACTGGCGACATCGGCGGCGTAATCCTTACTGAGGGTGCCCGGCTCACGCGGAAATGCGAAATAATTCACCCATGCCCGCCGCATAGTTTCGAGAACTAGGTGGCGATAAGTCGGACTATCAGGACCGAAGCGTGCAAGATCGAAATTCTCCAAGATGTTCAACGTCTGCGTGAGAAAGTTGGAATCCCCTGGGGTATAGCGCAGCCCGCGATATTCGCCGAACTGTTCCTCCTGCAGCTCGCGGGTTTCAGAACGGTAATTTGCCAAGTCGTCGTAGGTGAGGATGCCACCGCCCCTTGCTATCTCAGCGGCAATCGCTTCAGCGATTCTGCCTTTGTAAAAAGCGTCCGCTCCGTCTACTGCAATCGCGCGATAGGTGTCGGCGAGTTCAGGGTAGGTCAGTTTGTCGCCCGGTGCCCAGAAGGTTCCCGGTGCCGGCGGCAGTCCGTCCACGAGATAGAGCGCACCCAGAAGTGGAAATCGACGGAAGTGCTTCATCGCTCTCGCAATCGTCACCGTGACGCGTGTATCTACCTCCACACCGTTCTCTGCCAGTTCGATGGCTGGGGCGAGGAGGTCTTTAATGTCCATTGTTCCGTAACGCCCCAAGACAGCGCATAGCCCCGCCACAGTCCCCGGTATCGCCACAGACTTGTGCCCAATGATGTTGGCATCGTCCCGGACATTTTCCCAGCCGTAGAAACCTCCCTGCCCCGGTAGGAGTTCAAACATATCCGGCGTTGCTGCCGCCGGCGGTACTGTGGTGTCATCGAAAATGGTCGTTTCGCCTTGGTCAGTGCAGTGCACGCAAATGATACCGTTGCCGCCAACGCCACACATGCCCGGCTCCGCCAGTTGTGCGACGAATGCAGCAGCAACTCCGGCGTCTATTGCGTTGCCGCCCTGCTGCATAATCTTCACGCCGACTTGGGCAACGAGGTCATGACCCCCTGCAACCACGCCGTTCTCCGCAACGACCTCTTTTCTGGTGAACCCGATACTACTCTGTATCATCTCACCCTCTTTCGAGTACAATTCCTTCCCGCTCAATCCGTGCGAACATCTCTTGATATGCCGATGTGCCGTCGTTATCCCAATACTCCGTCGAGATCGGCGAGTCGTAGCTCATCGGGATGAGACGGCTCCGATCCGGACGCACCATGAAGATGGAATTTTTCGGGTCCGCGATGTTATACATCTTTGTCCCGTTCTTGAACTGTGACTTGATAATCCACTTCTCCTGTTCCGGTAGTTTCAAGTTCTCCAACCGTTCCAGCGCGTCGCGGTCAAGCGTGAGTCCCAACCCCGGTTTTTCTGGCACGCGCAGAAAGCCGTTGATCGGCTCCAACCGTTCTTGCACAACATCGTCTTGCCAAGTTTCGGTGTCGGCGAAAAAGTGGAAGGTCGCTGTCGGAAACGCAGCCATCATGTGGGTCGTCATTGTCCGCGTGATAGTGCCGCCGACGTTCTGGAGCATGAAGGGACTGTTATCCGCAGCAAATAGCCCAGCGCGGCGGATAGCGTCTCCTATCCTGGAATGCCCCAGCATGTAGATATCGGCGGGTTTCATCAACACTTCGTAGGTCGCACCCATCGGGAAGTGGTGGAGGACAACGGGCAGCCGTGAGCGTTTACGCAATTCAATGTAACCCTCAATATCCTCTCCCGGCAGTGGGTCTTCAAAACATCCGGCGATAGGATACTCCTCCAGTTTGGCGAGCAGTTCCGGCATGTGGTCGTCCGTGCCGTGCATGGTGAAATCGTAATGGATCTTAAACCCTTCCGGCGTAACCGCTTGCATCGCCTCAGTTTGGTCCATGACGTTCTCAAAGGGTGAGAGATGATACTTCAGCCATGTATACCCCTGTGCGGCATACTGCTCCACTGTCTCCGCCATGAGATGGGGATGCGTCGAGACCGTCCAACTTCCTACCGGCACCCAAGAGCGGTATTTCTGCCCGAACAGCTTATAAACAGGCACACCCGCGTATTGTCCCATCAGGTCATACATCGCCGTCCCCAATCCGAGGGAGATTTCGTCCCCCACCCAGTCAAAGGGATTGGTGCCGATGTATCCGTCGATCACCTCCTGCGACTCCGGGCTCCCGCTCTCGCCTAGCCCTACCAATCTGTTGTCCGTGTGCACGACGTAGATCGTGCGCGTGATGGGACCGTAGAAATGGGTGAGTTGATACGCGATCCAGTCCACATATTCGAGGGTAATTGGGTGAACTTCGATTTTAGTAACTTTCATGCTCTCCTCTATCTGAGGCTACCTGCTTCTGTTTTTTTAGTTTGGGGCAGGGGCTATCTCGCCGTGCTTCGATTGCGGGTTGAGCGTTTGGAGGATTTGCCGATTTCCGTCCGAAGCCAACCGCTTGACCGCATCCCACTCCTCCAATCTATGTTTGCCTATTGTAAGCGGGAAGACACAGTTGTTGTGCAGCAGCGGATCTGAGTCCGGATCGAACCCATAAATCTCGCCCGCGCGTTCCCATTCGACGGTGCCGGGGATAGGTGTGAACTCCGCAGGTTTCACCTGAACCCCCTGCGCGTGCACAAACTTGATACTTTCGATCACCTCTTCTAAGGGTTGCCCGGGCAGTCCCATCAGCAGATAAACGCCGATATCCTTCGCTGTGAATCCGGCGGCTTTCAATCGTTCAACCGCACGGGTGAAACCGTTGTTGGTGACTTTTGGACCGGTCAACTTCTGCCGGACTACATCGCTGGTCTCCAGACTAATCCGGACCGTTTTGAACCCAGCGGCATACATCTTATGTGCGAGCTCGGCGTCAATCACTTGGGCGTGCATTGAGTTGGGTGTGTGGAAATAGAACTTCAGCCCGCGCTCAAGTACCAGGTCTAAAACCTTGTGGATGTGTTTCCGCGCGTTGAGCAGGAGCGCGTCATCGTAGAATGCGAAGTTTTGCGTACCGAATTCGTCGTAGCACCACTGGAGCTCATCGACAACCTGCGTGGGATCGCGTTGCCGAAAGCCGGGACTGACCGAACGCACGGCGCAGTAGGAGCAGGTCATCGGACAGCCCCGCGCCGTCAGAACCGCCGCAAAATCGAGTTTGCGGATCAGGTCATGGGCGGGGAAGGGGTATTCGTTGATATGGATGGGGAGTTGGGAGTAATCCGATCGGTTCCCCGTCAACTGATCGACCAGTCTGATGGCGGAAAGTTCCCCCTCGCCTTTGACCACGTAATCGGCTCCCGATTTTTCTACCGCGTGTTTGTAACAGAGCGTCGCATACGTCCCACCGAGCACCACCGGCACATCGGGATAGCGTCGCTTGACACGACGGATTACCTCGTGGGGTCCCGGATACCAGTAGGTCATCTTCGAGGTCACTAACACCACATCTGGCTTTGGACGTTTATCCAGTTCCGATTCAAAAATCTC
>JAKZSX010000387.1:0-3350 GCA_047517405.1 Candidatus Poribacteria bacterium | reverse complement strand
TTAGCCGAAGTTGCTAGTTGATAAACCTAGCGTCAGAAACCGATGCAATAGTCGGGAATTGGAATTCCCTCCTACACAAAACGTACACGGTTTCTAGTGGGGACAGGTTTCCTAACCTGTCAAACGATTTCCGAATCGCGACTTTTGCTATAATACCTTGATGGAAACAGCGAAGATAAAAAGCTGCACATTTAATTCCGGCGGTGATCTGTAAACCGCCGCGCCTTCAACTCAAAGTTAGGCAATGTGCCGTGGGGCACTGGCTGCACCACCACACGTAGCCCCAAAGATTCACGAACTGCTCTGGCGACAGTCTGGGCGGTCATGTCCGGATCCGTGCCGCTGGTCTGGATCCGAATTTCCATCTCATCAAGCGTGCCCCGTCGATGAACATCTACCGCAAATTCACCGATTTCAGCGAAACGACGGATGATGTTCTCAATCGTGCTCGGATAGACATTCACACCGCGTATAATTAGTGCGTCGTCGATCCGTCCGATCACACCACCTTCGAGACGCCAAAATGTCCGCCTACATTCGCACGGTTCAGTTTGCAGCTTGACCTGATCCCCAGTACGATAGCGGATGACCGGCATCCCAACCCTACCCAGATTGGTGATGATCAACTCACCCTCTTTGGCAGGTGCGCCGGTCTCAGGATCAATAACTTCGCAAATGAACTCCCCTTCGTTCAAGTGCACCCCTGCTTGTGCCTGACACTCGAATCCCCAAGCTCCCACCTCCGTCGCGCCGGCGTGATCGTAACAACGGGCATTCCATGCGGTTTCGATCCGATGCTTCGTCCACGGCAGGCTTGCGCCCGGCTCACCGGCATGAATAGTCACACGGACGCTAGCGTTAGCGATGTCAATCCCCTCTGCCTCAGCAACTTCAGCGAGATGCAAGGCATACGTGGGAGTACAGACCAAGGTTGAAATATCGTTGGAGCAAATCACTCGTACCCGCTGAAGCGAAGTCATTCCGCCACCCGGAACGGACAAGGCACCAATCCGTCGTGCGCCCTCGTAAGCACTCCAGAAGCCGATAAAGGGCCCGAAGGAAAAAGCGAAAAAGATTCGGTCGCTTGAAGTCACACCGGCGGCATTATATACCGCCTCCCAGCAGCGTCCCCACCAATTCCAACTCTCATCGGTGTCCAAGCAACGCAATGGCTCGCCGGTCGTGCCAGAGGTTTGATGGATACGGATATACCATTCGCGCGGAAATGTGAGATTTGTGCCGTAGGGTGGGTGCGCCTTTCCATCCGCGGAGAGCTCATCTTTTGTAGTAAAGGGCAATCGCCGGTAATCTTCGAGTGTTTGTATATCCCCCGGCTGCCTCACGCCCGCCTCACCCAGTTTTCGCCGATAGAAAGGGTTGGTCTCCAACACCGGGGCAAGCATCGCCTGCAGCTTCTTTAGTTGGATTTGCGTCAACGCTTCTCGTCCGAGCGTTTCAATGAAAGAATGTGAGTCGCTTGTCATATTTGTAAATAGAGCGGTATGTCTATGGAATGGCGATACACTTAATCCCCGCGCTCCAGTTGCTTTGAATCCTAATATTATCGGGGAAGAGCACAATATATAGGGGGCCTCAATTCAATGAACCAATCGACCGATGAACTAATGAACCAACAAAAGTTCCTATCGGAGCGACAGGCGGTAACTTGCGTTATTATAACAGCCAATTCATAGTCATGGCAAGCGATAGTATATTGACACGCAGATGCTTTGATGCTACAATGAATCGACACACTTACATCAATCCCTGATAAGGTGGCACCCACATGACATCACCCCCTGAACCGAAGACCATCCAGAAACTGGTGGATGTTTTTCCGTCCTTTGCCTTGCTAGCAGGGATGCAACTTGATCTGTTCACACCACTCAAAGCCGGTCCCATGCGCTCTGAGCAGATTGCCAATACCATCGGTGTGGGTGTGACGAAACTCAAGCCGCTACTCTATGCGCTTGTGGCCGCCGAGTTGTTGACCGTAGAAGGAGATTGTTTTGCCAACACTGACGAGGCGAACCATTTCCTTGTCCACGACAGTTCGTCTTACATGGGCGGGGTGCATACGCTATATGCAGATTTGTGGGAGGCGGGACTTCAAACCGCGGAATCCATCCGCACCGGGCAGCCACAAGCCAAGCACGATTACACGCAGATGCCCCACGAAGCCTTAGAAACGTTCTATCAGGGTTTGCATCCGGGTGCCCTCGCAACAGGACGTACACTAGTGGAAAACTACGGGCTCTCATCCTGCCAAAGGTTGTTAGACGTTGGTGGGGGCTCCGGTGGAGTAGCCATCGCGGCGGTGAAAGCCTACCCCCATATCCGAGCGACGATTGCAGATGTGTCGAATGTGACGCCGATTACTCAAAGTTTCGTGGCGGCAGCAGGTGTGTCTGATCGAGTCAAGGTTATTGCGGCGGATGTCGTGGAGGCCCCACTCCATGGGTCGTTTGATGCCGTCGTTTTGAAGTCATTCATTCAAGTGCTTTCGCCAAATGATGCACGGCGTGCGCTCAAAAACATCAGTGCAACCATGGCACCGGGCGGTGTGATCTATATCTTGGGGGTCGGGATCCTTGACAACTCTCGCATCTCTCCGCGAGCAGCTGCTATATCCAACACCATCTTCATCAATATCTACGACGAAGGACAGGCTTATACCGAAGATGAATATCACGGCTGGCTGACAGGAGCTGGATTTGTGGACTTTAAGCGGGATACGTTGCCGGACGGATTGGGTATCATAACGGCACAGAAACCGATGTAATACGTGAGATTACGGTGTTGATGCCGTCTGTTTTGAACAGAGTGGTATGCTACCGAAGCTGCAAATGACTGTTTGTTGGAGATATTCCTGCCACGGTAGGACCTCCTGTGCTTATACAATTTTCGATTCTGGGAAGGAGAGATTTTATGGCATTATTCAAAGCAGGTATCATCGGTTGTGGTGGACGTGGACGCGGGCACGCGGAAGGGTATCAAGCATCGCCGGATGTAGAGATCGTCGCATGTGCGGATCCCTTTGAAGATGCTCGCGGGAATTTCGCGGAACAGTTCGGCGTTGCGCGAACCTATGAGGATTACCGTGAGATGTTGGATAAAGAATCGCTCGATTTTGTCAGCGTCTGCACGTGGATCGCGCTGCACAAAGAGATGGTTATCGCAGCAGCGAATAGCGGGATCAAAGCCATCCATGCCGAGAAACCGATGGCACCGACATGGGGCGACGCCAAAGCACTCTATCAAGCGTGTGTGGACAACGACGTGATGATTAGCTTCTGCCATCAACGCCGCTTCGGTGCGAGTTTTATCAAAGCGAAGGAATTGGCAAACGA
>JAKZSX010000386.1:0-6067 GCA_047517405.1 Candidatus Poribacteria bacterium | reverse complement strand
GCCCGACCCATCTCCAATGAGACGAGGCTCCCGGTCAAGCTGGAATCCCTCTCCACAGATCTGATTGAGATACCATGCAAGCACAGGATGATCACGCAGTTTTGTCAACGCTTCCGGCAGCGGGGTAGGCCCCCTCTGATTGATCTCCCGGTTGCACGCCTCGATATCTTCCCTTGTCAGGATGTCTCGAACGATTAGATAGCCAGCGACATCGAAGCAGTAGTTTTCCTCATTGCTCATCAGCTCTCGATCCATCACTTCCCCCTCGGCGTAATGTCCCTATCTTTTCACATTTCACGTTTTCGCTCATGTTAAGAAATTGTGCAACAGAATCTGTTCGCGCTTTATATTTTCTTTTCACATGAACCCACGCCTCACGCTTCACGTCAACACTTCAACCAAACGCTTGGCGATAACTTCCTCTTCACCCGGCAGCAGTGTCATCGAATTGAACACCACAGTGTCCGCACCCCCACCGTTCACAATGGAGGGAGATCCCTCTCTCAACTTGCTATTCACCTGCTCCGCGGTTTTCCCGCACGAGGCGTCAAGGGCGATTTGTACCGATGGGTGCTGCTTGGCGTCAACCACCTGTGCGTGAACGCCATCAATTGACTCAACGGCTTGAGCGATATATTCCATCTGTGCACGCCATTCGGCATATTCCTCTTTCTCATCTTTCGCAAGGAAGATTTCAACGGCTGTAAGTAGCCCCATGACCTCCTCTTTGCCGACCTTCATGCCGCGTCCAATCGCGCTGTGAGGGTTAGAGTTGAGCCGTGCTGCTTCGACAAACTCCTGCTTCCCAATGACCAATCCTGAATTTTGGGGACCACGCATCCCTTTTCCGCCGCTGAAATTCACCAACGACGCACCCAGCCCAGCAATCTCTTTCAAGTTCGACCGGGGCGGTAACTGTGCCGCAGCGTCAACCACCACGGGCACACCGCGTGCCGTGGCTTCAGGAATAATTTCCGCCAGCTGCTCCTTCGGCTGTGCACCAAAGAAGAAGACAATCGCTGCGGTATTGGGACCAATCGCATCTAGCATATCCGCTGCTGTAACCGCTTCGCGGGTGCCGACCCTGACCAATGTTCCGCCGACCGCCTCAATTCCCTGATGGATGTAGTAATGAGAATCAACCAAGCTGATGATAAATTCGTTTTTTGCACCACTTGTGTCAGGTAGCCTGCGAACGCGGTCAGGATCTGTACCTGTCAGGCATGCGGCGGCGGAGACCTGTACGCCACTTGCAGCCCCACAAGAAACGAATGCGGCTTCAACCCCAATCATCTCCACCAATTTGTTACCGACCCTCTCGTGGAGGTCATTGAGATGGATAAAGGAAGTTGACGCCTCACGCATGGATTCGACGACTTCTG
The DNA here is from genome assembly GCA_047517405.1 of Candidatus Poribacteria bacterium. GTDB lineage: Bacteria > Poribacteria > WGA-4E > WGA-4E > PCPOR2b > PCPOR2b. The sequence goes on along the minus strand of JAKZSX010000386.1, from coordinate 4,685 downwards.
CCGGCATAACGCTGCCACCGAGCGTCGTGATAGTTCCACTTGCGTTGATAAAAGGTTTGATGCCTAAATCTTGATATGTTAGCATAGGATCCTCCTATATAAATTTTGACTATAAATATAAATCCAACCAATTTTTCGCATGGTTGTTGAAATCGGTACATGATGAATGCCCCAGATCGGGGTAGATCATCAACGCTTTCGGACTTACGATCCGTTCAAATACAGGAACAATTGTGTGGTAAGGGCAAACGTCGTCTGTCATTCCGATATTGACAAGCATAGGACGGGTAATCATCTCCACCAGATTGAGGGGATCGAAATAGGTGAGTGTTTCGAGAACAGCCTCTTTCTGCTCAAGATGTTGACTCAGATATTCGCCAAGCTCGACATATGGATTCGTTTTCACCTCAATCGAGAGCGGATAGTTGCACAAAAACGGTTCCTCGGCAACGCCGGCTTTGATTCGCCCATCCAAGGAAGTGGTTGCAAGTGTCAATCCGCCGCCCTGACTGCGACTCCACATCCCAATCCGACCCGAATCAATTTCGGAGCGACTCGCTAGAAAATCGATGCCCCGCACACAATCCATATACGCCCCACGATAAAAATACCGGTCCCGATCCGTAATGTGATAGGTGAGGTACGTCCCCGATTCAATCTGCCACTCCGCTTTGCTCTCCCCTTGACTTCGCGGAAACAGCGTGAGGACAGCGTATCCCTGAAGTACGATATGCGTTGGGATCTGCTTGCTCCCGCTGTAACCGGGGACAGCCAGAATGGCGGGACATTTGCCACGCGGATTATCCTTCGGCACCGAGTACCAACCCCGGAGTTTGATTCCTCCAAAGCTGGTCAGCGTCACGTTATAGGTATCGAACTCTCTGCCGCTCTGTTCAGGCGCGGGTGAGAGTTCGGGTTCTATGGGGATTTTATCGAGTGCCGCGCGCGTCTCTTCCCAGAACTCCCGAATGTCATTTGGTGAATACATACTCCGAATACCTCCATTGAACGTGAAGCGTAAAGTGACAATAGGTGATTCGCTCCTACCCTTATTCGTTGCTTTTTCATCATACCGTTTTGTGGCGATGCTGTCAACAAAAAATTCCCTGTTGATGTTTGTCTAAGATGGGAGCAACTTAGGTTAATTTATGAAAAATCAAATGACAATCTCTGTTGATTTAATCGTAGCATCCATGTTATAATTACGACTGATCAGTCGTCTGCCTAAAAATTATCCGCATTGACCGCTGATTTCCGCCACTCATTTCAGCTGAAAGAGTTCTCAAATTCGAAGGAGGGAGCGCGTTTTTAATGGCTTACCACATAACAGAAGAATGCGTCGGTTGTATGGCATGTCTAACCAATTGCCCCGTTGATGCCATCACCGGTGACCGCAAAATGCTACATATTATTGACCCGGATATCTGTATCGACTGTAGTGCGTGCGGCATGGTCTGCCCGGTCGAAGCTATCCATGATCAGAACGGAGATGTCGCTAAATTTATTAAACGTCCCAAGGATCGCCCGATCGCTATCATCTATGAGGAACTCTGCTCTGGATGTGATTTCTGTGTGCACGTCTGTCCATGGGATTGCCTAGAGTTAAAAGATCCCGTGACCGGCGAACACGCCGAGAGTTTCTTCGGTATCTGCGAACTTGTGAAACCGAGGGATTGTGTCGGATGCAAACTCTGTGAAGAGGTCTGTATCAAAGATGCAATTCGTGTCGAATCTCCAATCTTAGTCGAATGGCAGGAAGCGGCAGATTAATTATGATTAGCAGCATGACGGGCTACAGCCGGCATAAAGCAGAAACCGCCTTCGGGCAGCTGATTATTGAGATCAAATCGTGGAACGCTCGCTACTGTAAAGTAACCGTCCGCACCCCAGAGTTTCTATCCAGATTCGATCATCAGATTCACAGTGCCATACGGAATCGGGTTTCGAGAGGGCAAGTCCAAGCCACAGTCGAGTGGACCGAGGACGCTTCAGTTTCAAACCAACTCCCCATTCTCGATTCTAAGCTGGCAGAGCAGTATCATCAAGCACTTGTGGGGTTGCAAAATACGCTGCAGCTGGGGGACGAGATTTCGCTGCCTCTCCTAGTGCAACTTCCCGGCGTCTTAACCGCGCAGAAAGCCGATTTGGACGAAGAAGCGGTGTGGGAGGTGTTACAGTCTCACCTAGAAACCGTTTTGGATGGATTGGAAACAACCAAGCAGGCAGAAGGGACCGCTATGCTTGAAGAAATCAAAGGACTTCTCCACTCTGTCCAGCTCCTGACCCGGAAGATAAAAGCGGCTAGCGCAGATCTCGTCGAATCCACGCATACAAGACTCGAAGCCCGTTTGAACGAACTCCTTGAGGGGCGTGTTAAAATTGACCCACACCGCCTCACAATGGAGGCAGGCATCATCGCCTCGCGTTCAGACATCACAGAAGAATTGGTACGGCTCGATAGCCACTGCTCTCAGTTTGATGAATACCTGCAAGCAACCCAACCCATCGGCAGACAACTCGATTTTCTACTACAAGAGATGAATCGAGAGGTCAATACCATCTCTGCCAAAGCGTCTCGATCCTCCATCTCCTACGCCACCGTTGCCCTAAAAACAGAGATCGAAAAAATTCGGGAATTGGTTCAGAATGTGGAATAAGCGACCCTCCCAAAAGGGATTATTCATTGTCATGTCGGGTCCTTCCGGGACAGGTAAAACGAGTGTCATCAAAGCACTTTGCAAAGACGAAACAACATTAGAGTTTTCGATCTCCGCGACGACTCGCCCACCCCGCTCCGACGAGGTTGATGGCGTTGATTACCACTTTTTAGATCAAACCAAATTTGAAGACCTGATTCAGCGTGGTGGATTTTTGGAATGGGTGAAATATGGCGGACACTACTACGGCACCTTGAAATCCACCGTAGAATCGACGATCGAAAGCGGTAAGGATCTGATTTTAGAAATTGATGTGCACGGTGCAATGAAGGTAAAAGACATCGGTATCCGGTGTGCCAGTATCTTTCTCTTACCTCCCTCCCTTGAAAGTTTAGAGAAACGGCTTCGCAACCGCAAAACAGAATCTGATTCGGAACTTGAACAACGTTTGCTGACAGCGAAATCAGAGCTCGATCATTTTCCAGACTACGACTACTATGTTTACAATCCGGATAACAATGTCGAGAAAGCTGTAACTCAAATTCGCAATATCATCTCCGCAGAACGCTGCCGAATTGACGACCAGCTTCTCGATGCAATCTCTCAAGAGTTTTGCCGCTAGTAACCCTATCGGTAAAGCTATCCCCACTCCCACAGTTTCTCCCAATGCCAACGAGAAGGAAGATCGACATGAGCAAAGATGAAAACACAAAAACCTATGACACGCCGAAAGTCGAAATCTCAGTCCGCAACTTCGGACCGATTGCAGAAGCCGATCTTGATCTTCGCCCGCTGACAGTGTTTGTCGGACCGAGCAACACCGGCAAGACCTACCTCTCTGTGCTGATTTATGCGCTGCATCGCGCCCTTGAAGATTTTTCAGAATTTCCCACACTGCACATCCTACGTTTCCTAGTATATGGCTTGAGCACCAATTCTGTGTCAGACAGTATTAAGAGTCTGGAAATACTCAACAAGCGAAACAAAGGGCAATCGATCCGATTCTCGGACCTGTCCCAAGAGGTGCACGAACAGATACAATTCCGTCTTGAGCATTTTAAAAGTTATGATTACAATTTGGAGACGGAACTTAAACGTTGTTTCGACCTCAATTCCATTTCGGAACTAATACGGCATCCCAGCGTCCAAAATGGTAAAACAACAATTTCACTGACAACTAGCAAAGAGAATCAAAATCTCGCGCACTTCAAGATGGGAATCACCGAATCAGGGAGCAGCGTAGTTGATGGACAGATCAACGAAAATACTATCATTTTTCCCGATGGTTGGCTGCCTCCGACTCCACAAATCTATTTTGACGATATAGCTGCTTTCCTCTCTAAACGTCGCAGAAGCATGGAAAAACCGTATTACCTGCCAGCCTCCCGGAGCGGCATTATCGAAAGCCGTCAGGTGATAGCGAGTGCGCTTATCGCACGTTCTACCCGCGCTGGCTCGGAAACATCAGAGATTCTAACATTTTTAGGGGGAGTAGCAGACTTTATGCAAGAGCTTATACTTTATAGGGGGAGTGCAAGATCAGATGACGAGCTGAATCATATTGCTGATACACTGGAATCCGATGTGCTCGCCGGACAGATAATCACGAACCCCTCACCCACAGGATATCCCGAATTTCTCTACCGCCCACAGGGAACAGAACAAGATATGCGCCTGACCCGTTCCTCATCAATGGTGTCTGAACTCGCTCCCCTTGTCCTGTTTATCCGTGGTCTCATCCGCCCCGGCGACACGCTCATCATTGAGGAACCTGAAGCCCATCTACACCCCGCCGCCCAGACGGAAATGGCAAAGACCCTTGCTCGCTTGGTCCGCGCTGGCGTGCGGGTGCTTGTGACCACCCATAGCGACTACATGCTCCAAGAAATTGGAAACTTGGTTCGGGAAGGTGAACTAGGAGAGAAAACCAGCGAACCAGCGAGTTGGCTTGAGCAAGAAGAAGTCGGAGCTTGGTTGTTCCAAAAGAACGGGAAAGTAAAGGAAATCGAGTTTGACCGTATCAAAGGC
>JAKZSX010000385.1:0-8450 GCA_047517405.1 Candidatus Poribacteria bacterium | reverse complement strand
CGTACTGGAGATAGCGATCAATCCCTGTGACACCGGGCTCATCTTGACTCATCCCTATTAGCATGGTCGCGGAGTAGGTCTTTGGCTGACCGGTGGTGGTATTAACAGGTGGTACGGGATCTTGTGGATTGGGGGTGCGTGCTAGCTGCACAAATGACTGATCGCCGGTTCCCGCAGACTGATACCACGCGCGTGGTGCGACGATGTTGCGCACGTGCATTAGAGATTCTTCACCTAGGGTAATTAATGTGCCCTGTTGGCGTAATTGGGCCAAGATTGCTTCAATTTCCGCGCCAATCTGATCTTCAGGTTTACCCTCCTGCCCCAACCGCTTCTTCAGCAGTAACCGCAAGTCCTTTTCAGGAATTTGGGTTTTCCGTAGATCATTGGTAATTGAGTTGACAACGGGTTCCTCAAGCGGATTCCAATACTGATCTCGGATAAGCATCCCGGTATATCGTGGCGTTACTGAGGGCAGGTTGGTGCTGTTAGGTTGCATAAAGGTACGCACCGAGGTAAAGGAGATGACCGTAAAGGTGAGAATGACCAGTGTGGTACAGGTGAGAAAAGTGCGCCCCTTCCGCTTACGCATATTGGAAATACCCAAGCTGAAAGCGGCAGCGGAAGCAGATAGACGCCCCACGTCCGCTTTGTACACTTTTGAGCCTTCCTGCTTAATTTTTTCCACCTGTTCTTCAAATTTCCGGACAATGATGCTGATCACGATTGTTGTCAATGCAAGGACAATGAACGCAACCAGGATGATAACGGGCGTAGTAGTAATCTGAAACGCGGGGTGCACCTGCGCTAAGAAGAAAAATACAATCAAGAATATCACGGCTGTCCCGATAATCTGCTTTTGGACGGTTGGGAAGGCGAACAGCAGCCGTTCCATGAAGTAGGCAAATGGGATTAAGAGTGCGAGATAAAACATCACGCCGTTGACCACATCATTCCCGGTTTTCTTCACATCGGGGTAGGCGCGGGATTCGTATCCCCAGGCGGCGCGGGCGAGTTTGAGTGCCTGCTGATAGTCTTTTCGAGCGAGCGCAGTCTCCGCCTGATTCAGATGTTCATTGGCAAATTGGTGGAGCTGATCGAGCCGATCACTGCTGATGCCGAACCGTTTATATAAACTTACCCGGTTCTCATCAAGCCACCACATATCGCGGACAACAACGTATGGGGTTACGCGAATGCTTCCATTCTCACGGACGACAAACCCTTCTCCGGTATAAAGGGTCGGGTTCTTCGTTCCACTCTTGCTGGCTTTAATCAGCAGCAACCGTTTGCCTATCTGCCCATACGCCATGCCGATTTTGATCCGGCTGTGCGGTTCCGAATAGACGAGCGCGATTGGCTCAGTCGCCGAGACACCTTCCTGCTGCCACGGCTTTGACACACCGTACTTTTCTGGTGGACTATCGCTTGCGGCATCAAATACTTCCAGTTCGCGAAGCGTCCGTAGGTATCGCTGATCCACGAGGTCGAAGATGGTAGTGGACACGCAGGGGAAAACCACAATCCGGCACCCACGACGGTGAGTGTTAATCGGTACCAAGTTCGGCAAGAGTTTCGCGCCAAAGTTGCCGAGATCCGGTGCATAGGCAATATCTCCTGAATCGGCGTGGAGGATGTACGCTTCTACTTCCTGTGTTCCTTTAGGACGGATAGTAGCGCGTCCCTCCATCGCGAGTCCTGCGACCTCAAAGTTTCCTTTATTGTCTCCTATTGTAATGAGATCACCGCGCACCCCCATCATGGTTTTATGCCGACTCCGCAAAGCGAGGATAGGATACGCTACCGGCTTGTTTGGCAGTGCGCTCTCACGAGCGTCATACTCGACCACATCGCCAAATAGATTGCAATAGAAATTCCCTACCCGTGCGGCAGTGGGCATCTTCGGATCTCGCATCGCTTGGATGAGAATGGCGGCGAGGGTTTGCACTTGTTTATGCAACGCACCGTCTTCGCTTAAATCCATCCGGTCAATCGTATCAAGTGGGGTATCGGTCAGCACGCGCGCATCGTCGATTGTGGCAAAAGCGATTCCGGTAAAACCGGTCAGGGTGGCGACTTCGCTATCAAAGGCAATCTTACCGGGGATATAGGTCTTCCAGATCTTACCGCCACTGGCGGAGATCGCGTTGACGAAGTTAGTCTCGCCGCCGAAACCGGCGATGTCAATGAGTGCCTTAATGTCATCGACCTCTTCTTGGGTAAGTTCGGAGGGGTCCTCATTGCGCAGAGCGAGCATCCCATCTAAGCGATTGAGTAGACGGATTTTATTTTTCCGGTTCTTGCGCGCTTCTCGGATGTCGTTTCGGATGAATCGTTCGACCTCTTTGCGGATATATTCCATATCCTTGAGCATATCCTCGGAAGGCTCGCCTTGGTTTCTCATCTGTTCAAACTGCATCTTCATCAACCGAGAAACCCCGGAAAGTCCGACCAACGTTCCGTAGTGTTCGGTCACTAAACTTTCTAGGCTCTTACCTTCGATGGCTTTTTTCGGATCGATGCCAGCTGCAACTGTCCATTGGGTGTTCATCACTGCTTGGCGGATCTGGTCGTCAGTAAACGTCCATAGTTTCTGGATACGCTCGCCAAAATCGGCGCCCTGTGCGTATTCCGCGAGTTTATTACCGATGGAAGCGAACTCGCGGCGGAGGACAAATTCGGGCTGTTGGTCGTAGAACCATCCTTTGTTGAATACGCCGAACTGGTCATTCTGGCTGGAGAGGTCAACGGAGATAAAGAGAGAGGTGTAGTAGCGATTGAAGAGGTCTTGCAGTGCAATCGCTTGTTCGATGGTACGTATCTTCCGGGTGTATTCCACTCCGCTGATACGTGCTATCTTCTCCACCCGTTTTTGTAGGTTGCGGAATCGAGCGTTGCGCATCGTGAGCAGGTTATCACGTAGGATGATTTTGGTCTCCTCGTCCAAGTCATAATCAAGTCGGTCAAGGACGTTCAGAAGGTTCTGGAGTTCGACAATATCGTTCTTTGCACGTTTCTTAACCATCTCTAGTAGCTGCTGCTCTTCAAGCTGACCGAAGATCTGCTCTCGGACGACCATCGCGCGATCTGCTGCATCTTCAGAGAGATAGTGGCGGAGAACAAGTGCTTCTTCGGCGAGATAGTGGCGGTTCACCGACGCATGGTGTGCGAGGAGGGATTCAATGCGATAGTGCTCAAGGCGAGCGTTACGCATCGCGGTTTCGAGAATGCCCTGTTTATCTCTGGTTAGGTCATCAATCAGAACTTGGTCTAGTTCTCGTGAGGTTACTGTTCCCGTTGTCGGGTCCATCATCTCCAACTTCTGGTGGAGTTGGGTCTGGACAATCTCGAACTGCTTGAGAGTAGCTGCGTTGAGGAATAGCTTTAGCTCATCCATAAAACCATTGGGGTGGTAATCAGGTTTAGCACCTAACTGGGTAATAGTGTTTTTGATGAGATTTTCCGCATCGTTGCTCGCGGGAATATTTGCAAGAGTCCGTTCAAGGAGTTGTCGTTCCTCCTCGATGTGGGCTTCTAGAGATTTCTCAGCACGGTGGACGATTCTGCGGGCGGACTGGATTCGTTCCAAACCCTTAAAGTCGAGATGACGGTCTAGCAACTTCTCTTGGCTATACTGAAGGGTAAATTTCCGTGGGTCTTCAAATTCCCAGTCCTGCAGATTTTCCGAGAGCTGCTGAACATCAGCTTCTAAATGCGATGGTAGGTCACTTGGTGCGGGCAAGTAATAACTTTCGTCCTCCCTTTCCTTCGGTACTAGATAGCTGCTGTCCGGTGTTTGCACATATTTCCCCTCAACCTGTTTCGCTGCCAAATTCGCTATCAGTTTGTCGATTGCCCAAACATCCAACCGGGCCATAGGTAAGGCAATCTGTTCAATCAGCTCGCGCTGGGTTTCACGACATTCCTTCAATGCCTGTGAGCGCAATTGTAGGGTACGGTTAAGCATTGAACGCAAGAATTGAGTAGTCTGCAGCGCGTCCTTCTTGAACTTTGCAAGATTTACTTCCAGTCGTGACTTCTCCTCTTCGGTAAATCCTTGCTTCTCCCGTTTTTTGGTCGTTTCGAGTTTTTTCTTCTCTTTCTCCTTTGCATCGCGTTGGGCGTTACGCAAGCTATTAACTTTCCCCTTTGTTGATGCAAGATCGGCGAGAGTTATTCCTAGGGAGTCGACATCTGCTTTGAGTTGATGAATTTCGTAGAAAAAGCCAGGGGGCAGGTCTACTAGCACATTTCGGTCGATTGACAGCAGCAGTTTGCGTCCCAATTCCTCAAACTCAAAGAGGTCTGTACTTAAGCCGCGTCGCAGCCCGCGCATAGTTGGCGTGCCGGGAGAGTCGGAGTCCCGTCCAACGATATCTTGACCAATCCCTTCCATAAATGCTCGCATACCACCCAATCCTTGGAAGTGAGCGTCCGTAGCGACAAAAAGGAGGGAGCGCCCCGGGCGGAATTCCTCTTCGCTAAAGATGCGGGCAAGTTCTAACAGCGCAGCGATGCCGCCGGTGGGGTCGGCACCCGGCGCCATGGCAGGAACGACAGACATTGAGTCGTAATAGCCGGTGATGACGACCAATTCATCTTTGAGGGCCGGGTCCCCACCTTCGAGGAAGCCGCGGATATTTTGCCCAATCCCCCGTTCCCAAGTAATGGTGCTGGTGACACGTGCATAAAGTTTCTGAGGCGGTGATTCAGCACCTGTTTCTCCTTCACCAAGCATTGCCAAGAGTTCGTCGGCATCCTCTTTGGAAATCCAGAAGCGGGGGATGTTGGCGGGGACTGTCAGAAATTTGTTCTCAGCCTCGCCACGGATAGTGGTCTCTGGCTCGATGAAGATTACCGCTTTTGCTCCAAGCATTGCGGCGTTAATCCATTTGGTGCTAGAATTGAAGTCGATCAGAGCAATGCTGCCCTGAGGGATAAAGATGCTAGATTCAAAAGCCGGGACAAATTCACCCTCTTCGTCGATTTGTCCATCGTTGTTGTTATCGATTCCGTCAGTTTCGTCGCCGGGGCGTTCATCTACAAACCCATCGCCATCGTTATCAATGCCGTCCGTATCCCATTGCAAGATCTCAGCTAGTGGCGGAAGTTCTCCGTATTCGTCAATCTGTCCATCTTCATTGTTGTCGATACCATCTTGCGTTTTTTGGAGGTGATCGTTAAGCACATCGTCGGTGATGCTGCCGACGCCGATGCGAAAGCGGTGGGCGAGATCTCTTAGTGTGTCGCCAGATTGGACTTTGTGCCAGAAGCCCCCAATGTCTTTGCCGTTGAACGCAGAGAGGTCGCCATTGCGACCATAAAAGATGGGCGCGGTCAAGCCGCCGGTGGGAATAAAGAGCGAGTTGCCTTCGACTAGCACCAGTTCGCCCGGTTCGTCGACTTCGCCATCATCATCGTTATCGCTGCCGTCGGTCGCTTGGTCTCGGAGGTATTGGTTATGCGGGTCAGCTAAAATGGCTTGCAGGTCAACTTGGTAGGACTTGGCGATCTCCTCAAAAGTTTCGCCTGCATCTACCAGATGGGAGACACCGTTGGGGAGGAAGGAGGTGCGAACAAGGTTGGGCCACAGAGACAAAAGTTTGTAGGCCTTCAGAATTGCTTTATCTTCGGAGAGAATTTCTACCTTTCCATCATGGTGGTCTATTGGAACAGAAACAGGGAACTCGCGACTCTCGACGTTTTGTAAGCCGATTTCGACGAATTGATCGAAGATGTATTTACTGCCTGATGCGGCTTCATCGTAGCCAGTAACACGGGTGGAAAGATTGGATAACCGAGCGATGTCTTTTCGCATTCGACCAATATCGACTTTGTCATGGATTTTGACTGCAACCTCCGAAAGCCCGACTGATAGTTGTTCATCAACAGCGGAGCTGATGTGCGGACATAGTAGGGCAAGGATGCAAAGCCATAAACCGATGTAATAATATCTCTTAATTCTCATGGTAATACCTCCGAAATTTTTAATAAGCTGACCGGTACATAGGTATATTATTTTCTTTAGATTTTTCCGATTCTATCATAGTCACAAAATCTTGTCAAGATACAAAAACGGATCTAATTCACAAAAGTGAGCATTATGGGCGGATACCTTTTGAGATTTATATCCGTTATCTGTTTATTCGTGAAACCTTTATCATATAAATTTTCGTTAATTTTATGTTATGCCTTGCATTGGGTTGGCGTAATGTGTTAAAATGTAAATCACAATCGTTAGAAAGTATAATAGACACTATTGTTTTCCGGTTTTTGAGTCATACACCGGTTTTGCCCTAACCTACATAAAGGGAGGTATATGATTATGTCTGTTTCAACACGTATTAAGAAACGGCGGAATAGACTCGGAATGACGCAAACACAACTTGCTAAAGCGGCGAAGCTGACCCCTGCGGCGATTTCACAGTTTGAGTCCGGTGCCCGCAAACCGGCATTCGACACCCTTTCGAGTCTTGCCGATGCGCTGAAAGTCACCACGGACTACCTGCTCGGCAAAAAAGAGCAAGGCTACGATGACCTTTTAGCGGATCCGAAAGTTAGCGTTATGTTTAGAGGTATCATGCAGCTTTCGGAGGAAGATAAGGAAACGCTGGTCGAATTCTACCAATTTCTTAAAGACAAAAACGGCAAAAACGCGAAATAGAATAATTCCTAAGAATCTGCTGCTTAAACATGAATCAGAGACCTTCCCGAAAGGATCAGATTGCAAAACAGGTGTCCTCCAAACTCTCTCTGGAACCCGTTGAAGGTGCGCGACAGTTGTTGCGTGAACTAAATGTTCAGGGCATCCCGATCCAACCGCGAGAAATTGCGGAGCAACTACAAATCGTCGTTTGGGAACGTGAACTAGAAAGCCAGTACGATGGTTGCTTGATGCGGGTCGGAGACACTTGGGGCATCTTGTTGAACAATCTGATTCAGTCACAACCCCGAAAAAACTTTACGATCGCTCACGAACTGGGGCATTACTACCTAGATGGGGGGCAAACCGAGAGACAAGTTTCCGCTACAGATGAAAAGAACAAAGTGGCAAACTTTGTCCTTCAGCACCGCTGTCAGCGCGAGGATCTGCGTGGATTTGATTCGCACCGATTGGAGGAACAGCGTGCCAATCAATTCGCGGTTGAGCTGCTAATGCCCTCTCCCATTTTCCGAGCGGACGCTGCGGATCTGCCTAAAATCGGTTTGGCGGCGATTGGTGACCTCGCTGCTAGGTATTCCACCTCTTTGACAAGCACAGCCATTCGCTACACCCGCTTGAGTCCGCATGTCTGTGCGATTGTATTGTCTGAGAAGGGACGGATTAAATATTTTGCGTATTCAGATCCCTTTCGTCAGAACAGCGATTGCTATCTTGCTAAAAACAAACCCCTCCATCCGGATTCGGTTGCAGCCCAGCTTGCCAAAGACAAGTCAAAAGAGGTCAAAGAGCACCGACGAAAGATTCCGTTGTCCTATTGGTGTTCGACGCAATCAGACCAAGCCCTCGTTGAGCAATCCCGCCGATTACCTCGCATGAACCAAGTACTCTCGTTTCTTTGGTTGCCGGACTTACCTTGAAGCCGTGAAACGTGACGCGTGAGATTCTTGAGGAGATATTGAATGGCACAACCTTTTCGCATTGCCGCTGTCGTGACCACCTTTTTTCCAAACAGTCATGCGGGTGTGATAGTACCCAAGTTCCTGCGTGGTTTTCCCATTGATGATGAGCTCATTGCGCCGCGCACCCAGCTCGCTTCTCTCTTCATTGACCAGATCCACGAAAATGATGTTGGTAGACATATCGCTCAGGAGTATGATATTCCCACCTACGAGAGCATTCGTGGCGCACTCACTCTCGGCGGAGATAGCTTGGCTGTAGATGCGGTGCTGCTCATCGGCGAGCACGGCGACTATCCTCGCTCTGCCCTAGGTCAGGAGATGCTTCCTCGCCGATATTTCTTCGAGCAGATCTGCGGCGTTATTGCCGAGTCCGGTCGTCCTATCCCTGTATACAACGACAAACATCTGTCCTACCGTTGGGATGATGCCCGGTGGATGTACACGACCGCCAAGCAGCTCGACGTACCGCTCTGGGCAGGTTCGGCGTTACCGGTAGCTTGGCGTCGACCGAACTTTGAGCATCCGCTTGACACACCGATTGATGAAGCCCTGTCTATCGGGTTTCACATGCTTGAACGCTACGGGTTCCATGCACTGGAAAGCCTACAGTGTCAGGTGGAACGGCGACGCGGTGGCGAAACGGGGGTCCGTTCCGTCCAATGTCTATCCGGTGATGCGGTCTGGCATGCCGCAGATGCGGGACAGTGGTCGTTTGAACTCGCTGAGCATGCCCTCAACGCGATTGAAAACGGACCGGGTCACCTCGATCCGTCGCAGGTCGAAGATCCGCACATCTTTCTAATTGAGTATTGCGACGGATTGAAAGG
>JAKZSX010000384.1:0-6299 GCA_047517405.1 Candidatus Poribacteria bacterium | reverse complement strand
GGAAGCGGGTATGTTCCCTCTAACTCTATTGGGTTCTGAGAAGCGAGGACAAAAAAGGGACTGGGGAGGGTGCGAGTGTTGCCGAGCAGGGTAACGGAACGCTCCTGCATCGCCTCAAGCAGGGCAGATTGTGTCTTTGGGGAAGCACGGTTTATCTCATCAGCGAGCAGAATATTTGTGAATACCGGACCCGCTTGAAAACTCATCTCGCGTCTCCCCTCCGGGGTTTGCTGCAAGATATGGGTGCCGACGATATCGCCCGGCATCAGGTCGGGGGTAAATTGTACCCGACTAAAGTCGAGACTGAGTAATTGTCCCAACGCTTTGACGAGGGCGGTTTTGCCAACACCCGGCACCCCTTCGAGCAGGATATGCCCCTGACTCAGGATGCCGATGAGCACCATGCGATGGAGTGCAGATCGACCTAGCAGGACGTGATCCAGTTCTGCAAGCACCTTTGCTGCGAGTTCAACGGCGGGTTTGAGTTCTTCGGGTTGAAGTAGATTCTCGGATTGCTTGTTGTCTGGCATGGTTGTCTATATGTGAAATAGATTGATAATGCAGCTATCCAGAGAAACTAAGCTTTTCCAAAAAAAACTCGACTTCTTTGCATCTACCTAAATTCAATTTGCTGCTACCAGTATTTCCTCTGCTTGACGAGGTAGTTCAACAAGAATGAAATAGGATTCGGGATACAAGTAGTCTTCCCCAGATTCATCTATGACTCTCATATACCCCTCTTGCGTTGCTGCTTCGTCAGGCAGGATTTGGTAGAGTTTCCGTTTTTCAAGGTCTTCGCAATCACTGTTTTCGATACAAAGCGCGAATTGAGTCTTTTTCATAACTGTTCGTCCAAGAATCGTTTAACTTTCATCTTTTTTTTGCCAATCCCGTGCGCCTCATACCAATGAATCTCAGCTTTTCGTACGCTACTATTGGTAAGACGGACGCGGGCAATTCCTTTGAGTTTTCGCCATCTGCCAGAACCGTATTGTTTACGCAGCCGCATAATCTCACGGATTCTGCCTCCTACAGCAATCGTTTCGATATTCTCAATCGTGCCAATGATTTCAAAGTGCATTCGATATTAATCACAATAAAATCACATGGATTGGTAATGAAGCTATCCAGAGAAACCGAGTCTTTCCAAAACGCTCGGTTTCTAAACGGCAAGGAATTGTCACCAACTGCACTCGGTCATTCAGGGCCGTTCAAAATACCGTTTGACCGCTCCTTTATGACGCGGTAGAACGGTTTGGTTAAAGGACGAACCACCGCCAGCTGTTGCGCCGCTGAGTCCACCTGATTCCGGTGAAAGGCTAGATGTCTCGACTGATGGTGCTGCAACGCTAAGTCCCACGAGTTCGCTGGTTTCGAGAGAGGCGATGTTTGATAGTGGGAGTACTTCTGCTTTGAACTTCGCGCCCTCCTCTGTGGTCTGATCTGTCCAGGTCATAGGTGCATCTCCACGCCCCCGGTTGATGCCGCCACTTCGACACCACCCACCGATACACTGGGCTACCGACATGCTATCTGCATTCTCAGCGAGAAATGCGGCAAGTCCCTCACTATTGCACTGTCCAAGTTTCTCACACGCTTTGAGCGTTTCCGAATCAATCAGATTGACCTCATGAAGTTTCACCAACTGGTCGTAGATATCGCCTTTGATAAAGCGTAATGCTGCAGAAATTTCTTTGAGCTGCTCAAGGGTGAGTGAATCCGCATCGCCCTTCAGATCAGGGAGTCGCGCTGCAAGCAACGCGTTCTCTTGCGCTGCCTCTTGAACCAATCCAGATAACGTTGCCATTGACTCAGCCAAGAGGTCGGCAGCCATCTCCGATCCTTCGTTTATCAACCCTTCGGACAAGGTTTCCGCCTCAGTTAGGTGTTCTGTTTCGCTTAGGGCATCCTGCGCTGCGTCCGCTGACTCTTGGGAGAGGGTATCCGATAGATGGTCGAGGGTTTCCCACGTTTTGACCGGATCTTCGCCCGAAGCCTCCGCTTGGAGTTGAGCCAGTTTTTCTTCGAGCGTCTCGGCTTCGGCTAACTCGATAATCTCCTCTTCTTTGAGGACATCGATCTCATCTGCTAATTGTTCTACCTCTTCACGAATATCAAGGGGCTGTGCCTTTGAGATCTCTACAAAACGTTGCGGTATCAGAAAACTGATGCACACGAATAGAGCGGCCCCTGCGAAGCGTCCCCAAGAGGTCCCGCCGCGCCAACGCAAATGGGGTAGGCGAATTGATGGCATCTGTTTTCGCCAGTTTCCGAGTTCTATTGTTTCCGCTGCCATCATCAGTCCACCGGCACCGCTGTGTTTGTCGAGGGTTGCTCGGAGGGCAGTTCGCGTTGGAATTTGACGCAGCGCCAACACAACCGCACAGGCGATGGCGAGTATCAGACCGATGCCACCGACTAATAGGGGTAAGCGGGATATCCCAATCGCCCCACGGAGTATAATGACGACGGTTCCCCAGGCAAGCGCCCAAACGGTTGCAACAGCGAGTGTCTTTTTGAGGATTAGGAGCATCGCCATTTTAATTCTGAACTTACGGATTGCTTTATTGTCAGTATTCATGCAAACCCTCCTGTTAGGGATACAGCAGTTGCTGTCTTACCTTCCCAACTAAAAAAGGGGTGTAATCTCTCGCCGGTTTCAAACGGCTTCCACCTTTTGTAAGATGACAATGTATTCACAGTCTCCATTAGATTAGTTGAAAATTCGCTTCTAAGGAAATTGCCATTGTAATTGTAATCAATAAGGGTAGGCGGGGAGCACATACACAAAATTTTAGTGGTTGTGTGATTCATCTCCCTTAGGTGCTGACCCGATTCGTAAAACGTGACCGTCTAGGTCTTCTACCCTAAATTCGTATGCCCAAGGGTAGTTTATGGGGTTCTCTCGAATTTTAGCACCGTTCGCCTTGTATTCTTCATAATATTCGTCCGCATCCTCAACGCCCATCCAGAGCCATGTTCCAGAGTGCCCCTGTTCGCCCTCAACTAGCATGATGGAGTAGTCATCGCGTGCTACACTTCCAACATCCAGCAGATCACCCCAATCCCATTCCACTCTGAATCCGAGCACGTTCACATAATAATCAATGCTCGCGGCGAAATTTCTGACATTTAGAATAGGTATGATACACTCCACCTTGGCGTCTGTTCCTTTCGCTGTAGTTGTACTGGACATCTGACGATTCTCCTCCCGTTACAAAGTGGATAAAATCAGTTCGATATCAGAATAATGAGACAAAAGGCGGGAGAGAATTACAAAATGTCTCCTTTCGGTGTCTAACATAAAACGCTGAATTGAGGTTAAGATACATTATATATGGGCAAATGTCAACAGGAATGTAGGACACAGGAACGAGCAACTCGTTGGCTATCATGAGGGTCGCAGATTGGAAACTGCTAGACAGCTCGCCATAAGCAAGTTACCGAATCAGATTAACTGCGTCCATTACTTTATAAAAAAAGGATGAAAACGCACAGGATTGGCAAGTTTCTTGCTACTATATTATCTCGACGAAAAGGGACATGAACACTTTGAAAGCAGTGCTATCAACGAAAAGCTTGTTAATCGGCTTACAATAGAGCGTGAAAAAAATTTAAAATTTGTGAAGGAGAAGTAGAAATGTCTAAGCAGAAACAGGAAGCGATCTCAGATCTGGCGAGCAAAAAGTCACTGACCCTCCCTCTAACCGTTGCCACGAGAAGTAATCGGGTAGTGGATGATGGCATCGAGGTTCCACGGCATACGGACCTATACTACCGAAACCGTGATGGGCACCTTATGAAGGAATCAGAAGAAGTGAAAGATGGTTTCAGAGGAGCACAACTGGCTTTGTCAAAAGTTGTAGATAAGGCTTTCACGGGTTGGACAGTCAAGACTCAGAAACAAGAATGAGATCCCTCCGTACCGTGCTGAAAAAGAACTAATTGGAGGAAACAATCCGGACGATATTGGACACAATCGAAAGGAATCCTAGTAATTCTGAAAACCTTTCAATATGGGTTGATTCCAATCATTAATCTAATGAAGAGAGGACCTGAAAGTGAGGAGGGAAGTAGGAAAGATGGGAGGGGCTTCAACCGTTGTCCCGATGGAAAGCGGAATTAAAAAATCAACGAATCTATGAGTCTCCGTAACAACTCTACGGGTTTTAACGATTGTCCTGATGAAAAGAGACCTGAAATACGGATAGCTTGCGCCATGTGCAATATGAATCGGGACGTTTCAACGATTGCCCTAATAAAAAAGGGAATGAAAGCAAATAAAGCCATTATTACCTCACACTTAGTCTTGTTTGTCTAAATTGATTGCCCCAGCAGAAAAAAGGGGCAAAAAGGTTGTCCTCAGACCGAGGACGATAATATTGTCGATTCGGTTTCAATTGTAACCGGATAAAAATAGAACTAAAGATTGAGACAGGGGCTAGACTTCATCCATTTCACTGCGTCTAATATTTTAGTTTCCTTTTCATCAGGCTAAGAGTTGAAAGCAACAACGGATTATCGAGACACGGATGCTCCGTTATTCTCAGAAAGGTTATCGTATGCGTGTAAGATGTGTAGTTGGTGTGTTTATACTACTTATCACGGTAGGTGGTGCTGCGTTATCACAGGACGATGCGGGAAAATTGGTTTTTGCTGTCCGCAAACCGTTGGACCATCGGGACGGTTTCCGAGCGGCAACGAGGACACTGGAAAAAGGTCGAGGAACGACTAAATGGTGGGAGTTCTATCAGTATAATGTCTGCACGATAAATCCGGACGCAACAGATTTCCGCCAACTTACGGACGATGGGTTTTCTCGCAGACCTCGATGGTCACCGGATAGAGAACGGATCGCTTACATATCCGGGGTTGATAGAGCGGAATCGCTCTATATAATGCGGAAAGATGGCACCGAGAACAAACGGATAATAAAAAGACAGCACCGCATCCACGATTTCTGGTGGTCTCCGCAAAGCGACGCAATTCTGGTTGTGGTAGAGATTGACCGCGCGAGAGATCGACTCGAAAACTGGGTCGTAACGATTGACGGGAAATCGACAAAGCGGTGGCGAACTAGCCGGTGGGCGGAGGGTTGGTTCCACTGGGATACTAAAGGCGAAAAGGTCAAGGAACCGAGAAATAGACTGATTGAAGCGTTGCCGGAAGGAATCAATTGGCCCGAGTGGTCGCCAGATCGTAAATGGATTGCGTTTAAGACGGATGGGTTTCTGGCGTTGGCGGAACCGGATGTCGTCGGTGCCACCGGATTATGGTTTCCCCAAAACGACGAACCTCCGTGCCAAAGAATAGAGGAGTGGTCACCGGATGGCAAGCAGATTTTGTTTTATACCTCGGGTGAAATTTGCGTTGCCGCTGTAGAGAAGGGACGATTTAAGAGCTATATGAATCTGAGTTTTTACAGGGGGCGGGATGCAACGTGGCGTCCGGACGGGAGTCAGGTTGCATTTATTGGGGGCGATCCGGGCGGACGGCGAACCAGCGAAATCTTCATCGTAGACGTTGAAACGGGTAAAATGCGGCAGATTACCTCGACCAGTTACGATTATTTCGATCTCCATTGGCGATAATTTGGAGGAATCTATCGGAAGGATGGCTCTGCTTAAATGGTTGGACGGGTTTGCATGATAGTCGTAACAGGGAAATAGGATCAGGAATGATGAAACAGTATAAACATACCCAGATTGGTTACTTTCTCCTAGTCTCATATAGCGCAGTCGTACTGTTTTTGGGTTATTTGAATATTAAGACCGATTTCTACCCGCTTACCCTCGCCACTCTGATCATTATGCTGATTGTCCTTGGGATATTTTCCCGTTTGACAGTGATAGTCGATGACCAGATGATTAAGATCCAATTTGGATTGAGAGTCATCCGCAAGGTTTTCCAGCTAAAAGAGATTGAGGCATACGGTGTGGTCAAGAACCCTTGGTACTACGGTTGGGGAATAAGATTCACGCCTCGGGGTTGGCTTTTTAATGTGTCTGGTTTCTCAGCGATTGAGATGCAGATGGCAAATGGAAAGCGATATCGAATAGGGACAGATGACCCCGATAACTTAGCAAAGGCACTTGGCAAAGCTCTAAATAACACGGCTCATGTCAAAAGAGAGTGCAAAACGCCAAAAGCGTGAAATATGAAAACCATTTGTTCATCGGTTCATTGACGCCGTCGGGCATTGCGCTGTCATCACTGACGATATAATCGACTAAGTATTGCATGCGGCTTGGATGGGAGCCAAGCGTTTTCAATTTTGTCCACAGGATTGGGCATCCTCG
>JAKZSX010000383.1:0-4625 GCA_047517405.1 Candidatus Poribacteria bacterium | reverse complement strand
AGCACTTGAACTTTCAACCATTGTCAACCTGAGCCCCGTCCCTTTGGGGGTATAATAGAGTCGACCATCTTGTGTTATAGTATATTCGCCACCGATAATGTCAGCAAAGGCTTCCAATACTTCAGGGTATTCTTTAGCGATAAAACTCTGTCTTTTTGCAATATCTTCAAGTTGGCGTATAAAATCCACATTCTCTTCTATTGGCGAAGGGTAACTTTGGTACGCTTTGAAGAGCAGCTCTCGAGGATCAATTTTTTGGTCCGATCGCCCTATTTCCTCAAGCAGGCGATTCCGAGCAAAATCGAGTTCTGTTTGAAAAATAGCAGCCCCGGTACGCTCGACTGAGGAGATAAAGGGGGTAGGAAAAAAATCGGAAAAAATAACGTTGCCAACAATAGAACGAATGGCATCCTCCACAGCAAAAGCACCTACCTCTTTTCCCTGCACCATGCTCATGCTCCGATAAACTGTCAGCTCTTCACTCTCCTTTTTCTTGAAATAGTGAAAGTCCGGCAATTTATGGACTTCTATTGTTCCTTCATATTCTTTATCAAGTATGTCATTGAGTGCAACTGTTTGGACGCGAAATTTGCTGTTACGAAATTGACCTTCACATGCCGCAAAAACAGTGTTCAGTTGATCGGTATATCGTTTACACGCCTCTGCGAGCATTCGATCCGCCATTTTGACATATTCTGCTAAATCGATCTTGATAACAATGTTGGTAAGCAAACTTTGGACATGAGCATCGTTCACCGGAAAAGAGATGTGCTTACGCCAAGAATCCAAGAAACAGTACAGTGCATAGGCTGCATAGGTTTTGCCGGTGTTATTTTCCCCACAAATAAGGGTCAAATCCCCGAGCGAAAACTCCGCCTGCTTTAGGATACCAAGATTTTTTAAGTGTATTTCCAGGCTCATACCGATACCTCTATAATCGTCATTTTTCCACCCATTCCCCGCTGCGATAGTATCATAAACCCCGCCGTATTGCAAGGGGTTTATGCGACCACGATTCTCACCGTTCCTCCACATAACGCGTAATCCAACACCGCCGTCCATCGGTTCGCAATCGGATAGCACCGAGCTGATCTGTCCGCAGTATACGACACCCCCGTTCACGATAACGTTCGAGGACCATCTCAGACGGGAAACGGTATCGATTCCGCTGACCCAGCGAGAAAATCGCGTGCTGTGGACGCACAGCATCAAGGAATTCCGCACTGCTAGAGGTTTTGCTTCCGTGATGGGGGACCTTAATAATCTCTGCACCTAAATCTTTACCCGATTCAACCAGTCTCAATTCAACCTTTCGTCCGATGTCTCCCGTGAACAAGATTCGCAGATCCTCATAAGTCAACCTCAGAACAAGGGAATCGCTGTTGACATCTTTATCGTGCAGATTTGTCGAAGCTGCATCAAATGGATGCAGCAGCTCCAACCGTGCTGTAGGAGTTAGGTCAATTGGTCCAGCATAGCCAAGTTCATGAGGAATGCCTTTCGTATCAACAATCTCGTGCAGGATCTGATGGGTTGACTGCGATAGATCCTGATGTGGCACCCCCAGCACGCGCCTGACACCAAACTCCCGCAGAATGTGTGCAAAACCACCGCCGTGGTCATTATCTGGATGGCTCAAGAGGAGGAGGTCCAGCCTAAAAATGCCCTCTTGGCACAAGAACGGGTCAAGCGTCCGCTCGCCATTGTCATAACCCACCCGCCTAGCATTTCCCGTTTCAGTCACCTCAATCCGCGAAGAATTGAGTCCTCCATCAACTAACATAGTTTTGCCATCAGGGAATCGGACATATGCCGCGTCCCCCTGCCCGACATCGAGGAACGTAATGTCTAACAGCCTGCCCCGCTCACGCCAAGCCATGTCCCAGACCCAGATTGACAAGACCGTTAATCCAATTACCAGAGCCTGCTTTCGGTGTATCCACACCCACACCCAATGTATAACTGCGAAACAGCCAGCGATGTAAATGGCGATAAAACCGACACTTGGCGTTGGCGTCTTCAACACCGTCCACGATTGACCGAAAAACTCGATCAGCCTCAGAAAGATCCAGAGGATGAAGTGGTTGGCATAGACAAATGGCGTTGCTAGGGGTAACCAGATTAATCCGAGCAAGACCGAGACCAGCGTAATGTTGACAAGAAAGGCGGCAAGTCCAACAGTAAAAAGCCCCGCAACGAGCCCAATCGGGTAAAGCCGATGGAAGTGCCATGCGATGATTAAGGTCGTCCCCACCTGTGCGGATAGCGTTACCCCAAACGCCATTACCACCCACCAGGCTGCCCGTCCCCATACAGAGTGAGGGACCATCCTGCTATCAGGATCCGCCATTGGATCGACTCGATTTAATCGGATGATACGGGCGATAAAGCGCTCCCATTTGGGAGCGAGATAGACAATAGACGCCACAGCAACGAAGGAGAGTTGGAAGCCGATGTCCCACAGCTGCGCGGGATTAATCAACAACAGAACGAGCGCAGCAAACGCAAGCAAATTGAACAGATCTCTATCTCGCTCTATAATCCGTGAGATCAGGAAGATAACCGCCATAAGCGACGCGCGGAAAACTGAAGGGCGAAAACCGACAAGGCAGGCATAAAGGATGACCGCGGCAATGGTCAGTAGGTCAGTAGTTTTTCGAGGCAGACGCAGGAGTGAAAAGCCGAAAAAGCAGACAGTCGCAATCAGTCCAACATGCAATCCCGACACAGCGAGAATATGTATGCTTCCACTATTACGGAACGCGTCAAGAATATCGGGCGATAACCCGCTCTGTTGTCCCAAGAACATTCCCTTGAGAACTTGAGCGTGAACCCGATTTTCGTGATAGGCTTTATCAATGATGGATTCAACCCGCCGACGCAATTTTTCCGTCCAGTGCAGTAGTGGAAAACCGGATCGATCTGTCGGGATAATCTCCTGACCTCGATGCGGATACAGAATCCCGAAGATACCTCGACGGGCGAGATAGGAACGGTAATCGAAGCCTCCAGGATTGCGTTGCTCGTTTGGGCGGCGTAATACCCCTTGGACCTCAATCCGATCGCCGTAGCGCAAAGGGATTGGCTCGCGGAATCGGATCAGGAGCTTCGTCTTCACCATTAAATTTGGATTTCCTGCCGGTTGGATCGTTCCGCTTGCGTAGCCCGCCTCCCACTGCTCACCCCGCTCCGGCTGATACGTCATCTCCCCTGAGAAATGCACTGGCTGATCGTAGAAATCCGGGGGGATGGGTGAGGTCAGCACAACCTTCAGACGGAACATACCACAGACACAGAGCGCGCTCAAGAGGAGCAACCGTTGAAGCTTCGACGCACGAGAATCCCCTTCTCGCAGATAGGGTAATCCAACGCCGCCAATCAGGCAGACTAGCGCAATCAACCAGAGCCAAAAGAGGGGGATGGGCAGGAAACCCGCAATAACAATTCCGAGCGTGTAGGGAACGAGTGTGCTGAGAGCAGGTCGGTGCACGTAACTTCGTCCCTCCCTTATACCAATTTAGGGTCAAAAGAGAAGTGGAGACAAACGAACCTAATCCAGTTTGGTAGGGAACAACGATCGTTGTTCCCTACTGAAGAGCATAAGTCCTGTCAGTATCAGATTCTTAATATCCGATGCTTTTCAGGTAAGCACGATTGATCCGCATCTTCGCTTCGTCGGTGCGCTCCGTCGCGCCCGGACACGCGGTTATCCAATCGCTATAGCCAACATCTTCCAGCGCCTTCAGGAAGGCGGGATAGTCGCACATAAGCCCCTCGCCGAGTTCGACACCGCCGCCATCTTTATGGTCGTGGAGGTGGACATAGGAGATGCGATCCCGATAATCGTAAACCGCTTGAACGGGATCGTAGCCCCAGTGGACGGCATGAGACATATCGAGACAGAGCCGACACCGTTGGAGGCGTTTCATAAATCGCTTCCACTCATCGGCGCTGTCCACCACATGTCCCGTATGGGGGTGGAAGGTAACAGTAACGCCGAGCGGTTCGCCATACGCGGCGAGATCATCATAGACGGCGGCCATCCGATCCAGATCGAGGTCTGTGGTTTCGCTGTCAAGTCGTCCTGGACCTTTGGTCATAAAGGTGGGAACCTCAAGGTCCGAGGCGAATTCAATCCGCCGTTTGTTAATCTCATGGGTTGGATGGGTCACATCGAGTGAAACATTGGGACCACAAATCGCAGCGACCTGTATACCGACAGCGTCGCAAATCTGGGTAACACGACGCGCAGAACCGAGCCAATCGAGTGACTGACGGGCTTCCCAACCGTCCCAGCCAGCCTCTCGGAGCTGCACAAGTGTTTGTTCCAGATTAGGGTTTTCCCAACGGAGGGCACTATAGGCAAGTGGAAATGACATAACAGAGATCCTTTCGGGGTGTGTTGGTGGATAGAAATTTATGAGCGTAAGGGTAGAGGCCCCCATATTGCTCAAGACTTCAAACTTTGTTAATTCACACGTATATGTCAACTATATTTATGCACACTATTTGACGATAACCATTCTACGGGTTTGGGTGTAATCGCCAGCGATAAATGTGTAGAAATAGACACCACTGCTGACTGGCTCACCGCTTTCATTATGACCGTCCCAATAGACCGCCCG
>JAKZSX010000382.1:0-8223 GCA_047517405.1 Candidatus Poribacteria bacterium | reverse complement strand
GTACACTGAGATGGAGGGAGAACGTATACTTGAGGTAGTCCGGGTGGACACTACCCCGCCGGTGGTCTGGGAAAATCCATTCAAATCGTATCGAATCGGTTCGCCGGATGACGTTGCGAAGGCAAGCATCCTCATCAGCTTTCACCATGCAATTACGCACGGCGGAAGGCCGCAGTACGGTGCCGAAAACGCGTTACACGATTGGGAAATCTGTCTTGCCATCCGCGAAAGTGCCCGTCTGGGGAACACCTGGGTGACGCTACCCTTGGGCAGTCCAACCGAGTTAGAGCAACAAATCGAGGTGGAATTTGTCCGACGCTATGGACACGATCCCATCGAGGAGACCGAAGCACTTCTGGATACACCTTTCAGCCGGTCAGCTACACTCTGGTCCCTGGCACATTGGCTTTGAGTTGTAAAGGAGGCTGCGAGGGATTAACGACCGATTCTCAAACATTCGGATGCCTGTTGTGCCACTCGGTTACCCCTTCGTAGGCGTGACCGATCCGGCACAACAACGGTTCTGACAGGTGCTTGCCCACCCACTGAATGCTTAGAGGAAGCTCTTCACTGTTAAATCCACACGGCACCGATAATGTTGGTGCCCCGTTATAATCAAATGGCGCGGTGAACCGCTGAAATTTCGGTTCTCGGCTTTCCGGCATCGGGCCATATAACTCTTCTGGCTTGACCGGGTGTGGCGGTGCGGCCGTTGAAGGACAGACAAGTACATCGATCCCCTCGAACACGCGACGGAGATGCCCCGTGCAGGCGGCGCGTAAGTTATTAGCTTTGGCATATTCCGCCCCCGTCACCTTCGCCCCCTTATCCAGCCAACCTCGGAACCAAGGACCGTAGCTATCTCTTCGGGAGGGGTAGGTCGCTTCGTGTGCGGCGACCGCTTCAGCGGAACATAAAGTTGGCCATGCGGCGACATATGGGTCCATATCGGGCAGCTGTACTTCGACAATCTCAGCCCCCAAATCTTCCAGAACCTTTACGCCAGCGAGCACTGCCTCTGCAAGTTCAGGGTCAATATCTTTGGTAGCATATTGCAAGTCGAACCCGATCCGAATACCCTCCACGCCTCTATCTGTACCTTCGATCATGTTTGGCACAGGATCCGGCAGGGACGTGGGATCGTTGGGGTCGAAACCGGAGATAGCTTCAAGCACGATCCCCGCGTCGGCAGAACTTCGCGTCAGCGGACCAACATGGTCGAGCGATTCAGCCAAAGCCAACACACCATAGCGGCTGACTCGTCCCCATGTCGGTTTGAGACCCACCGTACCACATGCTGCAGCAGGGAAGCGAATCGAACCACCGGTATCGCTGCCCAGCGAGCCGAAGCACAGACCGGCCACTGTTGCAACCCCAGACCCACTGGATGAGGCACCGGCCCATCGTTCGGCATTCCAAGGATTGATGGGAATCTGGAGTTTAGGATTGTAGCCGCCCATCGCGCCTTCCGTAAGGTTGAGTTTGCCTAGCAGCACTGCCCCGGCTGATTCCAGTTTTGCAACCACAGTGGAATCAAAGTGAGGGACGTGCTCGGCGAGTGCATGTGTCCCTCCCATCGTCCGAACACCCTTGGTGAAGCATAAATCCTTTACCGCTATTGGGACGCCATGGAGTAACCCACGATATGTGCCAGATGTGATCTCTGCTTCAGCCTTCTGTGCCGCCATCATCGCGTGGTCCGCCATGATCGTAGCATAGCTTTTGAGGCGGCTATCAAGTTGGTCAATCCGATCCAGTATTGCGGTGGTAACCTCCACAGGCGATACATATTTCTCTCGTATTAGTTCGGATACCTCAGTAATCGTTTTGAAGTGAAGTGGTATTTCGTTCATTTTTTCCTCCTCACAAAAGTCCGTCCCCAGATCTTCCCATGTGCAGCCTCCGATTAAAAATCAAAGGCTGAGTTGTGATGATTGGTGTCTACATACTCATTCGCGACCCACAACGGGACCGGTGACGAGTTCGTTGAAAATCTCGAAGGAGGGTAAGCCTTCCGTGGTCACGACGCCGCAGGCAATATAAGTGTTGGCATCCCCATTAACAAGACTGCCATTTCCACCACCGTGACTCCTTACCCATTCAGAATCAATCAATCTTTCATCCTCCCATATGCCGCCTGTGGCAACCAATAAGCCAAAACGGGCGAGATCTTCCGCGTTCATGATGACCCAACCACCGCCACCCCGAACTATATGACCATTAATCTCATACGGCGGGTCGAGGAAATCGCCGTATCCCGGCATATTAGGATAGAAATCTTTGTTCTCGTATACAACCCGTCCGGGTATCCAGTCCCATCCGTCTGCACGAATACCGATTTTACTGAATAGCCTTTCATCCAGCACCTGTTTGAGGTCCTGATCCCAAAGGACGGTCAGTGCCTGACCGAGGCGCCAGATACCACCGCTGCTGTAGATCCCGACAGTGCCCGGTTCAGCGTGGGCATAGTTGTCGTAGGATGGGTCGCCAGTCCACTCTGCCCATTCGGGAATGGAGCTTCCCTTGTCCACTACCGAGTTGCTAGGCGCGTAAAATCCTTGTCCCCAGGACGTTTTGCCGTGTGCGTAGGCAGCCCTGCGCCAGTAAAATCCGTTGGTGACGGGGAAACCGCCGTAATGAACCTTACCGTCTTTTGGCCCGATGAGATGGTTCCAGGTGAGTGTCCGGTGGTACTGCTGGTCCAAGTGTTTGTGCGGATGCGAGAGCTGATTCCTAACCAGTCCAGGTTTTCCATATCACATCGTCCGGCTGGATCAAGCCCGCTTCCACAGCAAGTCCAACCAGTGCGCGACTAAATGCCTTGCCGACGGACGCTGTTTGGTATTTGTAGGTCGAATTTCCCCAAACCCATACCAAGTAACCACCCCGGGTAAGAACTGCCCCCCACTCTTTCTCCTCGTGAACTTCTCCCTCCCACTTCGCACCTTTAATTTCGGTATCACCAACAATTGAGTTGAATTTCACCGCATCAAAACCGGCTTGAACGGGTGTAATCTGCACCCACTTTTCCTGTGGATAGACCACCCAGTCAGGAATTTCCGTTTTGTTCATGGGTTTCTCCTCTTCACAGTTTGGCATCATGGGTTTGCCCGGACAACGAGCACCTCCCTAGCATCCGCTCGTTATTTATCTTGTCCCTTCCTCATAACCCCTTGCCTACGCCTACCTGCGCCATGTTGTGAATGCTCAAATCACACGCGAATTTTACACGAAAATCGGAGGAATTACGAGAAAAAAATGGTAGGGAGATAGTTTGGGAACACGATCATTTTGCAGAATGTGTCAGTCAATGTTTATCTTGCATGCCTTTTTTACCGATGCTATAATTAGGTTCGTAGTCGAACGATTCAACCCCTGTTTGCCCAAGGTAAGCAATGAACTGACCAATTACAAACCTTATCATCATATCTGAGCATTGTGTGCTATCACACAATGCGTGATCAACCCAGCTGATGTCAATTGGAAAGGCTCGGTGTGTCGCATGAAAAATTTCACTGACATACTCAGATCGCAAGCTGCCTCGATCTGGGAGGCAGAGCTCAAGCACCCGTTTGTACTTGGTATTGCGGACGGCAGTCTGCCAACGGAAAAGTTCAAATACTATCTCTGTCAGGATTATCTCTTCTTGTTAGATTATAGCAAAGTCTTTGCTCATGGTGTGGTTAAGTCGCCGGACGAAGCGACAATGGCAAAGTTTGCCCAACTCCTGAACGAAACGCTGAACACCGAAATGGATCTCCATCGTGGTTACAGCGAAAAATTCGGTATCTCTCCTGCCGAGATGGAAGCGACGCCTATGGCACCAACAACGCACGCTTACACACGACATCTCCTTCACGTTGCACAGGTCGGTACGCTCACGGAGCTCGTTGCAGGCGTGTTGCCGTGTCAGTGGGGCTATTGGGAGGTCGCCACCAATTTGGCAGAACGCGGTAAGTCGCCGGAGCCTCTCTATCAGGAATGGATTGAGATGTACGCCTCCGATGCGTTTGGGGCATTGGGGGAGTGGCTGCGAGACCTCTTGAATGACCTAACGGCGGGGAGTTCAAATAATGAAAAACAGCGATTGGGGAATTATTTCCTGACAAGTAGCCGCTACGAATACCTCTTTTGGGAAATGTCGTATAGTCAGGAGAAGTGGGAGATTTGATGGCAATGTACTGACCTCGGTTGAACAGAGGGATAGTATCATACGGAGCGAAACCTACCAAGCGTATTTTGCGATGACTTGCGATTGAGTTTTTGGGCTTGATATGATATACTAAACGCACCGTAACAAACAAGTAATCAAAGACTTATTCCAAAGACGGAGATATATATGCCACGGGAATATGGGATTGAACAGGTACGAAACATCGGCATCATGGCGCACATCGATGCCGGCAAAACAACGACCACTGAACGCATTTTGTTTTATACCGGCAAGAAGCACAAAATCGGCGATATCGACGACGGCACAACAGACATGGATTGGATGGTTCAGGAGCGGGAGCGCGGTGTAACTATCACAGCGGCGGCGACGACCTGCTTTTGGGGTGACCACGCGATTCATCTGATCGATACACCGGGGCATGTTGACTTCACTGTCGAAGTCGAGCGTTCCCTCCGTGTATTGGATGGGGCAGTTGCCCTATTTTGTGCTGTCGGCGGCGTTGAGCCACAATCCGAAACGGTATGGCGTCAAGCAGAGCGTTACCATATCCCACGAATCGCTTTCGTGAACAAGATGGATCGGCTGGGCGCGAATTTCCCACGTGTTATCGAAATGATGAAAGCGCGATTGGGAGCCAACCCGCTACCCCTCCAGCTGCCAATCGGCGCGGAAAGCCAGTTTTCAGGCGTTGTGGATCTTATCCGTATGCAAGCCCTCCGTTGGCATGTGGAGGACCAAGGGCAGACCTTTGATCTGACGCATATCCCCGCGGAATTGCAAGCAGAAGCGGAGGAAGCACGTGAGAAATTGGTTGAAGCCGTTGCGAGCGAAGATGATACGCTCTTGGAAAAATATCTTGAGGGTGAGGAAATCACGGAAGAAGATCTTCTGGACGGGATTCGCCTGGCGACATTACAAAACAGACTCGTCCCGGTGCTATGTGGAACGGCTCTAAAGAACCAAGGAGTCCAACCGTTACTCAACGCTGTTATCAATTTCCTGCCGTCACCGATTGACGTGCCACCGATTGTGGGCATCGTTCCGGGCAAAGACCGTAAAGAGGAACGTGCGTCGACAGATGACGCGCCGTTCGCCGCATTAGCGTTCAAAATTGCTAGAGATCCAAATGTGGCTAAGATTGTTTATTGTCGTATCTACTCTGGGACACTCCAGCGTGGAGACGTCGTTCACAATGTAACGAAAAACACAAAAGAGCGAGTGACGCGGATCCTGCAGGTCCACGCCAATAAGCGGGAAGCCTGTAATGAAGCCCACGCAGGAGACATTGTCGTGCTTGTTGGATTAAAAAATACCACCACCGGGGATACGTTGACGACTGCCTCACACCCAATTCTGCTAGAATCAATGGTATTTCCGGAGCCGGTCATCTCTGTCGCTATTGAGCCGAGATCTGAAAGAGATAAAGATGCGCTTGAAGAGACGCTTAACTTCATGATGGAAGAGGACCCAACCTTTACCGTGCAAATTGACGACGAAACCGGGCAGCGGGTGATTTCAGGTATGGGAGAACTTCATCTGGAGATTTTGACAGATCGGATGCTACGCGAGTTCCAAGTCAATGCACGTGTCAGCAAACTGCAGGTTGCCTATCGTGAGACAATCAACGAAATCGCTGAAGCCCAAGGCAAATATATTCACAAGGTTGAGGATGAGGGCATTTACGGAGATGTCATACTCAGACTAGAACCCCTACCGAGAGGAATGGGGTTTGAATTTGCGGATGAGAGTAACGAAATAGATATCCCTCGTCAATACGTTGCCCCCATTGAGCGGGCGGCACGAGGCGCGATGTCGAATGGGATGTTAAGTGGTTTCCCTATGCAAGATATCAAAGCCGTTCTTATCGGCGGTTCATACCATGAGACGGATTCATCGGAAGCCGCATTTGAAGCCGCCACCGTCATTGCCTTTGAGAACACCGCCCGAAAGGCGTCACCTGTCCTATTAGAGCCAATCATGAAAATTCAAGTGATTGCGCCAAGCGAGCATATTGGAAAGGTAATTGGCGACCTCAATTCACGCCGCGCAAAAATCCACGAAACTGGGACAGCGGGAACAGCCGAATCTATTGACGCTCATGCTCCGTTAGCGCAGATGTTCCAATATACAACGGAGCTGCGTTCGTTGACTCAAGGACGCGGGATGTTCACGATGGAGTTCTCTCATCACGACATTGCCCCCGCCAGCACACGAGATGCGGTTGTAAGCAGACCGCTGTTTTAGCATCCGAGCGATTAAGCGAGTGAAAGGAGCACCGATGAGCAAACCTAAAATCTTATACCTGCCCACATCAGGGCATACCGAAGAAGTTTTCAGCCCAGAAGTTTTGGCGCGATTTCAGGAACAATTTGATGTAAGGTTGAATGAAACCGGCTCAAACTATACAAGCGATGAAATCGCCGAACTTGTTGCCGGGTTCGATGGGGTAGTTACCGGTTGGGGTGTGTCACCGATAACCGAAAAGGTAATGGCTAATGCAGATGCACTCCGAATCATCACTCATTCAGCGGGTTCCGTGAAGCGTCTTGTCGGCGAGGTTGTCGATAAATACATCCTACCACGCCAGATCTGTGTGTTCAGTGCCAACGAAGCAATCGCCTACAATGTCGCCGAATACACGATTGGCGCAATGATTATGACCACCCGCCGATGGGTTGACTTTATCTTGCACACCCGATCGGGGAAGTGGAATCGTAGTGAAGTGGCTTCTAGAGCAAACTCGTTACGCGGAAGTGTCGTTGGTATCGTCTCAGCAAGCAAAGTTGGACGACAGGTGATTAAGCTGCTGCAGTCCTTCGAGGTCAGAAAACTAATCTATGATCCCTACCTCTCAGATTGGGAGGCAGGGGTTCTTGGCGTGGAGAAAGTTTCGCTCAACGATCTTTTTGCCACAGCCGATATTGTAACGGTTCACACACCAAGTATCCCCCAAACGAATAAGATGATTGGCGAGGAACAGCTAAAGCTGCTTCGGGATGGAACCACGCTGGTCAATACTTCGCGGGGCAGTATCATCGATCATGATGCGTTACTGACCGAAGCACGGACCGGTCGTATTTTCATCACACTTGATGTCACAACCCCGGAACCGCTGCCGCCGGATAGCCCATTCCTAGGGTTGCCAAATGTTTTTGTCACGCCCCATGTCTCTGGCACAGGCACTTACGGTTACGGCAAAATTGGTGAGATGACACTTGCAGCGTTGGAAGATTTCTTCGCGGATAAACCCGTTGTCGGTGCGGTCGATTTCAACGGGTTCGATTTAATAGGGTAATTCTTTTCTCTATTTGGTCGATAATGTATCGGCAAATCTGCTCACATCTGTGGGATTAAGAAGAAAATTGCACGAAATGGGGCAATTTCAAAAATTCACTCTACCCCATTTCGTGCATTAAATCAATTAACCTCGCAGAAACCCTCTGTTTTCTGCGAGGTTCCCCACTCACAACGCAATGGCATATTAATTGCTACAAACCGACACATTAACGATGTAGACTTTTGTATCGCACATGATGCGAGGGACTGTTCAATTCTTTAAACACAAACAACAAATTTTTGGAGGAAAAACATGAGTGCCAAGAAAACCTCAGGGGCTTTAATGACCTCGTTGATTGTCCACGGAGTCGCCTTCTTTATCGCGGGTATCTATCTCGTTACCCAAACCCAGCAGTTCAAAGATTTAGTGGGCACGGACATCTTAAAGGCAAAAGAACCCCCGAAACCACAAGTTCGTAAACCGGTTATTAAGCCGATAGTCAAGCCAACCGTACCCACCACAAACACAGTGATAATTGAGCAGGTTGATGTTCAGCCCAGAGTCACGACAGCAGCAGTTGTGCGTCCGACCTCCGTGCAACCACAAACTGTTTTAGACTTTTCCAATAAGATGATCAAGCTTCGTGCTCCCCTCAATCCTAACGTTCCGAAAGTAACAAACCCAAATCAGCCCGTGCCACAAGTTGTTACACATGCTGACTTGCCTGTTTCTGACGCGCCCGGCGCACTCGCATTTAGTGCTCCAGTAGCAA
>JAKZSX010000381.1:0-13907 GCA_047517405.1 Candidatus Poribacteria bacterium | reverse complement strand
CAATGGATGAATTAGTCAGAAAAGCAGAAATTTTAATCGAGGCGTTGCCCTACATTCAAACTTTTGCCGGAAAAACCATCGTGATTAAATACGGTGGCTCAGCAATGGAGGAGGAATCACTCAAACACAGCGTGATGCAGGATGTCGTATTGATGAAGTACGTCGGCATGAACCCTATTGTTGTGCATGGTGGTGGCAACCAGATTAGCAAATGGATGCAGCGAGTCGGGAAAAAGGCGGAGTTTGTACAAGGCTTGCGGGTCACCGATGCAGAGACCGTTGAAATCGCTGAAATGGTGCTCGCGGGGGTAATCAACAAAGAGATTGTCTCACTGATTAACTTACACGGTGGAAAAGCGGTTGGACTTTGTGGGAAGGATGCGAACCTCATCCGTGTGCAGAAGCACTGTCCGCAGGTTATCGATGAACACGGAAAGACAATCTCCGTGGATATCGGTTTTGTCGGGGAAATTGTCGGCGTTAAACCAGATGTGCTCTTTACCTTGGATCGGGAAGGTTATATCCCGGTGCTTGCACCAAACGGTGTGGGAGACGATGATTGCACATATAACGTCAACGCGGATACAATGGCAGGAGAGATAGCTGCCGCCCTCAATGCAGAAAAACTGATTTTGCTGACCGATCAACGCGGCATTCTACGAGATTTGCACGATGAATCCACGCTGATATCGAGAATAAGAACCAATGAGATTGAAGAGTTAATCGCCGATGGGGCGATTGGGGCAGGAATGTTACCGAAGGTCGAAGCGTGCGCGACTGCCCTCAAGGGTGGGGTCTGGAAAACACACATTATTGACGGTCGAATTAGCCACGCGATTTTGCTGGAGGTTTTTACGCAATCGGGCATTGGAACTGAGATTGTCAGCTAAGAAGTATGGAGTCTAAGCGATCTTAACCTCTGCACCAAGATTGTTTGCAGCCGTGATAAAGCAGGTCCCACCTTCAGGCAGCGTTTGGAGGAACGTCTCCGTTTTCTCTTTTAAGATGGAGGAATTGTCCGCAACGGCGAAGATCGCCGGTCCCCAACTGCTGACCCCGGCACCGATTGCGCCGTTATCCCGTAAAAAGTCAAGTGTCCGTTGCAGAATATCACCTTGAGCGTCAATCTCGACCTTCTTCCAGCCAAAGGTTTGAATATCGCTAATTGCGGATCCGAAGGCACAAGGGTCCTCTTCAAAGATCGCCGGCAATAGCTTGAGGAGAATGAGATGGGAAAGTTGTTCGGCGGTGGATCTGGGCTGAGGACAAAGGGTCCTGAAGAGTTGAACCTCTGTCTCGCCAGAGATGTGGGTGCAACTCGGAATGACGATGAGCAATTCCCAATCTGGGAAAGGATGGCGCAGGAGAAGCGGGGGCGGGGGAACGTTACCCGCCGCGGAGGAGGGTAAGAACGAGGATTTTTGATCGGGGAAGCGATGTCCACCATCGAGGATGAACCCACCCTGTTCAAACGCGGTAATGCCAATCCCTGATGTCCCGCCCCGCCCGACAGCGTGTGCCAAATCTGCCACGCTCAAATTCAGATTGTAAAGCGTATTCACCGCTTGGGCGATACCTAAAGCGAGCTGTGTCCCGGAGCCAAAGCCAGAATGGGGTGGGATTTCAGAGACGAGTTGAAGGTGGATGCCCGGAAAGTTGTATTTTGCCCGAAGCGATTCGACAATAGCACGCGCTCGCTCCTTGTATTGATCAGATGCAATCTGGATCTGATCTGCCGGTTCAGCGAGAATTTCAAAATGCGGCTCATTGATTGCGAGACCAATGCTTCCGTCAATTCTGCCCAACGAGCCGTTGAGATCAATGAGGGCAAAGTGAAGCCGTGCGGGTGTCCTGATTGTGACCGAGTCGCCGCCGCCAGCGTTCATCCGGCCCCGGGGAGTATGTGCCAATTCGCTCATCAACCTCTCTGTTCATCTCTCTCAATCAATCCGTCTCGAATGTGGAGGATGCGTCGGGCATGTGCTGCGATTGCTGGTTCGTGTGTGACCATGATAATCGTGTTTCCTGCCTGGTTCAGCTGGTCAAAAATCCCCATGATTTCACCGCCAGAGCGGGTATCTAGATTTCCCGTCGGCTCATCAGCAAAGATCATTGATGGATTGTTCACAAGTGCCCGTGCAATCGCCACGCGCTGGATTTGCCCGCCCGACATTTCATTCGACTTGTGATGAATGCGATCCGCGAGTCCAACGGATTCTAGCGCTTCAAACGCTCTCCGTCGCCGTTCCTTGCGCCCTAGTCCGCTGTAGATGAGAGGCAGTTCGACATTTTGCAGCGCGGTAGTTCGCTGTAAAAGGTTGAATGATTGGAAGACAAAACCGACCTTCCGATTACGAATCTCAGCGAGACGGTTATCCGATAATTGACCAACCTCTTGCTCTTCGAGATAGTATTCCCCCTCTGTTGGCTTTGCAAGACAACCGAGGATGTCCATCATTGTGGATTTCCCCGAACCGGAAGGCCCCACAATGGCAATAAACTCACCGTTTTGGGCGGTGAATGAGACACCTCTCAACGCGTGAACTCTTACATCTCCCATTTCATATACTTTTGTTAGATTACGAATATCAATTAGCATTTTTTTCCTCTCTATTTACCAGCTGGAGCTGTTTTTGTGAGTTGTTGCATAGAGGGTACAAATACACGATCCCCCTCTACAAGACCACTAATCAACTCAAAATGGGTGTTATTTCGCTGTCCTATCTCAATACGAGTTCGAGTCCCTTTTTCTTCGTCTTTCTTGTCCTTCTTCTGTTTCTTCTTACTATCTGATTTCGGGCACTCTTTATCGAGCATAACAAAATACTTCTTTTCGCTCTCAATTTCCGCTTCAAGTCCTTCAATCTTATCCGTTTCAGAGAATAAAACGTGCACCTCAGTAGGCCCCGCCCGCAAACCGCGCGGTGAGCCGTCGAGTAAGATTTCGACATTGCCACGTACACTGCTCGGCGAGATCTTACCAACTTTGCCGGAAAACTTCTTCCCAATCAGGTTTTGTACCTCCACCTCCTGATCGGATTTGAAACGCCCTATCGAATTGGAGGGGACATTTACCTTGACCGTCAACACCTCAGAATCAATCACTGAATCAATGGGGAGTTGCAGGACATTGTGATCCTCCATGACGATGATGTCGACATCCGCCGACATGCCAGGCAGAAGTTCGGAGGAAGGCGATCCAATCACTTCAATCATCACCTCGAAAGTGATTGTGCCATCTCCCTGTTGCCCCATTTGCCCGGGTGAAAACGCACTCGGCGCGATTTCGCTGACTCTGCCTTCAAAGATTTTATCGCGATAAGCGTCAACGCGGATTTCTACTCTTTGCCCTAGTGTAATCTTGGCGATGTCTACCTCGTTGATTCGCGTTTTGACGACCATTCGGGAGAGATCCGCGATGGTCAGGATGGCGGGTCCTTGCGAAAACGCGGAACGTCCAGAGGTGATAATTTCGCCCTCCTCGATGTCAAGGCGCGTAATGGTTCCTGCCATCGGCGCGATAACGGTTGTCCAATTGACACGTTCTTCTTGGGCTGTTAGAGTGCTATCAGCTTCTAGGAGCACCGCTTGTGCACCAACCTCCGTGAGAACGGTGAGTTGTTTCTCTTCATCCGTTGTCTCTAGAATCTGTTGAAGTCGAGTCCTCGCATTTTCTAACTCTGCGTCAAGTTGTCTTTTTTGCGCCTCCTGCGATTCCTTGATCGTACCCAGATTCTTTTCATGAAGCCGAAGGGTTGCCTGACGGTTTTCAAGTGCCTTTTTTCTTGCATCAATGGTTTCTTGTTGGGATTCGAACGCCTTAATCTGAGACTCGACATCGTTTTGAGCGGTTTCATATTGGGAAAAGGCGTTTGCACGGGCTGCTTCCGCTTCTTCAAGCACGCGTTTCGAGACTAACTTTTTCTCGAACAGTCCCTGATTTCGTTTTAATTCGGATTCGGCTGTCTCGAAGGCAATCTTCGCTGATTCTGCTGCCGCCTGAGCTCGTTTCTTCCGGAGTTCGGCTTGCTGTAACTCAATGTCAGACTGACGCAAAGCGATCTCGTCCTGCTGAAGCTGGTTTTGCGTTGTAGAAATTTGGGCCTCAGCTTCAGTGATCCGTTGACGTGTGTTTGCATCCAGCGACTCAAGTGCTGCCTCTGCGACTTTGACAGCATTTTGGGCTTGCGTGATTTCGCTCTCCTGTTGCTTCTTTGTCATCTCAATGCGCAGTTTCGCCTGTTCCAATTGTGCTTTCCGCGCATCTCGATTCGCCTCCGCCTGCTTTTTTTGTTCAAGAACCTGCTCATCATCAATTTTGAGCAGTGCCTGTCCTTTTTCCACGAAATCGCCCTCTTTGATATAGAGAGTCTCGATTTCCCCTTCGACATTCGAGCGAACATCAATGGAGATCAAGGATTCAAGGTTGCCAGATTCCCTAACTTTGACGATAAATTCACCGACACGGACGACCTCCTTTTTTTCGTCCGCGTCGTCTTTATCTTTTTTGCCAAATATTTTGGTCACACCGAAGGCAACCACAGCAACCAGTGCCACAATTAGCACACTGATAATAAGAACAGTCGTTCGTTTCCGGTTCATTAGATAGCTCCCATTGCTCGCTGCAAAGCGACTTGCGCGATTTTATAATCATAAAAAGTTCGAACCTGATTGGTCAAGGCTTGCGCAAATTCCGTTTGGGCATTAAGCAATTCAAGCAGGATGGAGAGTTCCTGCTCGAAACGGCCTCTAATAACTTGGAGACTCAACTCGGCATTTCGCACCTGTGTATTAGAGATTTCTACCGCTATTTCAGCCCGTCTCAAGTTTAGGTAAGCTTGGCGGACATCTAATGCAATAGAACGTTCTAGATCGCTGGCATCTTCACGGACCTGTTCAAGGGATAACTCCGCTGCTTCGATACGCCGTTTTGCTACACCGCCATCGAAAATTGGAAAACTCAGCGTCGTTCTGACTTCCCAACTTCGGAAGTCCGTGAAATTTTCACGTTCATGGAGGTAATCATCAAGGTTGACACTGTAACTATATTCCGCGTTTAATTGGGGCCAACGATCCAACCGTGCCAACGTCAAGTCCCATTCCAGTCGGTTGATTGCGGATTGGAGCTCCTCAAATTCAGGGCGAGTTTCAAAAGCTCTCTGGATAGCTTCCTCGACGGATACCTCTATGACTTCAATCTGTCCTTTTTGGCTGTATAGTTGATAGTCGGTATCTTCCGTAACAGTGATAAGTGTCGCCGGGTCTAGTCCCATAATCCGCGGCAAGGTTGCCGTTGCAATTTCAAGGGCATTCTGATCATTCAGCAGACTCAATTCGTCGTTTGCTTCTCTGACTTGCGCCGTAGCAACATCAGCTTCAATCTGAATTCCTGCCTCAACAAAAGCCCTGACCCGGTCAGTATTCTCCTGAGATCGCGCCAAGATTTCCTGATCGACCTTCACCAACTCCTGTGCTTTGAGGATATTATAATACGCTTGTGTGACTTGAAAAACCAGGTTCTGTTTTGTCTGTTCATTGCGACTTATCGTCGCATTACGTCGTTCCTTTGCCTGCGAGAAATTTGCCTCTCTTTGTCCGTTGTCCCACAGCGTATATTGTCCGGTTACCCCCAAGTCATAGTTCTCGCGCTCAAATCCAAAATCAAGCGCATCTGAAAAATTGTAACGACCATCGAGAAAAATATCTGGATAGTAGCGGGCACGCGCGTCCTTGACAAGCAAGCCATCGATGGCAAGATTGATGCGTGCATTCCGCATATCGGTTGAGTTTTCAATAGCGAGTTGAATACACTGTTCTAGGGTAAGCGGTTGGGAAAGATCAATTTCTGATTCTTCTTGGGCAATTGCTGTAAGGGAAGCAAGGATTAGCGCACAAACCAAAACGAACCGTATCCTCCATCGGATCATTCTCATCTCCTATCGGTTATTTATATTAATTTGTTTCATTCAGACAGAAGCAAATCCTGTAAAATTACGAAAAGATGATATTCAAGATTTTTTCCATCGATTTTATCGCATACGTCTGTAGGTGATTTGACAGTGAATTTTGACGGAATTAAAGATTGAAAGTTTAGACTGAAGATAGGACGCCATATTGGGAAATCTATTAATCCAACGGTATCATTGGTGGAAATATCGCCATCCCCAAATTGGATGAAGAGTATGGTCAGAACGTTGGCATGATCTAAGAATCTCTATATTTTCTTGCAACCCCTAATCAATTCTGCTACACTTACTTTATAGCTTATTCTCGGCAGGCGTTGCTTAAAAAAGGGTATTGGCTCATGTAAAAAGCAGGAGTTCGCCCGGTCAATTTTTGATTTACATACGCTCACCCCGAAGTGCAAAGCGCGTAGAAAAACCGAGTTTTTTCGCTTTTGCGTTTCACATCTCACATATTGTGGGGAAAATGATGAAACAAATTTTAGTATTTATCGTATCGTTTATTGGGGTTTCACTTATCATTGTTCCATCGTTATATGCTCAATCCGTCGATGCAACAACTTGGTGCTTGATTGTGAGCCCTGACGCTGATATCGGTTCTCCAAGTAGTCTCGATTCATTGGTCAATCTACTGAAAGAACAGGGAAAAGTCCCGTCGAAGCACATCCGCCGAATCGAAGGCGATGGTTGCACCCGCGACGGTATCAAAGCTGGCTTAGACAGCCTGAGCAATGAAATGGGACAAGGCGATCGTCTCATTTTCTACTTTCGCGGCTTTGTCACGAAACCGAGAAGATCAAATTCAATTTTCTTTCTGACATACGGAGCGACATCGGAAAATTTGGCAGATGCGCTTGAAGACCGTCAACTAAACCGTTGGTTCCGCGAATTATCTCCAAATATAGCCATTGTTATTCTTGACGGCTATACACAGGATCGTAATTTAATGGCTTACTACGGCAATCGTGGGCTGCTTGGGACTGCAGCACTAATATCAATTCAGCGTGTGGCTTTAAGTAGTGAGGATCTGTTTGCGCAAACACTATTGGGAGTGCTGGGGACCGATGAGGCAGACCTTGATAACAATCGGCAACTCTCGATTGAGGAACTCCACACGCACCTCACCTCGAATTTGGATGAACGCACCTTACGGCTTACAGAGGGAATTCTGCTACCGATGGGGAGGATCGAGAAGGTAGTCCGAAAATTAAGTCCAATGCTCACAATTGTAACGGTGCCAGATGGGGCCTCCGTTGCCCTCAATGGGCAACAAGAGATAGGCGTAACACCGCAACGTCTTATCGATAACCTCGAACGGGGAACGTACGACGTAGAAGTCAAAAAACTGGGATATGTCATTCCGCCCGCACGCTCTGTAGAAATTGAACTCGTTCAGGGAGAATCGATTAATCTCTCATGGGATTTGGAGTCCATCGCTGTTCATGGGAGCGTCAAAGCCCCCGATGGTGTTTCCCTTGAGGGAACAATGGTGTGGATAGATGGGACGGCATATGAACAGAATCCACTATCCCTCAAAGCAGACGGTCGCTATCGACTTTCTGCTAATATACACGTTACATCTCAAACAGATCAATCAGATAAAAAAGTGCTGGCGCCGGGTCAAATGTACTTCCTGCGTGCCGAAAGCGATGCGCTCTATCATGCGGAGGCAAATTTTACACTCGCCCCCCACGAATCCATCGAGCGTGACCTAATCCTTAGCAAAAAGACGTGGTTTGAAGTTGCTCAAATGCGGTTTAATCGAAAAGCGTACGAGGCTGCAATTGCCGCATTTCAAAATGGTATTGAGGAAACCATCGACTTTCCGCCGATGTCCCCTGAGTTTACCAAATTACTCTTCGACTCCTTTTCGGAAGTGGTGAATAAAGTAAACGTCCAAAATATCGCTTACGTTGTTACGACTGCAAAGCTAGCAGATAGACTTAACCTTCGAGAAGAATCCAAAGTTTACTGGGAGCAGGTAAGATTGCAGGCGACAAAAGGTTCCGCAGCTTATGGACTCGCCACAAAGCGACTAGGGGAACTCAATTTTGGGCGTCGGCTGATCAACATAGGTGTCTTGGTCTTATTTATTGTCGTATTAATCTCCGGAGGATATGCTATCCGCAGGGCACTTCAGCGGTCCAAAGTGTGATATCGCTTGGATTCCAATGATAATAAGATGTATCAAGGCTGTTGCATTCAAGGTTTCAACCTAAGTTCAGACGAATGACAGGCTCCATCGGAAGGATTCAAAGCGTCCTCTATTAAAGCAACATCGACTGATTTTCGACTTCCTGACTTTTGACAAATTCGGCTATGATCAAAGCGGCAAAGGGGATAAATTGATGTTCTTTTTCGGCTTTAAGATTTTAGGACGCGTACAATACCGGAATCTGCTTAATCAGCAAAAGAATCTGAATCACCAACTCCATGAACTTGAGGAAAAACTCAAAACTCTGACAACAGAGAAGGGTGAACTTGAGGCACGTTATCAGGAGGAAAAGTCAGCACTCACTCAGCAATTGGAAGGCCTTGGGCAGACCGCGCGGGACTATGAACAGCTGCAGCGGCGCATCGTGGACGATATGGAGAGTGCTACAAAAGAATTTGGGCTGAGTCTAACGCAGATTGAGACACTTTGGGCGGATAGATTAGATCTAATTGACCTGTATGTTGATAAACTGTATTCACTCGCAAAGGACTTCGCCCGTGCTAACCGGGAGATGAGAAAAAATCGCGGGTTGTTTTTATTGCTGATAGATCGCCGAAATATGGCTGAGAACAATTTCTCAGAATTCCACGATAGTCAGATAGAACGCTTGACGGAAAAACAGTATCAGGGTATCAATCAACTTCCCCATATCTTCTCTTCTAAAATCAATGAGATATTTAGTTATATGGGGGAAAAGGTTATCTTAAAGGATAAAAGCGGCGAAATCACTGGACATGAAGAACGGGATGGCGCAATACTTGTCGATCTGAGTGGGGCTGCCTTTAGGTCTCGCATCATGGTGGAAGGGGTGCGGACCTATCGTGTATTCGACAAAGTAGAACGTTTACACAAAGGAAGTGCGAGACACAATGCTGCGATTTACGCTTCATCACTTGATGAAGTTATGGTGTCAATTGTGATTAGCGAGGAAACCAGTGAGGTCACGCTTTTCCGGGATGGACGTTTTATAGAGAGCTACGATCCGTACACCGATAAAGAAACGCCACGTGAAGAGAAAGTAGTGCCCATGAAGCGTAAAGAATCTTCGGAGGGGTCGCTAGACCCAGAACTCCAACAGGAAGTAAGGGAGACTTAAGTATTAACCGAGTGATTGAGCGGGATAATCAGATGAAATACTCGACAAAATGGAACTGCTACATTTCTAACTACAAATGGGGTGAAACGTAGTTACTTAACAGTATTGATTTTGGCAGTCCGAAACTAAATAACGACAGCGAAACGCCCTGGCGTCGAGGTTTGACATCGGGGCGTTTTGGGTTAAGCAGAGCGTTGATTTGACCGTGGCTACCTCTCATCAATATCTTCAAATAACTCTCGCAACTCCAGTCGCTAGCTAGGGGACTTTGCATTTCCTCTAGTGGTTCAACAATATCCAAAAAGGCTTGAAAACAGTGATAGGCAATGATATAATAGCCACTTGAAAGCCTGTGAAACACTGAAAGGTGGGACGATGATACGTCGAGCAGCACGCTTATTTTGTAAAATATCGGTCATCATTGTAACCATTACATGGACGATTTCCCTCACGTTTGCGGGCGAGCGTGACGAGTATGTTTTTGCTTACAAACTTTTTCAAGAGGGTGCCTATTTCATTGCCAAAGATGCGCTTAAAGCATTTATCCAAAACTACTCACAGAGCACAGATGCCGATGACGCACGTTTTCTCATGGGGGAATGTGCGGTGCAACTTAAGGAATATGACGAGGCAATCCAGCACTATAAACAACTCCAGATTGACTATCCGGATAGCCCACTGCGTTTAGATGCAGTTCGCGGCACGGCGACAGCTTGGTTCCATCAGGGTAGGTACGAAGAAGCGATTGAAGCTTACGAAAAAGTTGTCGAAAGTTCAGACGACGCCCCCACCATTTCCCATAGTCTTTATCTCATTGGGGAGTCTTATGACAATTTGGGACTCTACCAGCAATCCGGCGAATATTACGAGCAGGTCCTCACCAAATATCCCCAGTCAGACGAAGCATCAGATGCCTTGTATGCGAAAGGCTGGAGCCTTTATAGACTCAAAAAATATGGTGAGGCACACAACATACTGACAGGCTTTATTAAAAAATATCCTACCCACTATGCCAGCCCAGAGGCTTCTTATCGGGCAGCCGAATCCCTATTCAACCTTGGCGATTGGGCGAAGGCACAACAGGCCTACCAACAAATCATTGATACCTACCAGAAAGACGAGGCACACCAACAATTTGCTATAGATGCGCGATTCAGGCTTGGTGAGTGTTATTTTCAGCAGCAGTTGATGGAAGAGGCAAAAAACACTTTTGAGCTTTTGCTGCGTGAACACGGAAACTCGCCTATAGTCGCGGAAGCGCAATATTGGATTGCCGAAGTCTTGTTGGAAGAGAAGAAATATCCTGAAGCAATTCATGAGTATCAAAAAGTTATCACTCTCTACCCACAGAGTGAAGTTGTTGATGATGCCGAATACGGTATTGCAATAGCGCAGTTTCTAAAAGGCGACTATGCCAAAGCAGGAAGCGAATTCAAGAAGGTCGCAGAGAATCGGCGTTCTGGGCTCGCTGATGCAGCCCGTTTTCGCCTAGGCGAGTGTTTCCGCTTGCAACGAGAGTTTAATTCAGCCATCCTTCACTATAAAAAAGTGGGCACGAAATCAGCATACACAGATGATGCGCTCTATGGAAGAGCCACTAGTGCATTTGAATTGCGAGACTATTCGCAAACTATTGATGTACTGAATGCGCTGTTGAGCGCCCAACCCTCTAGTCCACTCAGGCTTTATGTCCTCTATCAACTTGGACTTGCCTCTTTTAACCAGAAGGCGTACCAAGAAAGCTCCCAAGCCTTTGATAGCTTCCTATCCGAAAACCGTGATACCAACTTAGCAACCGTCCCTATTGATGAGGCATTATTTTGGAAAGCTCGCGCCCGGTTTGAGCTAGAAGATTATTCGACAACGCTCCAGACGTGTGAGGAGTTGCTTCAGCGTTTCCCGAATAGCCTCCTGCGCTATCGGGCAGAGTTTTTTATCGCGGAAAGCACCTATTGGCGTGAGCAAACAGCGCAAGCTTATCAGTCCGCACGCCAAAAATATCAAGCCTTGCTGGATAAACAATCACAGATTGCCCCCGATGCCCTTGGAGCTGAATGGGCGGAAAAGTGCCGTTATGGAATTGGTTGGACTCATTTCTCTGAGGCAACACTCTCAAAAGACAGTGCCGAACAGCAAAAACATTATCAAGCAGCGGTATCCACTTGGAAGGAAGTGCTTGTAAACCACCCAAACGGTACACTTGTAGACAAAACGCAGTACCATATCGGTATCGCTTATGTGAATCTCAAACAGTATGATGACGGAATTCAGGCTTTCAGGCAGGTACTTTCCGGCCACCCCGGCAGCAATTGGGGTGATAACGCGCGGTATCAGACGGGCTGGGTACTTTACAAACAGGAAAGGTATCCCGAAGCGATTGCTGCTTTCAATGAAATGCTCAAGGCGCACCCCGGGTCCCAGCTTGTTCCAAGAACCATTTTCGGTATCGCCAATGCCTACTTCAAGCAGGGAAAATACACGCAAGCGATTCGTGAATACCAACGAGTGGTTGACAAGTATCCCAACCCTATTCGTGAGGCGGGTGCTGAAAAGGCGATCGATCTACGGCCAGAAGCACAATACTATATCGGAGAAAGTTTTTTGAACCTTCAGAATTATCCCAAAGCAATCGCCGCTTACGAAAGGGTTCCCCAACATCACCCCAAAAGTGAGTGGGCAGACGATGCACAGTACGGCATTGCAACTGCTTACGAAAATTTGGGTCAAAAAGAGAAAGCGATACAGGCATATCGGACTCTGACGCAGAAATATCCCAACCGTGAACTTGCCCCAGATGTCCAACTCCAAATTGGGCGCTTCTACTATAATGAGAAAGACTATAAACGAGCAATCGCTGAATTCCAAAATGCAATTAAC
Organism: Candidatus Poribacteria bacterium; assembly: GCA_047517405.1. Taxonomy (GTDB): domain Bacteria; phylum Poribacteria; class WGA-4E; order WGA-4E; family PCPOR2b; genus PCPOR2b. The sequence goes on along the minus strand of JAKZSX010000381.1, from coordinate 1,756 downwards.
CAGTATCCTAACACCCCCTCGGCATGGCTAGCACAGTACAATATTGGCAAATGTTACATTGCGCTAGGATCTTATCGTCAGGCGATTGGAGCATTTGAACGGGTTGACTCTAGGAGCGAATTTGCAGCCACCGCAGCGTATGAAATCGGTTACGCTTGGTACGATCAAAATAATCCGAGTCGAAATCTTGGTAATGCTGTGGAGGCACTTCTTGCCGTACCAGAGAAATATCCGCAAAGCGTTGATGTTCCTCGTGCCCTATTGGTTGCCGGTGAATGCTACAAAGAGTTGGTAGAATTGGACAAAGCCGTTGTGGTATACCGTCGTCTCCTCAACGATTATCCAGAATCGGAGCAAGCACAGTGGGCGCAATTGGCATTGGGGGATACCTATCGTGCCCAGCAGAAATATGAGCAAGCTATCGCGGCTTATGATGTGATTCGCGAAAAAGGAACGGAGCGATACCCTGTTGATATTGTAATCGATGGATTGCTTCGTCTAGCAGAAACGCAAGCCCTGATGGGGAAACATAAAGACGCCGGCACGACCTATTTGCGTATCCGCTACCTGTACAAAGACCATGATCCGTACAGGGCATTCCAATCAACCGTTTATGCCGCCGATGCCTTTGCTAAAGCTGGTGAGAGCTTAGCTCAACCGGCATACACCCATCAGGCTAAGGATGAATATGAGAACGCAATTGAGTTTTACGAATTGAATGTTGAACAGGTGCAGGAGGCAGGAGAACGGAAGAAATGGGATGCACTATACGATTATGCGAAGAACAAACTTCAACAACTCTTTAAGTGAATTCGGGTGCAAGGATGAGCGAAAAAAGGACGGGGAAGGATAGAGGGATAGAAGGGTTGGAAAAGCATGCCACGCGATACGTCCAACGTAATACCTTTCACGTTTTACGTTTTGCGTTTTACGTTTTACTCAGTTTATCACCAGTCTACGCCCAAACGCAGGAATCGTCGGAAGAACAGTTGGAATCAGATCTGCCAGATGAAGTCATCGCCGAGATTATCGATACCACCCGAATCGTGCTTGAGCCACGCAGTCGTTTTAATGATCCACTGGCCCCCGAACTGATTCACGCTATCGCACTATATCCCAAAGAACGTCTGTGGAATCTGCCACCCACCGCTACGCCCCAGAAAGCTGTCAAGCCCACCACTCCTCCGCCAAAGAACTATAGGCTTCACCTCACTGCTTATCCGAGTCTGCCAGAATCGTTGTTCTATCAGGTGCTTTTCGCGGGACGCACGGAGGGGACACACGGTTTTGTCCACTTGAATCGGCAGCAACTTGGTAATGCACGGACAAAAGAACGGGGAAATTATAACCTTGATGGGGTTCGTGGTAGATTAAGTCACCGGTATCAGGAGCTGAGCGAAATCTCCTTTGATCTCGGGCTAAATCTCAAAGCCCTTGAGTGGTTACCTGCTACAGAAAACTCCCAAAATCCCCAGAAGGATCTGCTGCTTTTTCGTTCCGATCTGAATTGGCAGCAGCAGATTTCTGAGACAACGTGGTCAACATTGAATCTTGATACAGTGCTACTTCGGGTTGATCACGACGCCTCCAATCAACGGGATGAAGCGACAGATCTGCGGTTCAACTTCGATATGGCGATTTCGTGGCCCTTCTTGAACCCAATTCACGCCGGTGGTCATGTAGAATATTTTTCCGCGACAGACAAGCGGTTCAATAGAGATACATGGGAGACAATCGTTCGTCTGTATGCCCGCGA
>JAKZSX010000380.1:0-4200 GCA_047517405.1 Candidatus Poribacteria bacterium | reverse complement strand
ATGAGAAACAGCAAAACCCTGAAGAAAATCCGCCAAAATCAGTGTGCTCGAGTGTGTGGCTTGGGACATTATCTGCCGTTTTTTGTGCGTTACGCCGCGCATTATGGCTACGATGTCATCTGGTTGGACTTGGAGCACCGGGCGATGACAGATCGTGAGGTGCAGAGCTTGTTGGGACTATGTTACCACAACGATATTGACTGCATGGTGCGGCCTCCCACCCAAGAACGGACACGGCTCTACCGCTACTTTGAAGATGGTGCGACTGGCTTGATGATGCCCCTAATCTCAGATGCGGAGGCCGCCCAGCACATTGTGAACGCTGTGAAATTTCCTCCTGTGGGCAATCGTGGCTTGGACGGTGCCGGTCTGGATGGCGATTTCGGACTTGGGGTCTGGCGTCCAGACAGCACCTATACGGATGACGCCAATCGGGAAACCTTCATCACTATTCAAATCGAGACATCGGAGGCACTTACGAATGTCGAAGAAATTGCGGCTGTGCCGGGGGTAGATGCGCTCTTCGTCGGTCCGGCAGATCTCGGGCTACGCTTGAGCCAAAGTGAAAATGAGGGGCAGGTTAGCCTTGATGCAGCCATCGCCCAAGTTGCCGATGCAGCCAAAAGGCACGGCATTGCTTGGGGCATTCCTGCCGGTACGCCTGAACTGATTAAACAGTACCGCGCAATGGGAGCACAATTGCTAGCTTACGGTGGAGATTTTGCATTGACCGGTGTGTTGGAGAGCAGCATCCAAGATTTTGACAAGGCACTGGGAGAATAGTACCGATTGGCTCATGGTGTAAATTGTGCACCAGAAACCGAGTTTTCCGAAAAAAAACTCGGTTTCTTGCAAGGATTCGGATAAGTACTTGCTTTTTGAAACAGGTTTTAAGGAGGCGATCATGGCTATACCGACAATTCATGTGGGATGCACCCATTTCGCTCTTGGGCGACTTCAGGCACTGGTCAACTGCGAGGGATTGTTCCCCGTCGCCTGTGTGGACACCAACCTCGATGATGCGCGAGAGGGGGTAGTGTCGTTGGAGGGCGATGTGCCGGAAGGACTTGCTGACCGGATCTACACAACAATCACCGAGGCGCGGGCGCGGCATCATGCGGAGGCGTGTCTCATCTATGCTTCAACGCCGGTACACGCAAAACTAGTCGTCGAAAGCCTGAATCTTGGGATGCATACGCTTTGTGTCAAACCGATTGCGACGACGCCGGATGAGTTTCAGGAAATTATCAAGGTTCGCAAGGCGCATCTCGATCTGATGCTGGTGCAGGGGCAAAATAAACGGTGGAATCCCGCCGCTTCCAAGATGCGCGAGTGGCTGCGCGGTGGGGACGGCATCGGCGAAATGCTTGGCGGGGAGTGTCGATTCTGGATTCGACAGAATCTCTGGCGTCCGGATAATTCACGCTACCCAGACGCTTACGTTGAAGGAATCTTCTTTCACGCCGCCACGGCACACCAACTCGACCAGCTCGTTGCGGCGAAAGGACTTCCGAAATATATAACGGCGTGCGTCCACCAACGGGAAGACCATGACATCGCCCGGACCGGCGTCTGGGGAACAGCCGGCGGTCAGGCGTTGCTGGAATACCCAAACGGGGCACCTTTCTGCTATACGGGTACTAACGCCTCCCATGCAAACCCGTTCGGCTGGAGCGGCCATTGGACATTTCATGGGGAAAATGGGGATATTCGACGGGACGCGGGACATCTCCAACTTTTCCGTAAGGGTGAATGTGTCGAAGATTGCGAGCTTCAAGACCTCCATCCCGGACTCGTCGAAGATGACCGCCTTCAATTCGATGCCTTTGCGGATACCATCTCCACCGGCAGAGATCGGGAGTGGTTACAGGAGACCACGCTGGGCACGTGGATACTGATGGAGGCATGTAATACCTCGGCGCGGATGGGCACTCGTGTTAATGTAGAACATTTACGAGCGGAGTTGATGGACGTTTAGCGCGACTCAGGCGGAAGTTTGCAAGTGGGCATAAGAACATAAGAGTTTTCAGGCGATCTCAGATTTGGGGAATTGCCTCAACTCTCGATTTTCGTCCGGTTATCTGTTGTATACACAAGCAATTCATGTCAGCGATACCGAGGCAAGGTAAACGTTGGAACCGTGGTTGGAGCCCGGCGCGTATTCGTGGGACGAATAGTATGCGATAAGGGCTTGGCTGTCGCTGATGGGGAGAATGCCGCCGTAGCCGGTGTCTCCCCCGCTGGGGAGGGCTGTGTGCAGGTAGATATCGCCATCCTCGTATAGGAAAACCCCGGTTCTGAGTTGGGTCTGGTCGTGGTCACTGAATTTATCGTTGAATCTATTTTCTGTGGCGCGGACGCCCTCATTGGCAAAGCTTCTGCCGGTGACGATAACATGCTCGCCGACTCTGGCGATAGCTGAACCGTAGCAACGGGATTCGCGGGAAAGGTAGCGTTCCCACTGGTCGTAAGGTGGTTCTGAGGTGGAGAGCAACGCACAGTGACCCCGCGCCCGTGTGACAGCTAATAGCCTGCCATCGTCAAAGAAGCAGAGGGAGGTTTCACTTGGCGCGGGTGTGCCAAAGTGAATACCCGTTGTGTCGTAATACTCCGGTTCATCGGACCCGTGCACAATCTCTGTGACCCACTCCCATCGTTCACCGTCCTCCGAAGTGAGCAGATCGACCGAATTGTGGATGCCGAGCGGCGCATGCCCGACCGTATCACATACCACGTAATAGCGTCCATCAAATTCGATTGGATGCCAGAAGTCGTGATTCCTCAAAAAGCATCTTTTCGGTGCTGCCCAAGTTGTTCCGTCCGCTGTCCACGTCACCACCTGTTGAGATGGAAAACCGAATTCAGAATCTTCTGTGCTTTCGCTTTCCTTCACCCCATATAACAGCAGCTTGTCGCCGACAGGCAGCAGGTTCGGGTCGATCGTCTTCCTTCCGATGGCGATCAGCGATGTCCAATTCACTAAGTCGGTGGAAGCACATACCCTAATTTGGGAGTCCTCGGTTCCGTGCCCGGTCCCATCAACGAAACAGATATAGTACACCCCTTTCCATCGCACCAGATTTCCGACGTGCCATCCCCTGCCGCTCCCATAAACCGTTCTCACCCAATTCACGTCTATTTTCATGAGTAGCCCCTTTCTGTAATTAACGCGTGCAGACATTTCGTGTGAATTTGGGTAACGCTGTAATCATCGCGCTATCTGCTGAAAAGCCGGCGGTTGTCCTAAATCGCGTCAAGTTGCTCTGAATCCCGATCTTATTTGGGATGCATCTGGATTGGTTTAATCTATCAAATGTCAATAGAGCTTATCAACTCAAGTGAACCACCGCTATTATCGACAACCTGAAACGTCAGATTCTATTTGACAAAACCGATGTTTTCACATACAATAGGTAGGTACTTGATTTTGACTAGAGAGGAGGTGTAACCCAAATGCGTATTCTAAAACTCACACTAATCTGCTGCATCGCGATGCTGCTTGCTATTGGTTGTGCTTCAGAAAAGAAGATGGAACAGGCGGCTGAAACAGCGCAACCCGCAACTACAGAAGCCGATACTACTGCAAGCACGGATATGTCTGCAGCAGCTCCACTGACTTACGAACAAATCACGTTAAACGTTGATGGGATGACGTGAGGCGGTTGTGTATCCAAAGTGCAGTCTGCACTTACAAGAATTCCTGGCGTGATTAGTGCCGATGTTACTCAAGCAGATGGTAAAGCCATCGTTAAGCTGGAAAAAGGCAAAGCCACCGCTGTCCAATTGACCGATGCTGTCGAAACGGCAGGTTTCAGCGCAAAAACAGCAACAAATTAGTCAATTCCTACGGTTAAAGTGTGAATGGAAGGTATCGAACCAATGAATCGATACCTTCCGTTCTTCCACTTCCCTCCCCTTTCTACCCTCACAACCTCACTTGGCAATTACTTGATGAAACTCGCCATCGACTCACTGCATTTCCCCCATTTGCTGTAGACCAACAAGCATAGTGATGATTTCTTTGAAATCGCCGAGCGAGATAAATAGCTCTCCTGCAACTCCGTTATCCCGATTTCTGCCGGCAACGCCGATGCTGTAGGTCTCAGGAATGTTTACCAAAAACATCTGGATCATGCCGATATTAGGATCGGCTTGGGCAAACACCTGTACGAGATTCTTGACCGCTGTGATAGGTGAAAT
>JAKZSX010000379.1:0-17859 GCA_047517405.1 Candidatus Poribacteria bacterium | reverse complement strand
AGTGCCCAGTAGAGATCCTCGTACGCTAGTGCATCGTTGCGATATAGGCTTGACCGCAGGTATCGATCGAAATAGGTCCTTTCTGTCGTCCGAGGGTAGCGCGAAAGAGTGGTGAGATAGATCTGATCGAGTCGAGCCCGTTTGCTGCGATTTGTTTTGAGGATATAGTGGAGGAGCCCGCCTCGTGCTTTATGATGTCCACTGTCATTGACCAATGATCCATTAATCATCATCAAGGCTTGCGGAACCGTGCCGTTAAACGATTCGATCTCTTCCATTTCGCCGTTATCGATCAGAAAAAGAAACCGTTCCAAATAGCGACGTTTCATACTTTCCAGTTGGCCACGGTCCCGCCTTTTTTGAAGTCGCTCAAAACCGGTCGATTCTAACATTGAATAGAAGAACTGTTCCGCGGTCAACGGTTTAACGTAGGCGTGCGAATAATAGAGGTCGTCATATTGATTGCTGTTGTTTGTCTCAGAGGTGCGTTGGTAGGTTTTGGTATTAAGGAGGGTTCGCATCAGGTATCGGAGATCATATCCATGAATCATAAAATCCTCTGCCAACCAGTCGAGCAATTTTGGGTGTGACGGTGGATACTCTTCCCCAAATCCATCCAACGGTTCTACAAATCCTTTCCCCATAAAGTGTGCCCAGATCCGGTTGACAATAGCATGGCAGAAGTATGGATTATCCCTAGCAGTCATCCACTCACTCAGCGCGCGCCGCCGTTTGGTCGCCGGCGTTGTGCTCTGTTTGCCGTCAAGGAAACTCGGAGGGATAGGTTCATGAGTTCCCGGGATACGGACTGAACCTTTTGAGACATTTTTCAAGATGCGTTCCGCAACGCGCCTTCCGCCGTCCTCATCCTTCTCGTAGATTCTCTCAAGGCGGGTGTTAGCAAAAAATGCTGCTAACCCGTAAAAATCCTCCTGATACCATGCTTCGGTTTTGTGGTCATGGCATTGGGCACATTGCATCGGCAACCCAAGAAACAACCGGGAGGTCTGAGCGGCGAGATCAACCGGCGAGAGATCGTAGCGCAGCAGATAGTTCGCCGCACCATTTTCCTCCACATTCCCTTCCGCTGTAATCAGGGCCGTGACAAATTGGTTATAAGGTATGTTTTGCGTGAGGCTCTCGCGTATCCACCCCTCCAATCCCGCGCGTTGCTCCCTGTCATTATCGTCTCGACCGATGAGCCAATTCGTCCAAAGCCGCATCCAGTAGTCGAGATAAAGTTCGCTCCCAATCAATTCATCAATCTTTTTTTCGCGTTTATCCTTAGAACCATCTTTGAGGAAACTGACAACTGCTTCGACGGTGGGAATTTTTCCGGTCAGATCCAGATGTACACGCCGCAAAAATTCAGCGTCAATAGATTGTTTGGACGGTTTAATATCTTCTTCTTTTAATCGGGCATTGATATGTCGATCTATATGCTTTGTACTAGACCAAATACGTCCCTCGACACTAGCACTGAAACCCCATAGCATGATGCTTATGCCAATGAAGATTAGTAGACTATTCGATAAGTTATTTCGTGTTTGACATAAGGCTTTCATGGTCTTCATGCGCCTCCTCCTAATACTGATTGTCAGCCAGTGTTTTTGAGATGATTTTCCCTGACTCCAGTTGAATTTAATCTTAGCATATTACCGCGGGATAATTCAATAGTAACGCCCAAACAGTACCCTATCTAAACCAATCGTAATGCAGTCCCAAGGAGCGGTCTTCGAGCGGCAGGTCAAGGCGCACACCCCCCTGTGCAGAGGACTGCTTTAGTCCGAGCTCAACTTCAAGTGCCACAGCGACTCTCCTGCCCGAGTTCTTTGGTTCATCAAGCCTGCCTTCGAGGCAGTCGATGATATCTGCGAGTCCGTAGACAGCGTTGTACCCACCAACAAATTGGGGTGTAGACCACGGCATCTCTACACGATGCTGTCCGTCGGGGGTATCAATGTCCTGCCATAACCGCCAGCCGCCCGGCTGTCCTGAGTGAAATTGTATCTCGCCATCAGTACCGGTTAGACGGATCACACCCGCTCCCTTTCTGAAATGGATAAACTTGCCATCTACAGTGACCATCATCCCCTGTCCCATGAATTCATCGCTGCCCGATTCGCGTCGTGGCTGGTCCCCAACACCGATAACCCACGCAGGTGTGCTGTCAACGAAATAGGACCAATATTGTTTCTGGGCCATTGGACCCTCAGTTTCAATGGAGAGGATCTCGCCAATAGTGCTATTGCTGACCAATTCCTTCGCTTTGGCGTAAGAGGGATGGTTCACCGGAATAGCACCGCAGCACAGAGGTACACCGGCATTGGCACATGCGTCAACCATCCGGTCGGCTTCCTCTAGCGTATGTGCCATCGGTTTTTCTGTCGCAATTCCCTTTACACCGCCCGCGACTGCCAAGCAGGTTAAATCCGCGCGACCTTTCGTGTTAGTAGCAATAGCGACAATGTCGAGCGTCTCCCTGTGTAGCATCTCAGCTGCGTCAGTGTAAAGTGCCACCTCACCGTATCGTTCTCCGAATGCTTTCAATCGCTTCCGATCTCGGTCTGCTCCGGCGATTAAGTCAATCTCCGGCCGATCCCGCATCACTTCTGCCCAGCTATGGGGTACATTCCCTTTGCTGTGAAATTCGTGAAAGTGAAATTTGCGGTGGATATCGAGTTCGGGCGTGGGGCGATCTACATCATCTGCGTTGTAAGGATCCCAAATCCGCCCGGCAAGGTCGGAGAGCATTCCCATCCAGCCTAGCCCAATGATCCCAGCACGGTACATCGCCATATCGTTCTCCTGTCATATTGATGGTTCGGAACAGCTCCTCAATCTTCGACTTTTTCGCGTCTGCTACAACCCTGTCTGCTGCTAAACGCATTTACAGCTAGCACCCCCATCCACAATGAGTTCTGTGCCGGTGATGTATTTTGCTTCATCCGAGGCGAGAAACAGCGCAGCGTACGCTACATCCCAAGCATCTCCCATCTTTCCGGTGGGGCAGAGATCGTTCCGTATCTCGATCATTTTCTCGACATCCCCGTCCGCATAGGTACCGGCAAGCGACTTAACGACCATCGGTGTGTTCATGAAGCCGGGCAGAATGCTATTGGCTCTGATGTTCTTTTTTGCGTACTGGAGGGCAACGCTCTGGGTGAACTGCCTGATTGCCCCTTTGGTTGTGCTGTAAGAGATATAGGGCACCCCCAGCCAGCGGATTCCAGCGATAGAGGAAATGTTCACGATGGCACCACCCCCCTGCCGCTCCATCTGAGGAAGGACATATTTGCAGGTCAAGAAAATACTCTTGAGGTTAACGTTGTTGACGAGTTCCCAACTCTCTTCGCTCGTTTCGACAGGACCACCGATTTCAAGGATACCAACGTTATTGTGAAGAATATCAATGCGACCGTAGGTTTCCAAGCAGCGTTCCACCATCGCCTTGACCGCTTCAGACTTGGAAACATCTGTCTGATATGCGGTGCAATCTCCTCCCTCTTGATCGATTATTTCCTTTGTTTCTTCGGCAGCGGCAAGATTAATGTCAATAGCAAAGACTTTCGCCCCCTCGCGTGCAAAGAGAACAGCAGTTGCCTTGCCGTTGCCCCACCCCGGTCCGACAGACCCCGCGCCGGTCACAATAGCCACTTTACCTTTTAAGCGATCCTCCATAGCGTTCTCCCTCCATGATTTAAGACATTTTTGATAAAAACAGGCGTCATGAAAACGCACTATGCTATCATCACTGATCTCTAGAGTATCGATCGTTCGGGACTCTTGACCAGATTGAATTAATCCATAATAGCGTCCCCACATAATTCCAATCCGGGGCAATGATAGCGCAAAATTACGGTTTCGGTGTCCTCACACAGCGAAAACCTGTAATTTGGCTTGTGGTCTGGGGATCAAGAAAGTTGCGACTCGCAACTCGCAGTTTGTTATCTGCACTGCTCCACGAACCTCCACGTAGTACGCGGCGGGTTGCGACATTTGCAAAGTCGTCATTCGTAAATGTAATCAATTTACCAGCGATTGGATTATTTTCCTGACTCACAGCATAGAATTTATCATCGTATTCATCAGCGCACCATTCCCATACATTGCCCGCCATATCATACAAGCCGTAGTCATTTGTGGAAAAGCTCCCAACAGGGCCCGTCCCGTCCCATATATCTTTGCCATTTTTGCCTTTATAGTTAGCATCATCATGGGTGATTTCATCTCCCCAGGGATAACGCATGCTAGATCGTCCACTGCGAGCGGCGTATTCCCACTCTGCCTCAGTCGGGAGCCGCTCGCCAGCCCATTGGGCATAGGCGGCAGCATCAAGCCACGCCACACCCACAACAGGTTGGTCAGGCGCATTGAAGGCAGAATCATCCCAAGACTCTGGTGCTTTGTGTCCCGTGGCGTCGAGAAATTGTTTGTACGCAGCATTAGTTACTTCGGTCGTATCCATGTAGAAAGCATTAACAGAGACCATGTGAACCGGTAGTTCGTGAGGTAGGCCTTCTCCAAAGGAATCCCCCATCTCAAACGTGCCGGAGGGAATCAACAGCATCGTTAGACCATCCTTTTTGTCTGCAATTTCTGGTTCAGCGGTGACGCTTGCCACTTTTTGCTGTTCCGCTACGATAGGGCTAGCAGCATCGTTTAGTACCGTTAGGGTAACGGTGTACTCTCCAATATGTTCGTAGATGTACGATGCCGTGAGTTCTTCACTAAACTGTGTCTGCTGTCCGTCTCCCCAATCCCATTTTACTTCGGAAATCTCATAATGTGTGTCGCTGGATTGATTGGCATTAACCGTTATTTGTCCACCCAAAAAATCTCCCACATCTTCAGTCATAATCTCAAAATCTGCGATAAGTTCATGTCCAAGTGGATTCACCGTAATCTCTACTGTTCTGTTTGAGGAATTGCGAGTAAAGCCAGCCTCTCCTTCTCCCTGATATAAAACTGTCCTACCCTTTAACACTTCGACTGTAACTACTTGACTCCCTCCAAAATGGATTTCACTGAGAGCGATCTCTTCAACTGGTTGGCTTGTCGGATTGATAGAGACATTCTGCTCTGTTGTGATTGTCGCCACATTAGCACCGGTAATTGTAATTCGTATCGTGTATTCCCCTGCTTCCGTCAGGTTTGAGAAGTTGATTGGGATTATCGCTGCTACGTCACTTTGGACTTCATCGTCTCCACCGCAACCGGAAAAACATAGGGCAACGCTAATGTATATGAACGTTATCAAAGCTAAAGTGAATCTCACTACTGTTTCCCTTGTATTAAATGGTTTCAATATTTCTGCTCCTAAGACTATGATGTCTTCGATAGATATGCCTCACGTTCGATGACCTGCTCCAGATGATACATTCGTTCAGGCGAAGCGGTCTGGCGCATAACCTCTGAGTGGACGCTCTGCGACCTTGGATGATACCGTGGTTTGCCATCCCGTTGGAGATAATTGTCGAGTTCGATGATCTCGGCATCCGTTTTTGCCCGACTCGCCACATTGAGGTCAAAGTGGCGACGACTGCGTCCTCCACCGAAGGACGCGTGATAAATATTGTGGTTGAAAACCACAACATCACCCGGTTCGGTCTCAACAGCCACGCTCGGAACATCGTTCCCATCGACCCCCAATACTTCGTTCGAACGACGCACCTGCTCAATATACTTTCGCCATTTCCCAAACAGGTGGCTTCCCGGTATCACGCGGATACACCCCGTATTGCGTGTGAGTGGATCTAGGTAGAGATGAAACTTGGCGTAGAGCCCAACCCTGTGTGCTCCGTCGGAGTGCCAGCTGGTATCCCCACTGTAATAGTTTCCATCTCCACCCACGTAATTGAAGTCATCGCCTAACAGTGCCTCAATCACCCCAAGCACTTTCGGGTGATCTAGAAGGGTACAAAGACGCTTGCTCTGGTCAATGAAGGGAACGATCTGGGAGTGCTTTGTCCCATCATGCACCATGTCCTTCTTCGCAAAGATTGTTCGATGCTCCTCTGTCATCCACTCAATATCTTCCGTTAATAGGTTAGGAAGATAGAGATATCCGAACAGGTTGAAAAATGTACATTGTGCCGATGTCAGTGCCATGAAACGGTACCCCAAAATATGCTATTTTTGTGACGTCGAATCCTGACCTTACACCTATAAAAATAAAAAAAAGACTGTTTATTCTAGTCCCTTAATCTTTCCTAAAATCCGAGCGTTTTCCTTACCACATTCTGTAGTGGTTCGCCTGCTTTATACCGTCTGATATTATCGCAGAAAAACTCGATAGTGCGGCGGGGGCGATGCTGTGACCCCCCAGCAGCATGGGGTGTGAGGATCACATTGTCCATATCCCACAAAGGACTATCCTGTGGAAGCGGTTCAATTTCGGTCACATCCAACCCCGCAGCGGCGATTTTTCTCTGTCTGAGGACTTCAATAAGGGCGGGCTCGTCAACAATTGGACCTCGGGCAACATTGATGAAATAGGCAGCCGGCTTCATGAGTGCGAGGTTTTCGGCATTGATTAGTCCGCGTGTCTCGTCTGTAAGCGGACATGCAATCATCACCACATCTGCGCGGCGCATGAGATCGGGGAGTTGATCAATCGGCATCAGTTCGTCAACCACATCCGGCTTATCTGTCCGGTAAGCATCAACGGAGATGACGTACATCTCAAAGCCTTTGGCGCGTCTCGCCATATGCTGACCAATTCCGCCCATGCCGACAATACCAATCGTGAAACCGCCAATCTCGATCATCGGCCTTCTGCCGCCCCATTTATGCTGATCTTGATTACGGCTAAATTGGTCAATTCCTCTTGCCAGCGCGAGCAGTAGCGCGAAACCTTGATCCGCAACGTGAGTGCCATACAACCCCGCCGCGTTTGTTAAAATGACATCACTCTCTATAAGGGCCGGATGCAGCGTGCTATCCATCCCTGCGCTAGAAGACTGAACCCACTTTAGGTTCGACATCTGTTTGAACAGCTCTTCACTACAGTCCCCGAAAAGGATTTCTGCGTCCGCAGCTTCTCTGACGAACTCTTCTTGTGAGTTTGCAAATACTACGGCGTTTTCCTCACCCGCAGCATCCCGGATAAGTTGATTCAATTCTTCATCTGAATTTGGTCTTTGTACCAAAATTTTCATGTGTCATCTCCATTGAGAAAATTAAGAACTAGAAAAATAGAGAAAAAGGAAAGTTCCTTTTTGTTTTACTACTACTTCACTTCCACGGTGGCACTTCAGGCAATAACGCTTCAAATTCTTCGATTAGTTGAGTTTCATACGCTCCCGCATATTCGTTGTTGAAGAATTTATCCATGCCCACCTCTACAAAGTGCTCCCACGATTCCTCCTCGTATCCAGGATTGACGGGAAAGAACAGTGCACCAACGTCCCGGGCGGCTTTCAAATCGCCGGGAGCGTCGCCAATCATCAGAATGTGATCCGATGGGTACTTCCCTTTTGCTGTTAACGTGAGATGCTCTGTCTTTGATCCCATTTCCTGTCCGGCAATGACCGCAACATACTGGTCGATATTGTGCTCTGCCCATTCCCGTTTGAGTGCCTCGTTGGGGGTTGCTGAAACCACAATTGCATCGGCGCGGCCCTGTAAACCTTGCAGCGTCTCACGGACTCCGGGGAAGGGCGGCAGCTTGTGGACAATCTCAGCGATGCTCTCATTGACGGCAAGGCTCCAGTCGAGCACTTGGCTCAACTCCTCCCGCTGTGGTCCTGTTGCATCTTCAATAACTGCCTTGAGCGTGGGATTGCCGAGCTTGGTCTCTGTTTCTGCCCATTCCCTAAGATACGGAAACTCTGGGACTGAAACGCCTCCCCTTTGAACTTTCGGCATCTCCCGAAGAAAGTCACAAACAAGAAGGATTGCTTTGAAACGATTACAGCCGCGCGTTGTGGAGTACAGATTCACAAAATCCCACGCTTGGTGGACTTTCCGCGAAACGGCGGGAAGCCCGAAGTGCTTGATCAGATTGACGCTAAAACAGTCGTTATGCTTGACTTCCATTGAGTTGAACGCACAACCATCTGAATCAATTCCAACGAAATAGTCATGTTTCGGTTGGAAGTTTTTTAACGCTGCCGCTGCATCTTGATCCATTCAATTCTCTCCATTCAATTCGGACTATTGGATGGGAATGAGTTCGACGTTCATCGGTTTATCCCTTCATTAAACTCAGGAGTCCGTAAATCGTATCTTACCCAACAACGACTTCTGGTCTGCCTTCCACCATCCACTCCGTGTGAAAAACGGTCGGCTGCCCATCCGTCCCCACAACTGTTTTACCGTTGGCATCGATCCGGTTATAGGTGTGTGCACCAAAGTAATCCCGTTGCGCTTGGATTAGGTTGGCGGATACACGAGCACTACGGTAGCTATCGAAGTAAGCCAGTGCCGAACTACACGCTGGTATCGGAATGCCAAGCTGTGTGGCAATTGCAACCACATGCCGCCAATTGTCCTGAGTCTTTTCAATAACTTCGAGGAAGTAGGGGTCAAGTAACAGATTCGGCAGGTTGGAGTCGTTCTCATAAGCATCGGCAATCCGATGTAGGAAACGGGCGCGAATGATACAACCACCACGCCAACCCAGAGCGATTGTCCCCAGATCGAGATCCCAATTATACTCACTGCTCGCTTCGCGCATCAACGCGAACCCCTGGGCGTAGGAGCAGATTTTGGAAGCATACATAGCATCGTGGATAGCCTCTAACAACTCCGATTTGTCCCCTTCATATTTTCCACTGGGACCACGGATAATTTTTGAGGCTTTGATCCGTTCCTCCTTGACCGCCGATATGCACCGTGCGAAAACAGCCTCCGCGATTGTCGGAGCGGCGATGCCAGTATCTAGGGCAGAGATGCTTGTCCACTTTCCCGTGCCCTTTTGGCCCGCAGCATCGAGGATGACCTCCACAAGGGGCACACCCGATTTGTCCATCTGCGTAAAGATGTCAGCTGTTATCTCAATCAAATACGAATCTAACTCACCTTCATTCCATTTTTTGAAAGTTTGGTGCATCTCTTCAACACTCATGCCGAGGACGTGTTTCATCAGGGCGTACGCCTCGCAGATGATTTGCATGTCTCCGTATTCGATGCCGTTATGCACCATTTTGACATAGTGCCCAGCACCGTCGGGACCGATGTGAGATACACACGGAGTATCATCAACTTGGGCAGCAATTTTTGTGAAGATGGGTTCGACTAGCGCGTAAGCCTCACGGTCGCCGCCGGGCATCATTGCGGGCCCATATCGAGCCCCTTCCTCACCACCCGATATTCCGGTGCCCATAAACCGTATCCCTTTCGCTGCGAGATCACGGTTACGGCGGATGGTGTCTTGGAAATTCGAGTTCCCGCCATCAATAATCAGATCGCCTTCTGAGAGGTGTGGTGTCAATTTGTTGATACATGCATCAACCGCAGGGCCAGCTTGTACCATTAGGATCATTTTCCTCGGTGCACTCAGCGAACCAATGAACTCCTCGATTGAGTGTGTGCCAATGACACTCTTACCTTTTGCCTGTCCTGCGATGAAATCGTCTACCTTTGAGACAGTACGATTGAATACCGAGACCCGAAATCCTCGACTCTCAATATTGAGAGTCAGATTTTCGCCCATCACAGCTAATCCAATGAGCCCAATGTCAGCTTTTGCCATTTTCGGCTCCTCCTGTAAATAAATAACATTAAGTGATTTGGATATGATACATTACTCTGAAAAGGCGGTCAACTGAAAAATTGTGCGAGAGGGGCAGGGGATAAAACCAATTTTTCACCTTGACACATGCTCTCCTTTCTGATATGCTTGCACCACCTCTACAAATTCCAAATCCAATACATACTTAGTAGTTCTCAAACCGCTCGATTGGTGCCCGATAAATCGGGGTCAACGAGGCCATTTGCGAGCTACCGTTACGTGAAGTGGAAGAAGAGTGATTTGCCAACTTGAAAGCGAAATCATCCGGAGTGATTACGGTTGCTATATACAAACGTAACCAATACAATCCAGAAACGGGCTTTGATGATGTTGGGGATGTGTTAAAATTACTTTCAGAAGTTATTGGGAAGGAATGAAACTACTGACGGAATGAGATTAATGTCTCCAGAGGCAAGATAGCTTAAGAAGAAGGAGGATGCAGGTAAGGCAATCGAGTGCTTGAGTCTAATACAAAGCACAGATTAAAGTCAGAAAGCGACTGGCATTTGAGATGAGGAGTGACAAGAGACGCTTACCGATCAAATTTGATGCTTCACTCACCACTGAATAGATCACGCCTGAAGATAGTGGCGAAGCATCTTTCTCAAATTCCGGTGTGCATGGAAGAGATGTGCTTTCACAGTGCCGCTTGAACGCCCCAAGGTATTGGCAATCTCTTTGAGCGACAGACCTTCCCAGTGGCGAAGGATGAAAATCTCACGCTGTTTGGGAGCCAGTTGCATGATGGCTCTCCGGAGGTAGGTTAACAGCTCTTTGTCTTCAACTGCTTGCGTTGGGGGTCTTAGATTGTGATCCGCGATGTTCATCATCGGAAGGTCATCAGATTCCAGCGCGTAATTCATCGTTTCACGCCGCGCGTTCTTACGCAAGAAATCGATGCACAGATTAACAGTAATGCGGTAAAGCCAGCTATAAAACTGAGACTTTCTCTTGAAATCTGAGAGTCCCTGGTATGCTCTGATAAAAGCATCCTGAGTAATATCGAGAGCATCTTCGGAATTCGGAACAAAACGTTGAGCGAGTCGGTGGATGCGGTCATGGTAGCGTACCGCCAATTTGTCGAAAACTGATTTATCTCCCTGCTGAAACTGCTCCACCAGCTTTGAGTCATCGGGGAACGCCTGCACACATCGTGGTAATATTTTTTTACAATCTTCTTCTTGCATTTTGCCTTTCACAAAAGATGCCGCAATCGACACATTTCCCTTCGGGGATTGTGACAAATTCGGCGTATATAGTCGTCAATTATAAACCGCTGATTGATAACTAAGTTTTGACTACTAATAGGCTGAAGGGATAGTAAAATACCGGATTAATTCATCTGTTTGAACATAGTGGAAAACCAGCGTTTATATCTCTTATTATCTTGAACGATTTGCTGTAACAGGTCTAAACTTTCTTTGTGATTCGCAATTTGAGCAGTATCCACGAGATCTAGCACTTCTTCAAGTACGACCCGATCTTGACGAATCAAATCAGATAATGCTGCTTTGAGGCTTTGTTCATGTCCAAGCAGTTCAAAGATTTGATTGGCATGGTGAATCTCCTCTGAAGCCACCTGCTTTAGGTAGGCAGCGAGTTCATGTTGATTTTGCTGCTCCGCTACCTGTGCCAAGATAAACCGTGTGCCAATTGAGGTCAACTTTGCGTGTGCCAATTCGTTCAACTCGGCTTCCAGACGTTTTTTCACATGCCCGGGATCGCGAGGGTGGAGCTGATCATAGCTTGGCCAAATCGGTTTTTCCATCACCTGTCTCAAACGCGTCAAACTTTGGATCAGGTCCTCCTGCTCTCCAGAAGTCAACTGACCAATTGTCTGATGCCAGAAATCAGTCGCGCTCTCTGCCCTGTCCTGAAAAAGCTGCTGTGCCTTGTCCGTCAGCTGTATGCGATTCTGTCGACGATCTGTATCGCATTTACGACGAATAGTCCACGCATCCCGCTCTAGGCGGTCTACTAGACCAGAAACAGTGCTATGAGCGAGACCAAGATGTTCTCCAAGTTCGCCGATAGTCATACCGGATTCACCACCATACCAATGGAGATGTAGTAAAGCGTTAAACTGCACAATCGTCAGCTTTTTCGGTACAACCTGCTGCAAAAATCGTGATTTCACCGCAGCCTGCGCATGTCGCATCACGCGCATAATCAGCATCGCATTTTCGGCGTACTTGGACATTTTCTCAGTGTCTCTTTCAGATTTTTAAAATTATGTCGTACGACAGATATAATTCTGTCGCATGCGATATAATACTACATAATTTTGCTAAAGTCAACCCCAAACTGAACTAAAAATATAGATCCGTCAAAGATTACATCACACAAAGGAAAATCACCCGTGAAATATCTGACCTACTCCGGCAATCATCTGATTAACGCAAAACTGCCTGATAACTCGGAAATCTACTATCCACAACCGGCAAAACCTGGGGTGAAACGCGCCGAAATGCCAGAGCATGTCAAAAAAGCTGTGGAAAATCCGATGGGGATGCCTCCTCTGAAGGATCTTGTCAACGGAAACAGTAAGGTCCTGATTGCTTTCGATAATAACTGTCAGCCCTTTCCGATGACAAAAAAGCCTGACATGCGCCAGGTTATCCTCGAAACATTGCTGCCCATGCTCTATTCCTACGGGGTTGAGAAGCAGAACATACAGTTAATTTGTGCCGGTGGACTTCACCGAAAAATGAAGACGCACGAGTTGGCATATATGTTAGGCAGCAAGATTATGAGCGAATTTTACCCGGATCAGTTGAGAAACTTCGATGCGGAAGATCCCGATCATATTGTCGACTTAGGCAAGACAGAGCAGGACGAAATTGTTGAGGTCGAACGGGCTGTCGTCGAAAGCGAGCTGGTAATCTATGTTGACACCATCCAGATTCCCCTCAACGGTGGACACAAGTCGGTCGCTGTCGGGATGGGGACGTATAACTCAATCTCCCCACACCACTCGCCACACATGACTGCGGAGTGTCCTCATGTCATGCAGCCTGGAGGGTCAAACATGCACGATTGCATCGAGCGGATGAGTCGAGTTATTCAGAACCATAGCCAGATCATGGTCATTGAAGCTGCTATGAATAACCAGATCTATCCCACAGGTTTTCGGCAGCTGGGTAAGCCAAACGCTCAATGCAACGGCTTTGAAAAAATGTTAAAAACCTTGACACCACCTGCGTTGTCACTGCTGCCAGAGGCTCTACGATACAAAATCTTCAAGAACATCCGAACTGATTATGAGCCGATTGAGATTAACGCCGGCACCATTGATGCTGTTCATGCCGAAACCCTCGATGCGATGAAAAATCAGTTAATAATAGACGTTCCAAAACAGTTCAGCACTTTGGTTTTCGGATTGCCCGATATGAGTCCGTATGCTATCGGTGCCCGGATTAACCCCGTTTTGGTTGTCAGCGATATATTAGGGTACGTTTTCAACTGGTTTTATAACAAACCTTTGATTAAGGAGGGTGGCGTTGTGATTATCTTGAACCCAACCTTTGAAGTCTTCCACGAAGAATATCACGTCCCCTACAAGCGATTTTTCGATGAAGTTCTCGCCGAAACCACCAAGCCCTTCGAAATGCAAAATCAATTTCAAGAGCAATATGCTCATGACCCGTATCTTATCGACTGCTATCGCAACAGGTTTGCGTATCACGGATTTCATCCATTCACCGTCTGGTATTGGGCGACCTATGCGCTGAAATATTTGTCCAAAGTCATTTTGGTTGGTCCCAAAGATGACCGCGTTGCCAAGGGGTTAGGCGTAGATTGGGCAAAAAATTTAGAGGGCGCACTTGGAATAGCCAAAGAGATTTCCGGCGAAGATGATGTTGTCGCTTTGACGATGCCACCGTTTCTTTACGTCAACGTTCAATGAAATCGGTGGCTTGGTTGCATATCATCGGAAGATCGTGGATTCTTTCACTTGATCGCGTCACTACTCGAAAACGAAACGGTTCACGCACGAACAGTAAAATCAGATACAGAGGTGAAACATGTCCAACCAAAGGATCAACAAAAAAATACCGACCATTGACGAAATCCAAAAAGAGTTTGAGGATTTCGTTAAACGAAAATATGGCGGTACTGTCAACTTTACAATGTCGCAGGCGAAGCCAAACACAACTACAACTGATGATACAAGCACCGCTACACCTGAAAAAAAGACGTTCGATCTGAAATTTGACCTCAAACCTAAGGAGGTTAAGCAATATCTCGACCGTTATGTTATCAAACAGGATGACGCAAAGAAAGCCTTGGCAATCGCTGTGTGCGATCACTATAATCATGTGCGCGAGGTACACGGAAATCCAAAAATAGCTGACGCCGATTACTCAAAGCAGAATGTCGTCATGTTTGGCCCCACAGGAGTTGGAAAAACTTACCTGATTCGTCATATTGCCAAGTTGATTGGAGTGCCGTTCGTCAAAGCGGACGCGA
Organism: Candidatus Poribacteria bacterium; assembly: GCA_047517405.1. Lineage (GTDB taxonomy): Bacteria > Poribacteria > WGA-4E > WGA-4E > PCPOR2b > PCPOR2b. Next base: position 3,653 of record JAKZSX010000379.1, on the reverse strand, counting down.
CCCGGTTTAGCGAGACCGGCTATGTCGGCGCAAATGTTGATGACATGATTCGGGATCTAGTGACACAGGCAGACGACGATATCGAGCTTGCACAGTACGGTATTATTTACCTCGATGAAGTCGACAAAATTGCAACTCCACCGAACATTATCGGACGCGATGTCAGTGGACGGGGGGTGCAGATTGGCCTCCTCAAGCTGATGGAGGAAACAGAGGTCGATCTCCGTGCTGGTTACGACGCAGCTTCTCAGATGCAAGCCATGATGGAATTCCAGCAGAAAGGGGTGGTTGAAAAGCGTATCATCAATACGCGCCATATCCTATTCATTATCAGCGGGGCATTCAACGGTTTGAAAGAGATTATCAACAAACGCATGAATCAGAGCAGCATTGGCTTTAACGCAACAGTAAAAAGTCAAACGGAGTTGGAAGATCCCTTTCAGTTTGTTACGCCCCAGGATTTCATCGAGTTCGGATTTGAACCCGAATTAATCGGCCGCCTGCCTGTCCATGTCGTGTGCCAAAATCTTGCCGCCGATGACCTCTACCATATTCTGAAACACTCCGAGGGGTCAATCGTCCGTCAGTATGAACGGGCATTCAGGGCGTACGGGATTGAGGTGTTGTTTTCGGACAAAGGACTCCATCGAATTGCCGAGGGTGCATACGCTCAAGAAACAGGGGCACGTGCGCTGATGACCGTCTGTGAAAAAACGCTGCGAGAATATAAATTTGAGCTCCCGTCCTCTAATATCCGAGAGTTCGTTGTAACGGAAAAAGTTGTTAAGGATCCGGTGGGTGAGCTGCAGCGGACTCTCGAAGATGTGGATTACAACCGCCAAATTGTGATGTGTGAGCGGGTTCGCCGGTACGAAGCGAATTTCCAGCGCGAACATCAGATGCAAATCCAGTTTGATGATGAGGCAACAGCACTCTTATGCCAAGAAGCGATTGACCAAGGACGAGGACCAGAGGAGATCTGTGAGGAACTGCTGCAGAGCTACCAACACGGTCTGAACCTTATCAGGCAAAATACCGGGCAGTCTACCTTCACCTTTACTAAAGCCGTGGTGGATAACCCCGATGCTGTGCTCGAGCTTTGGATCCGGGAGTCCTACACTGCAAAGTCGAAAGAGGAAGGAAAAGAGCCAGAAAGTGCAGCCTAGGAGCGAATGTCATCTACATATAAAAACATGTTCTCTTGATGACGGTGGCATGGATTTAAGATGGGAAATTTGCCTCTGAATGCGAACCTGGATCTTTGAGATTGTAGAGGATTAAATAAACTTGACGCACGAAGATAAAGTGTGCTAAAGTTATAGGATGTCTAAAATTTTCTAATACTGCCAGTCCCTAAAGTTACAGGGCTAAATTGTGCACCCTGTTCTTTTTGAACGCTAAGCAAAGGGAAAAATGAAGATTGCTGAAAACCTCATCGGCCTCATTGGTAACACCCCACTAGTTCACCTGAACTACCTACCCGGTCCAGACGACGCAACAATCTTGGCGAAGCTAGAGTCGTATAACCCAGGCGGCAGTATCAAAGATCGAATTGGCTATGCTATGATCGCTGACGCCGAAGAACAGGGAGTGCTCAAGCCGGGATGCACAATTGTTGAACCGACGGCCGGCAATACAGGGATTGGGCTTTCGATTGTCGCGATTGCAAAAGGATACCACGTTATTTTGACCATGCCGGAGAACGTCAGTCAGGAAAAGTATACTCTACTTGCCTCTTTTGGTGCTGAAATTATACTAACACCTGAGGATGCTGGGATGGGTGGAGCAATCTGGGAAGCCGAGGAAATCGTCGCACGAAATCCACACAGCTTTATGCCCAATCAGTTTGAAAATCCTGTGAATCCTGAAGTTCACCGACAAACGACAGCGCGTGAAATTCTAGACGACATTGATCGTGAAATTGATTTTTTTGTCGCCGGTGTCGGGACGGGGGGAACCCTAACAGGCGTTGGAGAAGTCCTCAAAACCCATCGATCAAAGACCCGAGTGGTTGCAGTGGAGCCGAGCATTTCTCCAGTTTTGTCCGGTGGACAGCCGGGGCCAACCCGTATTGATGGCATTGGAGCCGGTAGAATTCCAAAAGTATTGAACGTTAATGTCATTGATCAGGTGATTACTGTGTCCGATGGCGAGGCTTATCGGATGATGCGACGGATTTCAAAAGCTGAGGGTTTGCTTGTTGGCATGTCGTCAGGTGCGAATGTCCATGCCGCATTAGAAGTAGCGCGAGGGCTTGGGAAAGATAAAACTGTCATCACAATTTTGCCGGATACAGGAGACCGTTATTTTAGCCTCACCCGCTATTTTGAATCGGAAATCAGTTCGGAAGCAGGTTTTGAGTGAAATCAGGAAATGAGTTCGGGAGTCCCTCGATTCACCAATTCACTTATTCCTTATTATCATGTTCCGTGCAAGACGGAAAAATTTTATTCCATTAAAGAACTATTAAGTGAAAATTTTTCGGTCTCAGGAAGGATTGGGTAGCCCTTGAATGAATTAACAAATCAAGATCTGATAAATGAAGAGCTCTGCTACGAAGTGCGCTTACTCGAAGAACCACAGGACATTTTATTCAACCTCATTAAGTGTTTTAAGGAGCGAGCCGCGATTGTTACGAGCGGACAACTGTCCGGAATGATTCTGCTCCATATGGCTTATGAAAATAAACTGCCATTTAGAGCTTGTACGATTGACACCCAGCGCCTATTCCCCGAAACTTATCAATTCCTTGAGCGCGTTGAGGCACATTACAACATTCGCATTGAGAGAATTACGCCGGAGGCGGAAGCAGTCGATCGAATGGTGGCAAATCATGGGGAGTACCTGTTCTTTGACAGCAAACAGAAACAGGAATATTGCTGCAACATCAGGAAAGTAAGACCTATGCAACAATTGTTGGATACACTTGATGTCTGGTTTTCCGGGCTTCGACGAGACCAATCCAATAATCGGCAACGCACCCCCAAAGCGGAAATCATTGAACACAATGGTCGTCCTATACTAAAAGTCAATCCGCTGGCAGATTGGCCCGAAGCACGGATTTGGGAGTTCATCCACAAACACGATGTACCCGTGAATCCGCTAATGCAACCTCAGAAGTACGGGCAATACTATGAATCGCTCGGATGCGTCATATGTACAACGCCGATCTTACCCGGTGAACCAAAAAGGGCAGGACGGTGGCGGTGGCAAAATGCGCCATCGTCCGAGGAAGATAATAAGAAAGAATGCGGGATTCACTACGCAATATAGAACTTAAAACGTAAGATATCTGAGTTTTACACTCTAAATGATACAAGCTATCATGATTAAGACCGAAAATTTTTTGGTCTCGTTTTATCCAACTTTACAAAGAAGGGAGTTATGCAATGGCTGTTATCGTACGTATTCCAACCCCTCTCAGAAGACTCACGCAAAATCAACCGGAAATTGAAGCAGAGGGAGATACAATTGAAAGTCTCATCGAAAACCTTGAGGCAAACTATCCGGGCATCAAAGAACGCATCTGTGATGAATCCGGTAATATTCGTCGTTTTGTTAATATTTATCTCAACGACGAAGATATTCGCTTTTTAGATGGCAATGCAACGACAGTTAAGGATGGCGACGAAATCTCAATTATCCCTGCAATC
>JAKZSX010000378.1:0-7521 GCA_047517405.1 Candidatus Poribacteria bacterium | reverse complement strand
TGACGCGACCCATCCCGTTTACGGAGAGAAACAGTGCTATTTTCAACCTCCCTGTCCCCGACAATAAGCATATACGGCACCTGCATCAACTGGGCTTGACGAATTTTTGCATTCATGCGGTCGGGCCCAATATTCGCCTGGGCACGAATCTTGGCTGCTTTCAACCGTTCGGCAATTTTCTGAGCATAGTCGTTGTGGCTGTCGTTGATTGGAATCACACGCGTATGTTCCGGTGAAAGCCAAACGGGAAATTTACCAGCATAATGCTCAAGCAGGAAGCCGATCATCCGTTCATGCGTGCCGAGTGGGGCGCGATGGAGGCATATCGGGATTTCGGAATCGCCTGCCCTATTGACAAAGCTTAGATCGCATCTCGCTGGAACAGCAAAATCGACCTGATTCGTGGCGAGGCTAAATTCCCTGCCGATGGCACTCCAAATCTGCACGTCAATTTTAGGACCGTAGAAAGCGGCTTCGTCGGGAACCTCTACAAAAGGCACGCCACCATTCTTCATTGCGTTACGGACCATCTCTTCGGTTTTGAGCCACATCGGTTCATTGTCGATATACTTTTTGCCAAGTCCAGTCTTGTGGTGCGTACTCAGACGCATCACATATTTTTCGACCCCGAAGATTCGGAAATATTCAAGGTATAGGTCAACGACCCCCATGAACTCCTCTTCAAATTGCTCCTCCGAGCAGTAGATGTGGGCATCGTTCATCTGCATGGAGCGCACGCGCATGAGACCGAAGAGTTCACCACTTTTTTCAAAGCGATAACATGTACCGTATTCAGCCAAGCGAAGCGGTAGATCGCGATAGCTACGCAGCTTGCTATCAAAAATCTTATGATGGAATGGGCAGTTCATTGGCTTCATATAGTAACGCACACCCTCCATCTCCATTGGTGGATACATGCTCTCGGCGTAATGCGAGAGGTGACCCGTACGCTCAAACAGTGCGTCTTTGGCGAGGTGAGGTGTCCTGACCCGATCATATCCTCTTTTCCCTTCCATCTCTTTGGCAAGCCCTTCCAGCTCCTCGATGACGATACCGCCGTTCGGCAGCCACAGGGGAAGTCCAGGACCGACGTCCTCATCAAAGATAAAGATTTCTAAATCCCTGCCCAGCTTTCGATGGTCTCGTTTTTTCGCCTCCTCAAGCATTTGCAGGTGCTGCTTGAGCTCCTCTCTGGTGTGCCATGCCGTGCCGTAGATTCGCTGAAGCATGGCACTGTTTTCGTTACCCCGCCAATATGCACCAGCGACAGTCAAAAGCTTAAAGGCATCGGGTCGTATTTCACTTGTGTCTCCGACATGGGGACCTCTACACAGGTCTTCAAAGGTGTCCTGTCGATAGGTACTCAAAACCGGTGTTTCGTCAATCTCAGCCCCGTATTCATCGACATCCCCTTCAATGAGTCCGTCTATCATCTCCAATTTATAAGGCTGATCTTTGAATAACTCACGTGCCTCATCAGGACTGAGTTCCCGATAATTAAATTCATGTTTGCCAGCGACGATTTGTCGCATACGCTTCTCAATTTTCTCCAGATCTTCCGGCGAAAATGCAAGCGGCTTACCGTCGCTATCGCTCCCGAGATCGAAATCGTAATAGAATCCACTTTCAATCGGGGGACCAATAGCGAGTTTGGCGTCTGGATAAAGCTCCATGACAGCTTGTGCCATCACATGCGCGGTGCTGTGTCTAATTTTATAAAGCAGATCCTTTTCTGAGTTTTCCATAATTCTCTCCAGTTATTGGCATCTCCAGCAAGCTTGTTTTAGCGTCGACTTCCACCTAATCTGTGTAAACTCTTTTTCCTCAAGTATCCTTCAATAAAAAAAGAGCCTTTCGGCTCTTTAGTGTTAAATCAGATATGATGGGCGATACTGGATTTGAACCAGTGACTTCTTGCATGTCAAGCAAGCACTCTAACCACCTGAGCTAACCGCCCATATGAAGAAATGGAGGCGGCGGTCGGAATTGAACCGACGCATAGGAGTTTTGCAGACTCCGGCCTTACCACTTGGCTACGCCGCCACATTGGAGCGGGAGACGGGATTTGAACCCGTGACCTCTACCTTGGCAAGGTAGAGCTCTACCACTGAGCTACTCCCGCGAGAGTGTCTTTAAGTGTATCAAACACGCTCACGTTTGTCAACCAAAAAGTTGAAATTCACCGATGTTCACGAAGTCATATCCGCTTGCTTTACGCCTCCCCATCATAACCAACAATCTCCCCTGTAGCGGAATCGAAGATTGCTCCGTAACTCCCCGGCGCGGCGAAGTCCTCATCAGTCTGCATCGCCAAGCGTGTATTTGCGTCCATCAGATAGTAGCGTCCGGCATATAGGTGCGTTGTGTCCTCAATCCGCTTGACATGATAACAGTGGCTGTGAAATTGAATCGTGTTATCGTAAATGATGATATACCGATCCCCGAACAGACTTTGTGCGATTTGGTGAACGATAAACGGTTCAACTTTTTGAAAGGTGTCTCGATTTGGCACGTGCCTCTAAGCCTCCGTGAAAACCTGCAAAGTTTGGGTACTATTCCTTATTTGGAGATTTCTATCTCCCTCGTCAATAGGATTGTATCAATCCGCCGATTCTTATCTCTACCTACCTGAAGATTATTATCCGCAATAGGTTGATCTTCACCCAAACCGATGGCGGTCATCTGTTCCAGTGGCACACTGCATTTTTCAGCGAGGTATTTCGCGAACGCATCGGCACGCTTCTGCGTCAACCTCAGATTCACATTCGTTCCCCCGCTGCTGTCGCTGTGCCCTTCGATCCGCACTTTGTAGTCGGCAAACGTTTTGATAACTTCAGCCAGTTGACTAATTTTGGGGAAGAAATTCGGATTAATTTCCCTGCTCCCTTTTGTGAAAAGGTTGCCACTGAATCGGATGAGCACACCTTTCCTAGTGCGACCCGTTTCTGCGTCCGGAATCGCTGCGGCGGCATCAAGAATCTGAGTTTCAACTGCTTCAATCTCTTTGCCCTTTTCAATTGCGGCTATCAAGTGCTCATAGCTCTGCTGGCCGACTGCGATGGCGTGAGTGTAGTTTTCTTTTGCAATTGCCTGTTTGGCATCGGCGAGCAGCGTTTTCGCTTGTTCGTGGTGTGCAGGGATGAGCGTTGTTGATGCCTCCGACGCTTGCTGATTCAGTGCTTCTTCCGCCCGGAAAATTACGTCTTTGGCTTGAGCGATTTGCTCCTCCAACGCTTCTTTTGCCAAACGCTCACGCTGAATCGGTTCAGCGGCGGTGAAGGCATCATAGGCACTGCTTTCAGCTTGTGCCGCGAGCTGCAATGCTCGAGCATACTGCTCGCTTCTCAGTGCCATATTTGCACCTTCAAAACTGGTGATAGCACGCTGGAGGAGTTCCTCCGCGTGCTCAAACGCATTGACCTTTTCTGCGCGGTCAATCTCAAACTGTGCACGGGCGATTGCCACCTTTGCGTCTGTGTGTGCTTCAAGTTTTGCCGCTTGTGATTCGCTAGCAGCGGCACTCGCGCCAGCAACGGCTGCAATCTTCGCCTTATTTGCGTGGTTTTCGGCTTGTATGGCAAGCGATTCTGCCTCATCAAAATTATCCTGTGCGAGGGTAGCGCGTGCTTGATCAATCAGGTCTGTCGCTGTTTGGTAGTTATCTAACCCGTAAGTGAGCACCCCCGCCTCTTTGGCTGCCTCCAGTATAAGTTGTATTCTATCAATAACAACCTGTATCTGCGACCTGCGCAGGGCATTTTGGGCATCCTTCCTTGCTTGTGCTGATTCCGCCTGGGCAGCCATCGCTCGCTGCTCCGCTCGTAACGCTCTGGTCAAAGCTCGACTCGTTTTTTCTTCTGCGATTAGCTGACGCACTTGTGCCGCTTGGGTCTTATACTCCATCTCCTGAATCACAGCTTTTAGTGATTCTGCCCCTGCTTCATCAATCCGGTTTTGAGCGATTCGTTGACGCGCCTGTGCCCCCGCAATCTGGGATTCCATTGCTGCCCGGAATGCCAACTCTATGCTCTGAATTCCATCGCCGTTGCGTTGGGCTTGTTGTGCTTCCTCGAATAGCCGTGTTGCTTTGATGAACGTTTCGGTGGCATGTGCCTTCGCTCCTAACCGCTGCGCTTCGGAGATAGCCTTTCGTGTGTCATTTAGGCTTGATTCGAGCAGAATCGGATCGACCTTTCCGGCGCAACTCATAAACCCAAATATTATGAGAGCGTGAAACGCAATATGTCGCAAATAAACTGCGTATTGTGTTTTCCATGCTGTGTGTTGCATGAATCGATTCAATCCATTCCTCCGGTGGCTGACTGTGCGGGAGGGTCGGGCAATATGCCCGACCTACGGTTATGTGTGGGTTACGGTATATTGGGTTAAGGAAATATTCTTACCCTTTATTTTACAGCTTCAGGAGTGGATTGCAACTTTTCTAATTCCTGCTCCGCCTGTTCAAGTTCTTGATGTGCGGTCTCTGCTGCCTGTAATTTCGATAACAACTCACTCTCTGAACTGCTAGCTTCCGCTTCCATCTGATTCGCAATAGCGACCGCTTCCGCGATTTGAGCCTTCAAGTGGGCACGCATCCCCAACCGATATGCGTCTTCCCCTTTTCCCGCATTCAAGACCTCCTCAGACCGAGCAAGCATCTGCTCTGCATCTGCCAATTCTTGAGGCGCAAGATTTTGAGCGTTTGCTTCTTTGGCTGCTTCTACTTGCGTGTTCGCGTCGTAAATGATTTCTGCAGCAAGCTGATTTGTTGAGCCACAACCAAGGTTCATCAGAACAACGATTAGGCTGGCAGCCATCATTATTAAGGTTTGTTTCATTAAATTGCTCCTGAAGGCGAAAAAGGATTTGATTTCGGACGGGATTAAGGTAAGCATCAGATGCGAGTTTTGAACAATTTTTGGCTTAATTAACGATCCACTCCAATTTCGAAATGTTGGACGAGGGGTGCCAAATCCTCCCAGAAGGTTTCTGGAATTTCAACCGCGCCTGCCCGTGCGTTCTGGGCGGCTTCTTCTGGAGTTCGGGCACCCGGAATTGTGGCGGCGACCTGTGGATGACGGGTGCACCACTGAAGAGAAGCAGCCACCATCGGAATGTTGTAGTCTCCGCAGAGGGTCTGGATTTTGGATACATGGTCTAGGCAGCGTTGACTGAAGTTCCGTGCCAAATAGTTGATCTCCGCTATGGGACCCGTTGCGAGCAATCCTCGCTCTAGCGGCGTTGCGATGACAAGCCCTACGTTGTGCTTTTCCGCAGCGGGCAGGATGCGTTCCGCGGCAAGCTGATTCAGAAGGCTCCAAGCCTCTGGAACTATAGCAGCGTCAAATTCGCCAGTTTCGATGTAGGGTGCATTCGTTTGGGGATCGTTAGCCGCAACACCGACAAATCGAACAATTCCCTCCTTCTGGAGTTTGCGTAACGCTCCCAACGCGCCATCCCCTCCCATCACCTGTTCCATCGGAATTTCCATGGGGTCGTGAATGTAGAGAACATCAAATTGCTCGATGCCCAGACGTTTCTGGCTCGCTTCCACATCACGTAGGATTGCATCAAAGTGATAGTCTCGCGTGTCCATTGTGAGCTGTCCGACCTTGGTAGTGACGGTACATTTGGCAGCCAAATCTGGACGTGCCTTCAGGGCACGACCGATTGTCGTTTCGCTCCGAGTGCCACCGTAAAGGGGAGCGGTGTCAATGAGTCTACTTCCAGCCTCAATGGCGGCATGGATGGTTTGCACACCGAGTGCTTCCTCCATGTAGCTGGTGAGGAATTCGTCCCCCCGAAGGTTGTTGGGATCTTCAGGGTATTCCTCTGCGGCCTGATTGGCTGTGGGGATGCCAATAAACGCAGCCCCCAATCCCACAATGGGCACTTCCAGTCCGGTCCGCCCCAGAATTTTGGTTTTCATGATTTTCACCTACTTCATCTTTCACTTGAGCGACTAAACCTTGCGAAGGCTTGAAACCTTCGCAAGGCTGAATACTACCCCATCATCTCCTGCATCCTCCCTGCAACCCAATCGACAGCGACATCGATCATCGCCTGTCCCTTTTCGGCGGTCGCGACTTTTGCATCATGATGATACATGCGATCGGCTTCAGCCTGCTGCGGATTGGAGATAGTCAACTTGGCACTGTCATAATCCACGCCATCCCAATCGACATTTTCTGGAAAGGCAGCCCACGCAAACGCCGTTTCAAACTCGGCAGCATGACCGGGGCATCTTCCCGTCTCCATCTGTTCTTGGACAAACTCAGGGGAGTATGCTTCCCAATATGAATGAAAATCAATGTTGATACCGAGTTGTTCGCGGAAACCCTCCAGCCGCTCATTCACGGGGCCAGCGTTGCCGGCATGTCCGTTGATAATAAGGATATTTTCAATCCCGTGACGACGCATGCTATCCGCCACGTCATACAGGACCTGTCCAAACACTTCAGCGCGAAGTGTCAGTGTTCCCTTGTGGTCCATCCAGTGCTCCGACACGCCAATCGCTAATGGCGTGGTCACAATTACTTCAGGGAACAATTTCTGTGCAGCCAACTTTGAAACATGTACTGCACTTGCGGTGTCGTGAATCATTGCGAGATGTTCGTTGTGTTGCTCGGTGCTGCCTGTTGGAATAATCGCGCCCCTGAGTGTTCCGGCATCAATGGCTTCACGGATATAGCGTCGTTGATTTTCCCATAACAGAACAGATTTAATCTGAGACATTTGGATACTCCTTCTGCTAATGCTAAATCCGAGTGGAATTAAAGGATACAATGAATAGGATTTAGCCCGATTACAATGTTATCCATTCAATAAAATTGGGGTATTCGTTTAGAATGGAAGAGGGATGCCAACTCGTTCAGAAACTATTTTCAGCTGTTCCTGATGTATGTCACCGACTGGGATACCGATTTCCGCCCACTCCCTTTCACGTTCCCGCTCTAAACCGCCCGGCAGATCCGCCCGGTCATAGCCCGGTGCCGGTTGCATTTGTCGGGCATCGTGGATATGTTGGTCAATCTCCGCTTTGAACTCGTCAATCGGTCGGAACCGAGAAATGTCAATCGCCGCGATGAAAGAACCTTGATTGGCACCTTCCCAGATTGTCGGAGGATCCGGTGGTTTATCGAATAGCCAGATCCCTGCCATAAATCCGCCGAGCGCATGACTCACATGACTCAACCCCAACATTTTGAAGAAGGCAGCGGGGCTCTGTTCAAACGCCTGTTCCAGCGGCAGCTTCGCGTCAATGCCGGTTGCCATATCCGCAACGATGGGTGGTTGGTCGCCCGCCGGAATCGCAAAACTCATCGGTGAAGCCCCCGTTGCGGTGGCAATTGCACCGTCAGGGCTATGTCGAAAACGGTGCGCGGAGACGGCAAACCCGACACAATCCGCTTCAAGTGCGAGCCGTGAATACTTGCCAGCACTCCCAAAGTGGAAATGGTTTCGACTCGTTGCGGCTCCCAGTCCCATCTCTTTGGCTTTCTTGACCGCTGCCTTCGCAGC
>JAKZSX010000377.1:0-8585 GCA_047517405.1 Candidatus Poribacteria bacterium | reverse complement strand
ACATAACAGGTAATATTACCTATTCGCCTGATGGCACACGTCTCGCGATGGCGAGTAGTATAGGGATTTGGATATACGATGCACACACCGGTGAAGAACTTGCCCTGCTTACCGGGCATACGGAGGATGTCTCAGGCGTGTTGTTCAGTCCAGACGGTTCTACCCTTGCCAGTTGGAGTTTGGACTATACGGTGCGGTTGTGGGATGTGAACACGGGAGAACACCTTCACACGCTCACTGGGCATGGGTTGATTGTTACAAGCGTGTCGTTCAGTCCAGACGGTTCTACCCTCGCCAGTGGGAGTAGGAATGGCATGGTGTTGCTGTGGGAATACAACAGCTCCGCCTTCCCTTCACCCAGAAGCATTGGCGATGCTGATCCTCACTGATGTCGAAGGGTGGTTGACCCAAGCGCAGCAAATGGGACTGACAGATCCTACCTATCTACGCGGCATTGCTATGCTGGAACATATCCTCGCCGCGTTGACGCCGAAAGAGACTGCCCTATTCAACTACCCAAATCCGTTCAACCCGGAGACGTGGATACCGTATCATTTGGCGAACGACACCGATGTTCAGATCTGGATCTACGACATCAACGGTGCGTGGGTACGTCAATTGGATTTGGTGCATCAGCGGGCGGGCTATTACACGGATCGGAACCGTGCTGCGTATTGGAAGGGTCGCAATGCCGTTGGCTTCGACATCACCCGCTCACTCATCAATCAGCAGAGTCAATCGCTACATACCATCACCCTTGATGTAAATGAGGGGTGCTCATAAGTCCCATTATCGAAATAGCGTCATCAGATGTGTGACATTTCTCAGAGGGTTGCCCCACTCATAGTCGGGATATTTGAGTTTGAGCGAATGAGGGATGAACAATGGTGGCTTCTCCTCTGCGATAGTAGAAGGCGAGTCTGTCTCCTGCTGCGGCAGGGCAGCGAAAACCGAGTGTGTCAAGATAAAAGTGAATGTGATTTCTTTGCCATCGCTATCTACGAAAGACATCGAACGCGGCTTGCCTTTTCCTCTTTTCTATTTGGACTTAGACTTCGACACCTTTTTCGATTTTGGCCCATATTTTTCAAGAAGATCGATACGTCTCTCAATCCGCTCTAATCCTTTAGAAGCGGCTTGAAAAACCTGTTTCTCCTCCTCGGTTGTGTCCTCTGGCTCACTTTCTGCAATCTTCTTCAGTACCTCAGTGATCCTATTGATGTCATTCCTTCGGAGACTTTCTCCTTTAGAGTGATACCCCCCGCAAACCCGAAACGAAATGGGTTCATGTACATAATTACTTGAAATTGTCCAACCCTCTGCTGTTTTTGTTATTTTTGGCTTACGGTAAAGGTTAGGTTCTTCTAGAGAGGTAAAAGCCAATTCGGCTAATATCTCAACGGACTTCTCTTTGAAGTAAGGCTTAAGCTTCCTAGAGGAAGTGGAATTCCAGTCAGCCCTAGATTGCCGACTACCTTTGCCTTCATTGCCTAGGAGTCGAAGCATGGGTTCAATTACGCTTCTATCTTGGATTCGCCCTAGTGCCCCGAGAGCATATCCGATTGAATCAAAGTTATTTAATTCACGTTCAAGAACCCTGGACAAAATTGGCACACCCTCCTTACCGTAAAAGCTGAGACACTCCATTGCTTTGACCCGCTGATTCCTTGGCGCAGATAAGTCTTCAACGAATTTCTGAGCATGTGTTTTCATCGAAAGTTTTGAATGATCCTCCCAACAACTTATTGAGCAATAGGCGTTTGAGAGGGAAGGAAAAGCGAGTAGAGTAAACAATGTGACCCACAAAAATAGTCTTAACATGGTTCATTCCTCCTTAGTATTACAAATTCTCGGTTCAATTTACCAAACGCTGTCGCGCAACATGCCGGGTATTTGATGAATCACCAAACTACGAGACTTTGAGCGTTCAACTGCGTAAGTCCTAACCTGATTAACCCTTCAGCATACTCCATATGGTATGCGTTACCTTCTTGGACCATACTTCCGAAGAAGAGCAATCCGCTCTTCAATCCTTTTCAAGCCTCTAGATGCTGATTCAACAATCCATGCTTCCCCTTTGGTCATAGAGGGTCGTTGACTCGCCGTGATTGTTCGCAGAAGAGTTAGAACCTTTATGGCATCGGACCGTTTAGGGCGTATCCCTCTGGAGTTAAAGTTATTTGAACCATAGCCACAGACAATTATGGTTCTTCTACCTGGAGAATTCGGTTCGTCAAAAGCACTCAGAGCTAATTTGACTAAAATGTCAATAACTATACTTTTATGCTGCGCTTTTAGTTTGACAAAAACAGCATCAGACCGTGCTCCATCACGGTTCGCGCTTTTTTCTTCAATTAGCGGTAGGAGAATGGCAATCAGGCTTCTTTCTTGAATGTAGCCAAGTGAATCCAGGGCATAGGTACTCACGTCATGGTTATCTGATTCACGTTCAAGAACAGTTAACAGAATTAAGGCACCCTCTGTCCCATAGTGACTTAGACAGAGCATTGCCGTAATCCGCTTATCGCGTGGTGCGGTGAGGTCCTCAACAAACCGCAGAGCGTGTGAGATGGAAACTTTCGTGTGATCTTCTTGACAATTTTCTATATAAAATGCATCTGACAGGGAGATAAAGATAAGCAAGGTAAATACTATCATCGATAAAACAGATTTAAACATGGTATAATCCTCCTAAAACAACGCAAGTTGCTAGGTCCTGTTGACATTTGACAAGGTGTAGGCTGGGTTGAACGGTAAAAGCAAATTCCTATCAAATACAATAGAAGCTATGCTTTCCAACAACACTCTTTTATAGGATAGATGAAGTGAAACCCATCACACCATGCCCGTAGGTCGGGCATCTTGCCCGACCCGCCTGCTCGGTACAATACCGGCAGATAACCTGTAGGTCGAGATTCATATCTCGACAAAACCCCCGGACTCTAGCGCAATGGGCCGGGCTGATTGAGCCTAGACTATCGCGCTCTAGGTATCTTCGATTTTGGAAAATCGACCTACAGAGGTCCGAAATCATCTCAAGTGCATCAAGAGTGGTTCAATTTTCAAATGTCAACAGAACCTAGTTAACGAAAAAATTCGGTTTTTACGGCGAATAGAGATGTCAGATCAACCCCTCCCGTTTGGCGAGATAGGCGGACAAGGCATATTCAACGGGGGTTGCGGTGTCAATTGTATTATAGTCGATATCGGATCTGCTCAATTCTAACTTGTAGTGATTGATGAAATCGTGCAGATGGCTGAGATAGCTTTGGCGGATTGCCTGCGGCGTTGCGATGACCTCTTCGTCCGTTTCGGCATCGACGAAACGTGCCACACGGTCAAATGCAAATTCTAACTCCTGATGGTCCAAGATATGAAAGACAATCACCTCGTGTCCGTCGTAGCGGAGATGTTCGAGGGCATTCACAACCGTGTCGGGTTCGTCCTCATAGAGGTCAGAGATGAGGATAACCAATCCGCGTTTGCTGAGGCGTTCGGCGATCTGGTGGATGGGTTCCCCCATGCGCGTGAGTTTGTTCGTTTTGAGACGTTCAAGCGTCAGCAGAATCGTGTGGAGATGGGCGGGGGAACTTCGGGCGGGAAGGTATTCGTGGAGTCTTTCGTCGAAGTAGGCGAATCCGACGGCGTCCCGTTGCTTTGCCATGAAATACGCAATCGAAGCGATAAGGTAGCTGGCATATTGCAACTTCGTCAGATCGCCAGAACCGTAGTTCATTGACTCGCTGGTGTCGAGGAGGAGGTAGCAGTTGAGGTTCGTTTCCTCCTCAAACTGTTTGATGTAGTACCGATTAGTCCGTCCATAGGCTTTCCAGTCGAGGTGTTTGATATCATCGCCGGGCATATATTGTCGGTACTGCGCGAACTCGACGCTGAAGCCGTGATACGGGCTTTTGTGGAGTCCTGAGATGAATCCTTCGACGACAAATTTCGCAATGAGTTCGAGGTTTCCGATTTTTGCTAATGCGGCGGGATCCAGATATCGCTGCCCTTCTCGATCTTGCATCGGTTTCGTCCTTATCACCCCACTGGGGCTTTAGAATGTCGATTTTGGAACATCGATCGACGGCAGGGCAACCACAAGGATTGCCCCTACAGGAATCAACCCAGATACTCTTGGAATGGAGATTGGTTCAATCTGTCACACCCTAGCAACTTGGGTGATTATATCTTTTTGAGCACCATTAATGTCAGGTCATCGAACTGCTGGGCTTCCCCTTGGAACTCGATAACGTCGTTGTAAATGGCTTGGCATATCTGATCCACGTTCTCGCCTTTCACGCGTGTTGCGACCGCTTCCAAACGCTCTTCCCCGTACAGTTCTTCGTCCGGGTTTACGGTTTCCGTCACCCCATCGGTGTAGAAAAGTACGACATCCCCGTTACAAAGTTGGGTGGTCTCCTGTTCATATTCTGCGATTTCGGACAGTACATCGTTAGGGAACATGCCCAACATCACCCCGCCCTTTTCCAGTTGGTCACAACCGCCATCACACCGGATGACGAGCGGATAGTTGTGTCCGGCGTTGATTGAGGTCATCTGATCCGTTTCCGGGTGTAACTGAGCGTAGAAGAAAGTTGCAAATTTGCCGGCGGTACTGCTTGCATAGAGCAGTGAGTTGAGTGTCTCTGCCATGCTCGGCAGATCTGTCTTTCGTGTGACTTCGGAGTGCAGCCCCGCCCGCAACGTCGCCATGAGCAGCGCGGCTTGCATCCCTTTGCCAGAGACATCGGCGATGGCGAGGCCCCAGGTGCCGTTTGTATCTGGGAGGCAGTCGTAGTAGTCTCCGCCGACACCGCCGCGGGGGAAGTAAAGCCCGGTCGCCTCATAGCCGGAGATTTCCGGTAGCGTATCGGGAATCAGATTCTGCTGAATCTTTGCCGCTTCGTCCATTTCCGCTTGCAGTTGACGCCCCTCCAGTGCCTCTTGGTAGAGTTGTGCGTTTTCGATTGCCACCCCCGCCTGATTGGCGAAAGCTTCAAGCAGAACCCTATCTTCCTCAGTAAAGTCTAGAGTAGTCCCTCCCCTTCCCTCTTTATCAGCGACAATCAACACCCCCAGCGTCTCTTCGCGTCCACGCATGGGGACTGCCATCAGATTCCTGTAACCAAGCAGTACTCTATCTCCTTCATTGTTGGCAATCAGTGTTTCACCCTCTTGCGTTGCGATTTCAGCAAGGGGGGACAACGCCGACGGAGCGTCTTGATCTGTTTTTAGGGGGATTGATAGATTTTCCAGTTTGGTGTCGCCTTGAGGTTCAAGGGTGAATAGAGATTTCGTTTCAAGCCGCTGTGCGACTGGGTCAATGAGCAACAACACACCTGCGCTGGCGTCCAACAGCGTGATCGCATGTGTCACCACCTCTTCCTGCACAGCCTCTGTGTCGAGCGATTTGCAGATCTGGGTGGCGGCATCAGAGAGCATAAAAAGGCGGAACTGTTCTGCGCGGGTTTTGTCGACTAGGCGGGAGTAAGCGATTGCAATGGAGATCTGGTTTGCCAGCACAGGCAAGAGTTCTCGATTCCAGTCCTCCAAAGCATCCCTCGTTCTAAAACTTCCGAGACTGATAACCCCCAGAAATTCATCGCGTATCTTAAGGGGTGCCCATAAATTGGTGCCGAGAAGTTCTAACTGAGGGCGGATTTGATTGAAAAAGTTATCCAAGGTGGGCGGCGGGCTGGAGGGATCGATGATTGAAGATTCAAGTATCGCCGCGATGTCGTCGGCGGTCACTGGAATGTGCAACGATTCATCCTTGACGTTTATCGCCGCTTCGACGGTGAGGCGATTCTCGGTGGGCTGAAAGAGCAAAATCGCGCAACGGGTCACTTGCAGGGTGCCGTGGATAATTCGCAGATAGGTCCGACTTGATATGTTAAAGTTACCGCGTCCGGAGATGATTGTTTCACCCAGTTGTTCGAGCTCAGACAAGCTAAAAATCAGCCGTTGTATTGTCTCTTCAGCGGAAACGGATTGCATCTCTTCATCACCTCTGATTGGTTAATTGGGATTGATGATTTATCGCAGATTGTGCGGATGTGGAGCGGTGTTATCCGTTGATTCGTCTCATCCGTGCCCAGACAATCCAATTATAGATTGGTAGTTGCGGACGCCTCATCGGGATGGATTTCGGCATGTTGAGCGAGTCCCATCATTTTGAAAGTCCGCTCAATTACGGACGTTAAGTGGCAGAAATGCAGCATACCTCCTTGCTCTTCAAGCAATTCAATAATCTCAATCAGGATGGAAATGCCGATGCTATTAACGAGTCGTGTTCTCTCAAGGTTAATCACAAACGTACTGTATCCTTGATTCATTAGGTCTTTGGCAGTTTCGGCGAGTTTTTCCGCCGTTGGTCCGTTCAGGTATCCATCCGTTTGAATAACAACGTAACCGTCCTCGGTACGCGTGTTGACATTAAAAGATGTGGCCATTTGTCTCCTCCTTCATCAAAATTTCTTAGGTGGTGGCTGTGTTTCAGATTTCTGATAACACTCTTTTTTTGAGCATTGTGATGGTTGTTCCTTCATCACCGCTGTCAACATCCACTTCATCCATCATCTCCCGAATAATCTCTAACCCCCACCCTCGTTTTTGCATGGCTCGGGCCCTAGCCTCTCCGGTTAAAAGCTTGGATTTGTCCATACCAAATCCGATGCCGTGATCCGTAATTTTTAACTCCAGTTCATCATCTGTGAGAGTGTAGGTGACTGTCACCTTGCTGTCTTTGCTATTGCTATGTTCAAAAGCGTTGATGCAGGTTTCGATGATAGCCAGTTGAATCTCATCAATGTGGGTTTCGTCAAAATCCATGATTTCAGCGATGATAGAAGCGGTGTGCGCAGCGACTAATTCCATATTAGGTTGTATCGGAATGTTCAAAGTCACTTCGTGTTTTACTTGATCTGCCATTTGGTTCTCCTTCCTTTTGGGGTTAGGAATGTTCCGTTTGTTACGTTTCACATGAAAACTGATAAAAACTGGGTTATTTCTTTAGCGAATACGGCTTATTTTTAAGGATTTTTGACATGGGAGCAAAGCGATATTTGAACAGGGTCCACCCTGCACGGATGCCCTCCCGCCAGAATCGGAGTTTTTTCCCACCACCCTTTGTGCGCGGGAAGTAAGAAACGGGCACTTCATGGATATGATAGCCCGCACGTAGCACCTTCGCTGTCACTTCTGGGCAGAACTCAAAGCCTTGAGCCGTCAGATTGAGGTTGGCGACCAACTTGGCATTAAATGCCTTGTAACATGTTGCCTCATCGGTGATGCGTACATGATATAGCAGATTTGTGAAACTGGCAAGCATACGATTCGCTATGTAGGTTTTCAAACTAGCCCGTTTTTTACCGTTCAGGAATCTTGAACCGTAGACTACTTTGGCAATATCTTTTTGTAAGGCTTCCAGAATTGGTATCAGATCTCGGGGACAGAGTTCAAGATCGGCGTCTTGAATGACGACAAACTCACCGGTGACCTGTTCCAGTCCAAGCCGAATCGCGGTTCCTTTTCCACGGTTGTCTTTGCACTGAAGAATTTTTAATTTCGGCTCATCGCGCATCTGTTCCAAAATTTTAAAGGTTTCGTCGGTTGAACCGTCGTTGACGGCGATGATTTCCGTGTCAATCGGTATTTCCTTAACCGCTTCAACGACCTGCCGAATCGTTCGAGCCTCATTAAAAGCTGGGATAATGACTGACAGGGTTGGGAAGCGATGTGTAGGATTTCCACTCACCGGTTGTCCCGGTTTTTTCAATTATAACAGCCCCTTTGACATACCGCCATCCACTTGGATTGTGGTGCCGGTAATGTAACTTGCGCGTCCGGAGGCAAGGAACACAACGAGATTGGCGAATTCCTTGGGGTTTCCGATTCGACCGAGTGGTATATCTTGGGTCATATTTGCAAGGGCTTCCTCATACGTAATCCCCGCCTCCTCTGCCCTCACAGTGGCTAGCTGTTTAATCCGGTCGGTGAAGATGACCCCCGGACAGACATTGTTTATGAGAATATTGTCGGGTGCAAGCTCGGACGCAAGTGTTTTGGCGAACCCGATAACGCCGGTCCGCGCCATGTTAGATAGCATCAATCCATCTACCGGCTGTTTCACGGAAATGGAGGTGAGATTGATTATGCGGCCTCCGCCTCGTGCCTTCATGCTCGGCACAACGCCACGGCAGAGGTTAATCGTGCTGAGCAGGTTGAGGTGCAGTGCGACTTGATAATCTTCGGGAGATAGATCTGCGAACCGACCCGCTCTGGGCCCACCGGCGTTACTGACAAGAATATCAATTCCGCCGAATCGATCGATAGCTTTGGCAATCAACCCACTAACCTGTTCCGGTTGACTGACATCCGTTGGGACTGCCAAGACTTCCGCCCCCGTTTTTTCACGGATTTCGGCGGCTGCCTCTTCCAGTGTCTCCGTATCCCGCGCGCAAATTGTCACCTTTGCGCCCTCTTCCGCCAGACCGAGCGCGATGGCTTTGCCAAGCCCTTTGCTTGACGCCCCAACGACCGCAACTTTATCCTTGAGTCCGAGATCCATTGTCTCTCCTTATGAA
>JAKZSX010000376.1:0-4904 GCA_047517405.1 Candidatus Poribacteria bacterium | reverse complement strand
GAATCTAAAATCGATAAATTCTTGACTATAAAGGCTGGACTTCTCTGGCGCAGAGCGCCGGAGTCAAAATCTAAGTATGCTCCATTATCCTGAACCGCTGGCACGCCTCATCAACGAGTTGCAAAAGCTGCCTACAATCGGTCCTAAAACGGCGCAACGTTTAGCATTTTTTATGTTAAAAATGCCCCAATCCGACACGACTAAACTGGCACAGGCACTCTCCGAGGTAAAAACTCATTTGGATTATTGCTCGGTCTGTGGAAATATCACGGATCAGCAGCCATGTTATATCTGTACGGATACGAGACGCGATCATCAAACGATTTGTGTCATTGAAGAGCCAGACGATCTCTTAGCGATTGAACGCACACGGGAATACAAAGGCTTATATCACGCACTCATGGGTGTTTTATCGCCGTTGGACGGTGTGGGACCGAAAGACCTCAGGATTGACCAGCTTTTTGAGCGGATCCGCGGTGCGGAAATCAAAGAGGTCATTCTCGCAACAAATTACACCACTGAAGGGCAGGCAACCGCGCTCTATTTGACAAAACAGCTGGAAAACCTTGAGATTATCACCACTCGAATTGCTTACGGCATTCCGGTCGGTGGCGATCTCGAGTATATTGACGTGGTAACACTCGCTAAAGCCTTGGAAGGACGCCGGCGCATTTAAGCCTAAGACAGATGATGAACCGATTGACTTGTCAACTGAAGTTTGGGTTCTTCCTGTGCAGTTTACTAGGTATAATGTGCTTCGGTTCGGATAGGGCCTTGGTTTATACCCATGCTGAATCCAAGGCAGATTCGTCTAGATCGACTTTAGTCAAGGAACCCCTTAGTGATACTACTTTCAACGCCAAAAGCGCCTTTGCCTACTTAGAGAAGCAGTGTGAGTTTGGTCCGCGTGTACCGGGGACAACCGCCCATCAAGAAACGGGGGTATATCTATTCGCTGAACTCGAAAAATATGCCGACAAGGTTGTGTTTCAACCTTTTGAATTTCGACATCAAGACAAAATGGTTCAGATGAATAATATCTTGGCGCGTTTCGGAGACGATTCGGGAGGGAAGATGCTCCTCGCGGCACACTGGGACACACGCCCATTCGCCGATCGGGATCCAGATCCAGCCAATCGGAATACACCAATCCCCGGCGCAAACGACGGTGCGTCGGGTGTGGCAGTCCTGCTGGAGATTGCACGGGTTCTGAAATCCAAACCACCTCCAACCCAGGTGATTATCGCCCTGTTTGATGGCGAAGATTACGGTAGAACGGTTTCTACCATGTTCCTCGGTTCAACACACTTCGCCGAAAATATGGACAAATGGAAGGCAGATTTTGGTATCTTGCTCGATATGGTTGGCGACCGAACGCTGACGCTGCCGATGGAACGGTATTCGTGGAATGCCGCACGGGACCTAACAGAGGCAATCTGGCGGCGGGCTGAAGAGTTGGGGTTGCCAGCGTTTCAACACCGATTGGGACCCGCAATCATGGATGATCACTTACCCCTCATCCAATCAGGGGTCCCAACAATTGATATTATTGACTTCGATTATCCACACTGGCACACAGTGGATGATACCCCTGACAAATGTAGCGCGGAAAGCTTGGAGATTGTCGGACGGTTGGTGCTAGACATCATCTACTCAGGATTGTGATACACTCGGAGCCGTGCTCCTCTTATCATGAAGAGGCAACTCATGTGGCGACAATAAAACAAGATCCGTATTAACGCTAAGTATTAAAACCAAGGAAATAGAGTAGCTTAACAGTGAATACCTATCACAAACAATACGATGTCCTAGTTGTTGGCGCAGGTCATGCCGGCTGTGAGGCTGCGCTCGCTGCGGCACGGATGGGCTGCGAGACATTGATTGTCACAATCAATCTTGACACCATCGCGAAGATGTCCTGCAACCCGGCAATCGGTGGGCTTGCAAAAGGGCATATCGTCAAGGAGATTGACGCACTCGGCGGTGAGATGGCGAAGAACATCGACAAAACGGGCATCCAATTTCGTCAACTGAATACGAAGAAGGGCCCAGCTGTCCGTTCAAGCCGTGCCCAAGCGGACAAATATGCGTATCAGTCTGAGATGAAGCGCATCCTAGAGCGGCAACCACACCTCGACATTAAGCAGCTGTTGGTTGATGAACTATTGACCGAAAATGGGGTGTGTATCGGTATATTGGGCAACACCCAAACCGCCTACCTCGCCAAGACGGTTATCTTGACAACAGGCACATTCCTCAAGGGTTTAGTGCATCTCGGCGATGTATCCTACAGCGCAGGGCGGGCAGGGGAATCGTCGGCTGAAAAACTATCGGAAAGTTTTCTGAACCTCGGATTTGAAATCGGTCGGCTGAAAACTGGAACGCCGCCGCGCGTCAATGCACATACCGTGAATTTTGATGTGATGGAGATTCAACCCGGCGATGAGCACCCGCGTCCGTTCTCGTTCTCAACAGAGAAAATCACGCAGCCGCAGATGCCGTGCCACTTAACGCACACAAATGAAAAAACGCATCAGATTATCCGTGATAACCTCCATCGATCTGCTATGTACAGCGGTAGAATCACCGGCATCGGTCCCCGATATTGTCCCTCCATCGAGGATAAAGTCGTCCGTTTTGCTGACAAGGATCGTCATCAAGTTTTCGTCGAACCGGAGGGCAGAGATACAGACGAAATCTACCTCAATGGAATCTCCGCAAGTCTGCCAGAGGACGTTCAGGTGGAGATGGTGCATAGCATCAAAGGCTTGGAAAACGCTGAGATTATGCGCTTCGCCTATGCGGTGGAATACGATTTCGCCCCAGCAACGCAGCTCTACCCAACTCTTGAAACCAAGCGGGTGGAGAACCTTTACTTCGCGGGCCAACTCAACGGCACTACCGGCTATGAGGAAGCTGCTGCACAAGGATTGATGGCAGGGATCAACGCTGCCTTGAAAGTGCGCGGTGAAGAGCCGCTCATTCTTGACCGTTCTCAAGCGTACATCGGTGTTCTCGTTGATGACCTCGTGACCAAGGACATCCGTGAACCGTATCGGATGTTCACCTCGCGCGCGGAGTATCGGCTAGAGCTACGTGAGGATAACGCAGACCTACGGTTGGCAGAGATGGGTCGTCAGATCAACTTGGTTGCCGATGACGCCTACGAGCGTTTCCAAATAAAACGCAAATTGGTGGAAGAGGAAAGGAATCGCTTAGAGCAGACGCGATTAAAACCATCTCTCGACACACAAACCCGCTTGAAATCTGTTGGAATCGGCGAAATCGGTCAGCCAACTTCATTGGGGGAATTGCTCAAACGTCCAGAAATTCACTATGAGCAAATTGAGCAGCTCGCACCAACCTCTCGACCGTTACCCAAAGCTGTAGAGGAACAGGTCGAAATTCAGATCAAGTACGAGGGATACATTCACCGTCAAACCACACAGATTCAGCAGTTCAAAAAGATGGAGCACTCTCGGATTCCGGATGATTTTGATTACACCTCCGTGCACAGCCTAAAAACCGAGGCGTGTGAACAGCTTGCAAAGATTCGTCCAATCTCCGTTGGACAAGCGTCGCGCATCCCCGGTGTTTCGCCCGCGGATATTTCAATACTCATGGTTTGGGTCGAGCAGTACAAACGAAAGGTGCATTCACAGGCATGATGCAAGACAATTGTTGAATTGACGCCGGTTTTGTGGAAGTGCGAAGACGCGGTAGCCATGTCATCATGCAATATAAGTTCGCGACAATCCATTATCTGCCGTATAGTATACCGCCCAATGAGTTCGAGACGTGATGTCTAGCCAATTTCGAGCAGAACTTAAGCAGATACTTCTTCAGCACGGTTTTCCGTTGGAGCCGGTGCAGCTTGATCGGTTTGTCACTTACTGGCGTGAGCTCAAACGCTGGAACTTACGGATGAACTTGACTTCAATTCGGACAGATCGAGAAATTATTGTAAAGCATTTTCTCGATTCGCTAAGTGTGCTACAATGTTTTCACATTAAGCCGGGAGATTCAGTGATTGATATCGGGACGGGGGCGGGCTTTCCGGGACTGCCAATCAAAATTTATATCCCTGATATTAAGTTGGTCTTAGTTGAACCCTCATTAAAGAAGGTAAGTTTTCTGCGGTTCCTCATCTCTCAACTGAGTCGGGAGCACCAATCAACTACCTCTAGCTCGTGGGAAAACCCCCGTATCATCGCCCAACGGGCTGAAGAGTGCACCACACACAGTCAACATATCAATGCTTATGATTGGGTTTTGACCCGTTATGTCGCTTCGCTCGCGGATTCGGCGGCTTACTGTCTTCCACTGTTGAAGCCAAATGGAATATGGATTGCTTATAAATCACCTGATGTACAGCATGAAATTCAGCAGGCAAACCCTAAATTACAATCGCTGGATGGTAGGGATTTATCTATTGTCAATAGTCATATCCCAAAGCTAAAGCGGACTTACGTTGCTATACGACAAGGAGATTCTTAGATGTTTGAGACATCGATTAGTCATAATAACGTTCCAGTTCTTCGAATTGATGGAAAAATTATCGGGGGCGCAGCCAATGCGCTCAAACGTGAAATGGATAAGCAGATTGCACAGGGCAGAGGTGGTCTGGTCCTAGACATGACTAAGGTCACTCTGTTAGACAGTTCTGCTCTGGGGATAATCATCGCAACCTTGCAGTTCCTCAAGAAAACGGATGCAAAACTAGTCTTGCTCAATCCACAACACACTGTTCTCAATGTCTTGCAGGTCACACGACTCAACACGATTCTTGAAGTTTATTCAGATGAAGAATCGGCGACGAGCGCGCTCGGCTCATAGCAGAGGTTTATCATGAAGCATCTGCGTCTTAGAATGGGATTGCGTGGGCAACTCGTTCTACTCTTTCT
>JAKZSX010000375.1:0-9330 GCA_047517405.1 Candidatus Poribacteria bacterium | reverse complement strand
GTTCATGAGTTCAAAAACGCGAGTTTTCTTCGCGTTTCACGTTTCACATTTGAAAAAGGAGAAAAACAGTGATACGCTCAATTTCACCCCTAATCTGTATCTTTTTGGGGATAACCTTCAGTGTTTCGACTCAAGCGCAAGCAACTGACCTCACCAAAAATTTCGGTATTGGACTTCAGGGAGCTACAACCGCATTTGGTGGAATCAGTTTTCGCTATAACGGACTGGCACCAGTCTATCTCCAAACCGCTGGTCGTTTTATTCTCAATGATCAGGATAGAGACCATATGTTAGGTGCTGGCGTTTCATATGCCATATTCGAGCACCAAAGCCAGTGGAACATCGCCCGACTGTATTTCACCTTAGAAGGTGGCTGGCGCCATAAAAAAGAACAGGAGCTCCGTCAAGAGATTGGCAAAACCACGACTCTCGGAGTTGGACTTGCTTTTGGAGGCGAGCTTGTGTTTTCGCTTGGGGGGATTCCTCTCGGCTTGAACGTGGAAATCGGTCAAGGGTTTGGAAGGGAAAAATCCAGATCCCAATCCAAGGATCTCGCTGGCGTTTACGTCGGAACGGGCATACATGCCTATTTTTAGATCTCTTTTTTAGTGATTTAGATCGAAAAAGAAAGTTGATAATTCCTGAACCCGCTGTTACATCGAAGATTTTGGGAAGTGGAGAAACCTTTAAAAAATGACCGATATGGTCGTTTACCCAATATTTCCCGAAGAATCTGTGTAAAGCCCCTCAAAAAACGGGTTTAGGACTTATGCGCCTCAAATTGTAGGGAACGCAGATCTGTGTTCCCTACTCACCTGATCCGTAGAAAGGGACAAAAGCGTAAGGGATCAGACGTATGTAGGGGCTAACAATCCCGAGGAATTACGGTTGATGAATCGCCATTACCAGGCATTGAGGCATTTAACCGCGTAATTTCTACGAATTATTGGATTGTCTCCGGTTTAGAAAAGACCCGAACTTTTTGAAATCTGAATTGCCTAAAAACTAGAGAAGAAGATTCTACCCAATCAAAGGGTAGTGGCATATTTTCAGAAAACGATCTATAAGGAGATTCAAATCCATGAAACATTTCATACCAGTTTTGACCATTACCATGCTTTTCTTAATGGCGGGACTCTGCTTCGGACACGGTGACCGGGAAGTCGCAGAAGACCAAGAAGCGGTCAAATCCACGGGATTCTGGATTTATAACGACTTCGACGAAGGCTTCGCAGAAGCCAAAAAGACAGGTAAACCGTTACTCGTTGTTTTCCGCTGAGTGCCGTGAGTGAGCTGCAAAGGCTTCGACGAACAGGTTGTTCGTCACGACAAGAAAATTAGCGAGTTGATGGAACAGTTTGTCAGTGTACGAATTATTCAGGGAAACGGGATGGATTTATCGCTCTTCCAATTCGATTACGACTTGACATTCGCCGCCTTTTTCCTTAATGCTGATAGGACCATCTACGGCCGCTTTAGCACACGGTCGAACTTTGAAAATGCGGCGAAAGATATCTCCATCGAAGGATTCAGAAAAGCCCTTGAAGGTGCCCTCGAACTCCACAAGGGCTATCCCGCAAACAAGGAGCTCTTGGTAGGAAAAACGGGACCGGAACCGGAGAAAAAAGTGCCGGAAGCCTATCCGACATTGCTACGATATACGGCTCAGTTAAATTTCAACTCCCGAATTAACGCCCAGTGTATCCACTGCCATCAGGTCGGGCAAGCACAACGAGAAGTCTACTGGCACGAACGGAAGCCAGTTCCCGATGAAGTGCTGTATCCATTTCCACTACCGAAGGTTTTGGGATTGACATTCTCGCCCAACCATCCAGCGAAGATTCGGGATATTGCCCCCGGTTCGTCAGCGGAAAAGGACGGTTTTCATCGCGCTGATGAACTCCTGACTCTCAATAACCAGCCAATTCTCTCCATTGCAGACATACAGTGGATTCTCCACCGCGCACCTGCCACAGGTTCATTGCCCGCGATAATTAACCGGCATGGACAGGAGATAGACTTAACGGTTACGCTCAACGACGGATGGCGAAAAGGTGGCGACATTTCTTGGCGGACAACGACGCAAGAATTGCGCCTTGTCGCTCTCGGCGGCATGGTTCTAGAGGACCTGTCGGATATCGAACGCCAACACACAGGGATTGGTGAAGCGAACATGGGGTTGAAAGTTGGTGGGGTCAACCGCGGTGGACAGCGCGGAGAACAAACCAATGCTGCCAAAGCAGGGATTCGAAAGGGCGATGTTATTGTCGTTTTTGGTGATTAGACACAACGACTGACAGAAAGTGGCATCATCGGCTATGTCCTTCAGGAACGCCCGGAAGCAAAGGCGTTGCCTGTAGTCGTTCTGCGCGCTGGCAAACGGATGGAACTCCAACTGTCGTTGGAATAGCTCACACCATTTCGCCCATTATTTGTAAAGAACAACTAGAATTCCTAAATTTGTTATCGGATGAAAAGATAGGGAATAAGTTGTTAGTGGCTTAAATCGAATGCATAAACTAGATAACGAGTAATGCGTCATACGTGAAGAAAAATTTTACGCATTACTCGTTACACATTATTTTTTCCACAGACAGAATAGGAGTGGCTTATGGAACGCTTGGATGTGCTTCATCCCTCAATTAACGAATACCTACTCGACATTATTCCCGCACGCGATGAGGTGTTGACAGAGATGGAGACATATGCACAGGAACGCCGTTTCCCGATTGTAGGTCCCCTCGTTGGTCGGGTGCTACATCAATTGGTGCTGCTGACGAATCCGACACGGATCTTCGAGATGGGTTCCGGCTTCGGCTATTCGGCGTATTGGATGGCGAAGGCATTGCGACAACCGGAAGCGGGTATCATTTGTACCGACGGTTCACAGGAAAATGCCGACCGTGCAGCGGATTATCTTGCACGCGGCGGCGTCGCGGATCGCATCGACTATCGCGTCGGGAACGCGCTCGAAATCATCGATGAAACCGAAGGGGATTTTGACATCATCTACAACGACATCGACAAGGATGGCTACCCTGAAGCATTTGGTAAGGCGATTCCACGGCTCAGGAGTGGTGGGCTGTTTATTACGGACAACATGCTGTGGCAGGGGCGTGTCGTCACGCACGATACCGAGACAGACGCGCAAGGACTTGATGAACAGGAGCAATGGCTGCACCAGACCACAATTGGGGTCAAAGAGTTGACGCGGCTGCTTTACAGTTCCCCCGATGTGTTTACAACAATCATTCCGCTCCGGGATGGGGTTTCCGTTGCGGTGAAACGGTAATTCACTCGTGTCTTTCCTTGTCTTCTCTTTAATTCCAGCGGGCCGATAGGTGTAGAATTAAGATTCGGCGCTACTTCGATGATAGGTGATACACCTCGATCTCGCGGACGTGTGCCAGCGCCGGCTGGATCACACGGAAGTGTGGATAATACGCCCCCGCAAGTGTAGTCCTTCGATCGACAACCTTGTCTCCGGGGGCTAAGAGCACCTTTGTAACAACGTGATCGTCGACCGTACGGGAAACGTTGATACGGATAGTATTTGTGCGACAATTTAACCGATCAATGACAATTTCTGACGATGCGCGACTTTTGCCAATATCCCGCAACTGACGTACAGAGTGGACTGTTTTCCACTCGAAATTGTCCAGATCCCAATAGTCCACATGAAACCAAAAGAGGTTGCCGTTATGGATAATAATCTTCCGGACCTGTTTAACCTCCGGGAACTTCAACGTAAAGATCCGTTCATTTTTCGCCGCAACCGCTGCAACCGTATCTAATCTCCCATCGTTGAGTGCTGGGTGGTTTGCTGTTGACCCATAGCTCGCTAGCGCGAAGTTCTCACTCCATGAATTCGATAACAGGGAAGACCAAACACAGCCGGATAAGCTGATACAAGCAGATAATAAGAGGGAAATTCTAAAGTATTTTAGGGTGTTCATCCTTTTACCTCGCAATCTTTTTTTACAGCACGGTACCCCTAGCTTTATCTCCTAATCGTAGGTAGGGTATCTTGCCCCGCCACGATATGTCGCGATGATTTTTCAAACAAACTACCTTATCGAAAATAAGGACGAATTCTATACACCTCTTGTTTAGGGCGAAACCAAGTCCGTTGAAATTTTCCGATAAGAAGCATCCCCACACCAAACCCACCAACATGCGCCGCCCAAGCAATAGACGCACCTTGAAATGAAAAATAGACATTAACTAGCTGGATGGCGATCCAAGGTAGCAGCAGAACAATTGCAGGCACAGAGATAATATAGATAAGGAGCAGGCATCGGACGCGCGCCTTAGGGCAGGCCATAAAGTGTGCGCCCATTACGCCGGCGATTGCACCGCTCGCTCCAATCAGGGGCAAATTAGAATTATGGTAAATCATTGCGTAACAGAGCGTCGCCAACACGCCACATAATAGGTAGAACAGGAGAAATTTCAGGCTCCCAATCATACTTTCAAGGGTTGGACCGAAAGCCGAGAGATAAAGCATGTTACCAATGAGGTGGATAAATCCCCCCTGTAAAATGTGGACATCGTGTAAGAATAGGGAGGTGATAAGTGTTTTATCGAAAAGGTTTGGAAGTGGTGGCAGGAATGAATAACGATGGACAATCTGGTTGGGGATTACCCCGGATACCTCTGCCAGCAACACCCCTTGATAGAGTGCGTAAAGCTGATATGCAAAAACCAAGATATTTGTAACGATTAAAAACTGTACCGCACGTGGCTTGAAAGGTTGCTGCGTCAATGGGGTGCTCGGCAATGGAATAAACAAGATGTCGTATCCTTTCGGCAAGTGAGTAGATAGGCAAATCTACGATTACGTCACACATTAACTACGATACATGACGCTTAACGTTTCACGTTTTACCGATCCGCTCCTCAGGTTTCACTCGACACATCAAACCGATCAATGATTCCCATAATCAGCTCTCTTATGGGAGCTGATTCGATGTTAAAGACCTCTTGGGCAACGCCCGGCCCCGCCCCAACAAGCACAATGTCTTTCTCACCTGCTCCCACGTAGTCAACAGCAATAGTTGGCGTGCGGACCAACTCCGATTTCAAGCTCAGCGGTTGGACCAACAAAAGCGTACGGTTTTTATACGCGGGATGCTTGATAACCGAAACCACTTTACCAATGACTTTTGCGATGTACATTACGCCTCCGCTTCTTCGGTTACAGTGATTGAATCAACAATTCCAACCACAGCAACATCGACAGGCATTGCACGTTCTGCTGATACAAATGCGGCATCTCCGCCGGTGACTATATAGACCAACTCGCCATACCCGGCTGCACCTTGTGTATCAACAGCGGTGAGCGGTGCACCGACGGATCTTCCCTCCGCGTCAAGGGGTTGTACGACCAGAAGACGGCATCCAACCAAGCTCGGATCTTTTCGAGTTGCAACAATGGTTCCGATAACTTTCCCAATATCCATAGCATATTAAAACGTACGTTCATCTAACGTTTTTGAATTCCGTACTCCTCCATTTTAGAATGAAGCGTATTCCGATTAATTCCGAGAATCTCGGCAGCTTTCCTGCGATTCCAGCCGGTGCGCTGGAGAATAAATTCAAAAAGCGGTTTTTCAACTGCAACGCGAATATCTGCGTGGAGCGAGCCGGAGGCTGCTCCCGATTCGATAAATTCATCCACGCGCTCTGACATAAGGGCGGCAAGACGAGCCTCAAAACCTGTCGGTGCCTTTGTAGCAGAAGGAACTGCGCTTCCAGACAGTTCCGGGAAGTGTTCCGGGAGCAGCACTTGGCCAGCGCACATTACAAGCGCGCGCTTCAGAGCGTTTTCAAGTTCACGGACATTTCCAGGCCAATCATAAGCCGTCAACAGCTTGAACGCTTCGGACGAAATTGTCCCTTTGGACCGACCGTAATCTTGAGCAAAACGGGACATAAAGAAGTCCACCAGATCAGGTATATCCTCTTTCCGATCTCGCAATGGCGGCAAAACGATTGGCACTACATTGAGCCGATAGAACAGATCTTCCCGAAACGCCCCCTCTTGGATAGCCAAATCAAGGCGTCGATTTGTAGCGGCAACCACCCTTACATCAATCTGGCGAATCTCATTCGATCCGATTGGTTCAACTTCCCGTTCTTGGAGCACACGCAGCAGCTTCATCTGCACTTCTATCGGTAATTCACCAACCTCGTCCAGAAAAATCGTTCCCCCGTCTGCTTGCTCAAATTTCCCTTGGCGCGCCGTGTCGGCACCAGTATACGCTCCTTTAACGTGCCCAAAAAGCGCACTTTCGATCAGGTCCGATGGGATCGCGCTACAATCCACCACTACAAACGCTTTATCTGCCCTCTTACTATTTTGGTGTATTGCCTTGGCAATGGACTCTTTACCGGTTCCGCTCTCCCCCATAATCAGAACTGTTTCGTCACTGATTGCTGCCCGTCCGATGGTCAGGTAGACCGCATGCATGGCATCGCTCTCCCCAACAATCTGAGTGCCTACGTTATCCCCGTTTTGTGATGTAACAATATCCTGTGAGGGCAAATCTTCTGCCATCGCTGCTTTCGTTTGATCGGCAGCATATACGGCACGAGATAGCAAAGATGTAATCTCTTTGAGATCAAACGGCTTGGTCACATAGTCATAAGCGTGACGTTTTGCTGCTTCAATGGCAGTTTGCGTTGTACCATGGGCAGTGATGATAATAATCGATGCGGTTTTGTTGATCTCCTGAAGTTCTTCGATCAGATCTAACCCGTTGACATCAGGCATAAAGATATCGAGAAATATTGTGTCAATCGCTTCTGAGCGGAGGAGATTGACCGTTTCTTTCCCGTTTCGTGCGGAAAATGTCCGATACCCCTCCTTCTGAAGGGCTTTCTCCAAAACAAAGCGGATGCTATCGTCATCGTCAGCGATGAGAATTGTGTGTGCCATGAGAATTTTAGAACATGAATTGGGTAGGATTACATGAGTCTACCGGTGTTAGATTTATGAAATCGGATAGATTCATGCTTCCTGCCGCAGATGAATTTGGGACCACTTCAAACCGGCAACGTGACAATAAACGTTGCCCCTTGAGACTCTGTTGCATCAACTTCGATAGTACCGCCGTGTTCCTCAACGATTTGCTGGCTAATTGCTAGACCCAGTCCTGTGCCTTTCTGTTTCGTTGTGTAGAATGGATCAAACAGACGGGAAGCAACCTCCGGCGGTATACCACGTCCGGTATCCTTGATATAAATTTGAACGACCTGAGTTGCAGAATTATAAACGGTTTGAACCGTCAAGCCCCCACCGGCTTCCATCGATTCAATTGCGTTACGAAATAGGTTCAGCAACACCTGCGTCATTCCATCATCGTTTACGGCAACCGACGGACAATCGTCAGCAAAACGCTTTTCAACACGGATATTGTCCCGATGTAACTCCGGCTGACAGATTGAGAGGCTATTCTCGATTAAGTCACTAATGTCATTAGGCTTAACACCAGCGGTACGTGGGTTGCCAGACACAAGCAGCTGCTCAACCACACGGTTCAACCGATCTACCTCTTTGATAATCACCTCAATGTATTCTTGGGTTCCTGAATTCGCCTCGCCTTCAAGTTGAAGCAGCTGCGCTGCACCGCGGATCCCGGCAAGTGGGTTTCTCACCTCGTGTGCCACCGTTGTCGCAAGTTTGCCCAGCGTTGCGAGGCGTTCGGATTGCACAAGGGAGTCAATAACCTGCTGAATCTTGACGCGCTGCGCCACGATCGCAGCGATAATTGTCAAAACACGAATATCATCGTCAATAGAAAACTCGTCCGATGCCTTATCAATCGTTAGTGTACCGATTACCTTCTCGTCCACCACCACGGGAACACACCAGAAAGCGATTGGATCTTTGGACTGCACCGATTTCGCATCTAGAAATTCCATCTGTTGAAGGGGAGTGCGACTATGTGGCACACCAATCGGTTGCCCGGACTGGAGCACCTGCTGTTGGATGAGATCAATTTGACTATCCGTTCCGCGCCGAAGCTCCGCCTGTGTCAATCCGAAAACCGCCTCAACCTTTTTCACTGGCTCGCCATCCTCCCAGATCCTCAGTGCACCCCGGTATACTCCCATCCGGTCAGCAAGGGTTCTGATAATCTTCTGGAACAGTTCATCTAATTCCAGAGCGGTGTTTGCTGTATCACCAATATCAAAAAGGGTAGACAGATCGCGCACCCGTTTTTCAAGATCAGTGTTGACTTGATCAATCTGCCGAAGCTGCGCCTCCATGGTGGTGCGTTGCACTTTGAAAAGCTGGATCGTGCGGACGATGAAATACGCAATGATAGGATATAAGATCGCAACCACACCAAAATGGATCTGCTCATAGTAGAGCCCTGCGTGTATCCAATTGGCTAATACTGTGCACGCCAGCAACAGATACTGTCCGCGACGATTGTCGTATATCCCTGCAAGGATCATGATCCCATAGTACAGATGCGAGACAACACCGTAGTTCTGCGGGCTATTCAAGCCGTAAACAAAAAGGTTAATCAGTAGGACGACGAATATCAGGAAGAAAGTTAGCATGAACGCACGGTTTCAAAAGTTGCTTCCGAGGAAGCATCGAGGATTCAGAGATTTGAACCACAAGGAATCTCACTGTCCATCTCGCAAGAAATTATCAAGCATCTTGAGTCCAATTCGACCGCTTTTCTCCAAATGGAACTGCATAGCGATCAGGTTCTGATGAGCAACAACACTCGAAAACTCAACGCCGTAGGTGGTCTTACCGACGATGTATGAGTCGTCCTGTGGAATCGGGTAGTACGAGTTGACAAAATAGAAATGTGCAGGATTTGGAACATCTTGAAAAATTGCATGCGCCTGGGTCTGATACACCTCATTCCAGCCGATCTGTGGCACCTTTAGGGTCTGTGTTGCTCCATACTTTTTGACAACGCCGGATAGGATACCGAGGCAATTGGTGTCCTCCTCTTCGCTGTGCTCAAACAGGATCTGGATACCGATACAGATTCCCAACATTGGCTTACCCGACTCGTAAACCTTCCACAAAACCTCCGCAAGCCCAGCCGCGTTCAGGTTATCCATTGTTGCCCGTGCCGCACCCACGCCGGGAAAGATAATCTTTTCTGCACCCAAAATGGTCTGGGCATCCGCAGTAATTTTTCCGTCGTAGCCTAAGTATTTTACAGCGCGCTCAACGCTCGTCAGATTTCCCGCGCCGTAGTCGATGATTGCAATCATTGAGGACTCATGCTGTTAAAAGATTCGTTTGAAAAATTAAGAAGGGTCCGTTGAAATGGTGTTGCACGGTGAAAATTT
>JAKZSX010000374.1:0-5230 GCA_047517405.1 Candidatus Poribacteria bacterium | reverse complement strand
ACGCCGGTCGCCTGAACAGAAGAACAGGATACACTGCGACTCCTCACCGTCCCGCCCTGCGCGTCCCGCTTCTTGATAATAATGTTCGAGCGACCCCGCAATCGTCCAATGGATAACATACCGGATATCGGGCTTATCAATCCCCATCCCGAATGCATTGGTCGCAACCACGATTTCGATACCCGTCTCTGTATCGTCGAAAAACGCATCCTGCACCCGCGTCCGTTCCGATTCCTCACGAGCACCATGATAGAAATCAACGCGGTAACCCTCCCCTTTGAGATGTTCCGCAATCTCCTCAGTTTGCCGCCGAGTGCCGGCATACACAATCCCTTTCCCGGTAAGCTGTTCCAACTGCTTTGTCAGTAACTGATATTTCTCCGGTTCGCCCGGTACCTCGCA
The DNA here is from genome assembly GCA_047517405.1 of Candidatus Poribacteria bacterium. Classification (GTDB taxonomy): domain Bacteria; phylum Poribacteria; class WGA-4E; order WGA-4E; family PCPOR2b; genus PCPOR2b. The sequence goes on along the minus strand of JAKZSX010000374.1, from coordinate 4,828 downwards.
GACGCTGAACTTTAGATTGGGACGTTCTACACTCTGGATTAACGTCTCGCACTTCTCGACTTGGAGTTGCTTTATAATGTCCTCCCTGACCTCTGGTGTTGCGGTTGCTGTGAATAATGCGACTGAACCCGGCTTCACCGCTTGGATAGCGGTCCGAAGCGCGAGATAGTCCGGTCGGAAATCGTGTCCCCACTGAGAAATGCAGTGCGCCTCATCAACCACGAACAGCGAAACCTTATGGGATTTTAAGGTATTCAGGAATCGACGGCTACGGAACCGTTCGGGCGACACATACAACAACTTGATCTTACCGTCCACTAATCGATTTAGTTCCTGTCCATATTCCTCAGCAGTCAAACTGCTATTTAGTAAGCCTGCGGAGTCAATCCCCTTTTCTCGCAAGGCATCTACCTGATCTTTCATCAACGAAATTAACGGCGAAATAATCACCGTAAGCCCCGGCAACATCAGCCCCGGCAACTGATAGCAGATGGATTTCCCAAACGCAGTTGGGAAAGCACCAAGCAGATTCTTGCCGGATAGGAGTTTCTCAACAACCTCACGCTGACCTGCGCGGAAGTCGTCATACCCGAAATGTTCCTTCAACGCTAAGCGTGAGTCGGAAAGGTTGTCTATAGCACTGTCCGGCTCTTTGCTTCCTCTATTAAACAGGTTGTCGATTATTCTGCGGATAGCTTTGATAACCTTATGGATGGCTTGGGTAATCAACAGAAGACTCCTTTTTTCGGAAAATGGACGATGAATCGCCGAACTACGTCCGGGACGATCAAAATACCACAAAGTCAGGTTAAAAATCAACGCTTTTAATTTTTAACACATCTCAATGAGGAATTGGTATAATAACCCAAGTTGCCACCCAAATCTTCAGCGATTTAGGGCAGCAAAGATAATTCATCAGCACGTAGGTTGGGTTGAACGGCTCAAAATGCATCGCTATCAAAGACAATAGAGATGTCTTGCTTTCAACAATCGAGTTTTCTATATAGAACGAGTGAAACCCAACTTTCTTAGCAAATAATCGGTAAGGTATCAAAACAATTTCTTCTCACGCTTTACGTATCATTCCTCATTAGCCCCAGCGGGGCGATATGTGTATAGAAAATGTGATAAACAAATACCCAAAGCCCCAGCGGGGCGACATGTGTCGCGCTGGGTTGATGTACGATAGACCGAGTCAATCACTGCTTGTTGTTCAGCCACCTTGATCTTGGATAAATTCGGTTATTTCTAATGGGTGTCGAGTATGGAAACTCGACCTAGAGGCTATCTAGCAACTTGCGTTATAATAACCTAAGTTGCTAGTTGATAAACCGCAAGTTGAGCGTAAGCGAAATCCCGATTTATCGGGACGTCAGGAACCGACGCAAGAGTCGGGCATTGGAATTCCCTCCTACTACGCAAAATAGAGGGTCGGGGGCGTACCTTCCAAATCGCGACCCAAAAAGAGATCGAAATTTTGACAAATCGGGGTAGGTATGCTATGCTCTTGATCCGATAATAGCATCCTTATTCCAACATGGAGATCCACCTATGGCAACAGACTCAACTGTAACAGTTGAAGACATTGAGGTATTTGCAGATGACTTGAACCCCCAAGCGGCTGCGGAAACATTTAAGAAGCACGGTGCGCTTGTCGTCCGTGGGTTGATGAAACCGTACATCGATGAGATCCACCGAGACATTGAGGCAGCTGCCGCGGAGTCAATTGCTTCACTTGATTGTGCAGAGAAAATTGTGGAGGGTTGGCGCACACCAAACGGGACCCTCTTTCTACCCGCGCCGCCCGGCTATTCCCGTGACAAACAGATCATGGTCTTGGCAATCAACTACTTTACCAGTGCTGCATTTTTCCGCTCCGCACTTGATGAACGTGCTTTGGACATTGTTGAGGCGATTCTGGGACAGAGCGTCGAGGTATACGGCAATGGGCAGTGTCTTTATAAAGAGCCGGTCGGCGGGCATCCGAAACATCTGCATCAGGATTCCGCCTATTTTGAACACCGCTACGAAGGTCCTGTGGGGCTCCTGAACTATGTGGTGGATACAGATCTGGTCAATGGTGCGCTGCACGTTGTCCCCGGCTCACATCGGCTCGGTCAACTCAAGCATATTGATACCTTTTCGCATCTCGGCTTAGATGATGATGAATGGCCCTGGGAACGGGCACTGCCGATCGTTGGTAAGGCGGGGGACTCCATCTTTTTCCACGTCAAGATGATTCACGGTTCCAAGCAAAATCACTCGGACAAACCGCGCCCGGTATTCATTAACCGTTACCGGCGGGTGGACGATTATGTTGTTGTTGGTGGGACCACCACCGCAAACCGCGCCGAAGCGGAGAAACGTGCTGCTGAAGCCAAGAAAACGAATGAACAGCGTGGGTTGATGGTTCGAGGCTTCCGTCCCTACCCCGAAGGGTAAAAGAGACACTATAAGTGGAAAATGAAACCAATCGCTCTCGTCCATAACAAAACTGCCTCCGTCGTCGAGAGTCTCGCAGAACTGGAAGGCGTGCAGGCAATCTTGTGTTTCGGCTCGTATGCGATGGGCACGTTTGATGAATACTCGGATCTGGATCTTTTCGTGTTCTGCGAACCTGAGGTTGTTTCGGCGTTGGAGAGAAAACAGGTCTTGGAGAGCATCCAAGGCGTAACTCATTTTGAGGAGAGCGACGCCGCCGTGGGGTGGGACCCCCAGTGGTTTCCACAAGGCGATCATCTCCGTGTGAACGCGGATCTGTTTGAGATTTCGTACAATACGGTGGGCTGGATTAGAGCCGTTGTTAGGCGAGTTACACAGGAGGGTGCGACATCTATTCCTGAGCAAAAATTCCGTCCGTATACAATGCTTGGGCTTTTGGAAAACGGAATCATTCTGTACGATCCCTGCTCATTCCTGAGAGATCTTATCGGTTGCCTCTATCCTTATCCGGCTCAACTCAAGCGGACACTGATTTCAGATAGTCTATACACCCTAAAAGATTGCCTTGCGGAACTTAAAGACGGTGCCAAGAGAGGGTTTGGTCTTACATTTTTCCATTTCTTTTTTCACAGAATGCGTGATGCACTCCACACCCTTCTGTTCGCCGTTAATGAGAAATATGATCCAGCTGTCAAACGGTCTGAGGTTGAGTACGAAAAACTGAGTTTATTACCTCCCAATTTTCTTGAGAGATACACCAAACTCCTTGAGGGGCCCTTCGATAAGCACGGGAGGCAGCAGGTCATTTGTGAACTAGAAACCCTCGTCACCGAGATTGAGATGCTGATTACTGAACTAACTGATTTACATGGAGGAAAGAACTATGGGGTTGACTGAAGAGGAACGTTTCCGTTTCGATTTGACCGGTTTCCTGATACGTCCGGCTATCCTTACATCGGAGGAGATTACCGGGATTAGAGATCAGATATACCATATCAGGCACGATGCAGAATCATTGCCTCCAGAACATCGCGCTGTGCCGAGTGGTCCGTCGAGTGTACTAATCGACCACCCGAAGGTCATCGATGTGCTGCACGAAATTATCGGACCCGATATTCGGCTTGAGAATAGCTACTGTGTCTGGCGTCAGAAGGGAGAGGCGCATGGCGATCTTCACGGTGGTGGACCCCAACAGGCAGATCCTATCTTCGGCTACCGTGTCAGGTATGGACGGATTCACGCAGGGATGGTGCGCGTTGTCTTTGAACTGACCGATGTTGGTAAGGAGGACGGCGGCACCCATTTCATCGTCGGGAGCCACAAGGCGAATTTTCCGATGCATCCGGATCACCTGTCGTTGGAGCCGGGAAAGCGCAGCCCGTTCTTGATGAGCTACGACTGCCCAGCGGGTAGTGCGGTCTTTTTCACGGAAAACCTCTGCCACGCCGGACCCGCATGGCAACGCGAAGAACCGCGTGTAACGGTGCTCAACGCTTACGCGCATCTTGCCACGCATTGGCATCGGTTGACGATTCCACCTGAAGTGATCGCCGGACTGCCGCGGGAAAAGCAAGCATATTTCCGCGAGCCGTGGATTGCTGATTTCCGTACCCGCCCAGCAACTCACAATACAATGGAACGTTTTATCAACAACGACGAGCCGTCGGTGAATACCGATCACCGCCCCTAAAGCCGAAAACACACATAATGGAGGATAACGGTATGGCAATGACCGAAGAAGAACGCTTCCGGTTTGACTTAGCCGGTTTTTTAGTCCGCCCGGCGATTTTGACGCCCGATGAAGTTGCCGCAATCGTAAACCAAGCCGACCGGATTCGACACGATCCTGAGTCTCTCCCGCCGGAGCATCGAGCCATTCCGGGAGGTGCTGCAAGTCTGTTGATTGATCATCCAAAAGTGATTGAGGTGCTGCACGAAATCATCGGTCCCGATGTCCGACTCGAGGCTTGTGGATTGACTTGGCGATTGAAGGGAGAGTCGCACGGCGAACTGCACGGCGGCGGACGAGGACAGGCAGATCCCATCTTCGGCTATCGTGTCAAGGATGGGCGAATTCACGCCGGGATGGTACGGGTCGTCTTTGAACTGACCGATGTGAAGAAGGAGGACGGTGCGACCTGTTTCATTGTCGGCAGCCACAAGGGAAACTTCCCGATGCACCCGGATCACATGTCGTGGGAGGATGGGAAAGAGAGTGAGTTTTTGGTACGTTACGAATGTCCGGCTGGCAGTGCCATCTTTTTTACGGAGAACCTCTGTCATGCAGGACCCGTCTGGAAGCGAGATACACCGCGTATCGCCATACTTCATGCCTACGCGCATCTTGCCACCCACTGGCATCGACTGAAGATTCCACCGGAGGTGA
>JAKZSX010000373.1:0-44297 GCA_047517405.1 Candidatus Poribacteria bacterium | reverse complement strand
TCTCAATGATTTGCTCCTTGCGTGGTAAATTGTGGTGATAGATATGATGAAACCTCATGTGGATAGATGGTATCACAGTCACTGATAGCGGTCAAGTTCAAACCAAGAAATTTGGATTGGGGGCGAGGTCTAGTCCTTTTTCCTGATATTAACAATACCAATCGCCTCCTGATTAAATTGGTACAAACCAAGTTGGAAATGACAACTCTGGAGACAGATTTATGGTATAATTTTCTGAGCAGGTGACTTCATCTATTTTGACTAGGGCGTGTTGACATTTATGTAAAACTGTCCGTAATCGTAGGGGCGAGGTCCCCTCGCCCATTGACCAACGCGGGTTGGAAACCCCAAACCATACAGGTTGAGTTGATTGTAGGTCTATATTCATATCTCGATACCGAACCGTCGATTTTCCAAAATCGACCTACAGAAGCTCAAAACCGTCTATGATGTGTGACCAAAGGGTTGGGAAACCCAACCCCTACGAAAGACCATGTGTTTGTGCACGCCTCGCGATTATTCGATTGTGATGAAATGTCAACAGAATCTAACGATTTCTATAGGAGGAGATTATGCAAATTTCTGAAGAGTTACGACAATCGGTGGTTCGCTCATTGCCCGAAGTGAACGAGATCAGCGACGAAACGTTGCGGAATAAGGTTATCGATGCGTGGGCTTACTCCCTCGGGAAGAGTTCATTCAAATCCATTGACGAAATTCGTGCGTCGGGCAATCCAGACACGCCTCCGCTCAAGCGGGGAACTCAAACCCACCATATCCGTGGGGTCACGCTGCTTGCCATGCGAATCGGCGACGAACTGACGGCGATGTTTCCCGAACTTGGGGTAGACCGCGATCTCCTGATTGCCTGCGCGTTGTGCCATGATGTGGGCAAACCGTGGGAATTCGACCCGGAAAACCAAGCCCGCTGGCGAGAATCGCCAAGCACTGCTGGGTTCCCATCAATTCGGCATCCGGGCTACGGTGTACACGTCTGCCTGACCGTCGGGCTTCCAGAGGCGGTCACACACACGGCAGGTGCCCATTCAGGTGAGGGCGAGTTAGTTGTCCGCAGCTTGGAGAACACGATTGTCCACCACGCAGACTACACCTTTTGGCGTGTACTGGACGCCGGTGGTCTCTTAGAACACGCTTAACTAACGTAAATAGCTAAAGCGCGTTGACATTTTGCTGTCGCCAATGACAATCCACCAAAAACCGAGACAGTTATCCGAAATTGCCTCAAGATTGGTTTAATCTATCAGATGTCAACAGAACCTAGTTATGTGAGACGCAATAAAAGTTAACCTCCTATATCCGTAGGTCGGGCGTCCCCGGTCACGGGATCTTCTCGGACTTGCCCGACCTCCAAAGCCCTAGTTGCTTTGAATCTCGATCTTATCGGGACTCCGTCGTGCCACTCACCTGAACCAATCAACCAATGAGCCGCTAATTATAGGCAACACAGATTTCCGTGTTCTTATCAAGGTGGCAACTTCGGTTATCTTTGGCAAACACTCTTTCTTGAGGAAGAATATGAACAAACAATTTCTTTGCTTCATATTTTCCCTGTTGATGTGTTTCACCCTTCCATTGACGGCAACAGTACAAGTTGTGGATATTCCTGATCCTAGGCTCCGCGCTAAAATTGAGGCTGTACTCGGCAAAGCGTCCGGTGCGACCATCACGCCAGCGGAGATGGCGACGTTGACTAAGCTTGATGTCCGTGCACGCAGAATCAGCAATTTGACCGGGCTTGAACACGCCACCAACCTGACAAAGCTGAATCTTGTTCGCAACTTTATATCAAATATCTCACCCCTCTCAGGCTTAACTAACCTAACAGAGCTGTTTCTTTATGGAAACTTTATATCAAATATCTCACCCCTTTCAGGCTTAACCAACCTGACATTGCTGGGTCTTGCTGAAAACTCTATATCAAATATCTCACCCCTTTCGGGCTTAACCAACCTGACATTGCTGCATCTTTATGAAAACTCCATATCAGACCTCTCACCGTTGGCGGGCTTAACCAACTTGACAGAGCTGAATCTTGGGGATAACTTTATATCAAATATCTCTCCTCTTTCAAGTTTAACCAACCTGACAGAGCTGGATCTTGAGGGTAACTTTATATCAAATATCTCCCCTCTTTCAGGTTTAACCAACCTGACAGAGCTGGATCTTGCTGAAAACTCTATATCAAATATCTCCCCTCTTTCAAGTTTAACCAACCTGATATTTCTGTTTCTTGATGGAAACTCTATATCAGACCTCTCACCGTTGGTGGGCTTAACCAAACTGATAGACCTGAATCTTGATAGAAACTCCATATCAAAATCTCCCCTCTTTCAAGTTTAACCAACCTGCATTGGCTGTTTCTTGCTGAAAACTCTATATCAGACCTCTTACCGTTGGCGGGCTTAACCAAACTGCGAGGGCTGTTTCTTAGCAGAAACGCTATATCAAATATCTCTCCTCTTTCAGGCTTAACCAACCTAGTATCGCTGGAGCTTTGGGGCAACTCTATATCAGACCTATCGCCGCTGGTTTCAAATACGGGGTTGGACAGTGAAAATGAGGTTGATGTGAGAGGAAACCCGCTGAACGCCACCTCCATCAATACCCATATCCCTACTCTACAGCGCAGAGGGGTTAGGGTAATTTTTTACGCCGTTGGAACGGAAACAGTGAATATCCCTGACCGCAACCTCCGCGCTAAAATTGAGAAAGCGCTCGGCAAGGGGTCCGGTGCGACCATCACGACAGCGGGGATGGCGACGTTGACTTGGCTTGATGCCGATGAAGCCAGCATCAGCAATTTGACCGGGCTTGAACACGCCACCAGCCTGAGATCGCTGTATCTTGATGGAAACTCTATATCAGACCTCTCACCGTTGGCGGGCTTAACCAGCTTGGACTGGCTGTTTCTTCACTACAACAACATATCAGACATCTCACCGTTGGCGGGCTTAACCAGCCTGACACAGCTGTCTCTTTGGGGCAACTCTATATCAGACCTATCTCCGCTGGTTTCAAATATGGGGTTGGGCGATGGAGATGGGGTTGATGTGAGAGGAAATCCGCTGAACGCCACCTCCATCAACACCCATATCCCTACCCTACAGCGAAAATGGGTTGCGGTATACTTTGACGCCGTTGAAACGCAAAGCGTGAAAATCCCTGACCGCAACCTCCGCACTAAAATTGAGAAAGCACTCGTCAAGGCGTACGGTGCAACCATCACGACAGCGGAGATGGCGAAGTTGACTGTGCTTAATGCCGGTGGAGCCAGCATCAGCAATTTGACCGGGCTTGAACACGCCACCAACCTGACATGGTTAAGTCTTTGGGGCAACTCAATATCGGATATATCCTCTGTGGCGGGATTAACAAAACTGACAGCCTTGTATCTTTGGGGCAACAATATTTCGGACCTCTTACCCTTGGTAGCCAATACAGGATTGGGGAGTAGAGACACAGTTAATGTGCAGAGTAATCCCTTGAGTTACCTATCTATCCACGCCCATATTCCCACCCTCCAAAGCAGAGGAGTTACAGTTGAGTTTGACAACCGAACCCATCCTGCACTGCTGAAAATCTCAGGTGATAACCAGAAAGGGGTAGCCTTCACATCGTTGTCCCAACCATTTGTCGTTGAAGCACAGGATGAAGACGGTTCTGCGCTCACAGGGATTTCGGTGAGGTTTGCTGTCACCGCCGGTGGCGGCACACTCAGTACCACAATCACAAAAACCGATGAAAACGGCAGGGCACAAAGTACGCTCACGCTGGGGCCGAATCTGGGAATAAACACCGTCGAAGTATCCGCCGCTGGAATTCAGGGGAAAGTTACCTTTCACGCCATCTCCGATACTGAATCACCACCAATTACAGCGGATGTCAATAGCGACGGAAGCGTGAATATCTTGGATTTGATTGTGATTGCATCTGAACTCGGAAATACAGGGACCAATCTGGTGGTAGATGTCAACCGCGATGGGGTTGTCAATATTCTGGATCTGGTCTTGGTTGCGGGCATGTTTGATGGTGCGGCAGCCGCACCATCAGTGCACCTACAAGTACCTGAGACGCTCACAGCGGTAGCGGTTCAACAGTGGTTGATCGATGCAAGAGCACTTGAGGTTAGGGATCTCATCATGAAAATGGGGATTATGGTGCTTGAGCAACTCTTGGCAGCCTTGACCCCAACGGAAACGGAACTGTTGTCCAACTACCCGAATCCATTTAACCCGGAGACATGGATTCCGTATCGGTTGGCGGAGGACGCTTTCGTGACATTGACCATCTACGACTTAAGCGGTCAGATTATCCGTACACTTGAGGTTGGACATCGGATTGCATCTGCCTACGAGAGTCGGTCAAAAGCAGTCCACTGGGATGGACGAAACAATCTTGGCGAACAAGTGGCAAGTGGAGTTTACTTTTACACCCTGATGGCGGGTGATTTTTCTGCCACGCGGAAGATGTTGATCCTCAAGTAGGAACGGGGTTGTAGGTATTGTAGGAAATAACGATCGTTATTCCCTGTCGGTTATGGATCCTATCTCTCCCAATGCACTAATCGCGTACTCGCGGATAATGGCATACTCATCGTCATACATCACCGTTGATAGCGCACGGCTAGCAGCGTCAATGCCTCTATCAGTCTCTTTGCACGTCCTCGCCAGTGCGTTCACCGCATTGCTGCGAACCAACGGATGGTCATCCTTTGAAGCAGCTATCAATGCGTCCATCCCTTCACCGATTGTCCCCAGTGCATTCACTGAATTGCGACGCACCCACTCGGACGGATCATCCAACGCCTGAATCAACGCGGGAACAGCTTCTGCGGCAGGTTTACCGATATCTCCCAAGGTATCTGCTGCGGTTGCACGTACCCACCACGCCGCATCGTCATTCAGCACAGAAATTAACGGGGCAACAGCGGCTGTACCAATCGCACTCAAGGCATACGCCGCATGGGTTAAGATAGGCTCATCCGTAATCTCAGTGGGTTCAGCGGTTTGACGTAGCACCTCTATCAATTGACCCGCAGCAGGTTCGCCAATCGCGCCGAGGGTATAAATGGCATTCAGGCGAGCAGGTGCGGAGGCATGGCGCAATGTGTCAATCAACTCAGAAACGTGATTTCCATTCCTGTCTCCATTTTTTGTCATTGTCTCATTGTCTCCACTTAACCAATCCCACACATGCTTCCATACCGCGTCCTGACCGGGGGTCGGCGCATCGCCGGTGAGTGGTTCCGCATTGGTTGAAGTAATGCCATTGGTGTTCCAAGAGGGCTGTTGCGGCTCTTCTGTGCGGGTGAGGAGAAACTTGATCATGTAACGATTCTTGTTGCTGTGATTTGCCCCCCAGCTGCTGTGCCACTGATGATAGTGACCAATCGTTATTGTGCCTGCCTTTCCACAAAGCAGCGCGCCAATCTCTGGATCACTGTATGCATCGTTGTAGTGCCGCATACTTTCCAAATCGTAGTACTGCACCCCCGGTATCACCGCTGTTGGTCCCATATCCTCGGTGACCTCCTGCGGATAATACCATGCCCAAACAGACCGAAAGCGATGGTGTCGTCTCCATTCAAAAAGCCACCCATGGTCTTTCGTCGTGAAATGTTTCGATCTGCCGTCTTGATGCCAAGCACCACCTTTTTGTCCCGGCTGCTTCATATGTGCGTGGCGGTGTGGGTGCATCATGTAATTCGGTCCCAAAAGGCTGGTCAAGACACCGCGGACAGTCGGATGGGCAAAAACCTGATACAGCGCAGGAACTTTTTGAAGGATATGATTCCGCGGATCTCCCTCTTTCTCAAATATTGTTGCAGTCTCCCGGTAAATTTCTTCGTGGACATCGGGCAAATCGGGGTGGATTGTGATATACCCATTTTTGATGAAGTTCTGTACCCCTCCGTCATTGAGAAGGTACTGCTGATCGACCATGATAGCGCTCCTTTCGCCCATAAGTTGGACAGCCTCACAATAGTGCTGTATCTCCTTAGATTCTATTCCATTTTGCCCTCCACCAACGTAAAGTAAATTATAGCAAGAATTGCTCAGAAAAGAGATCTAAAAAAGGGAGGCTAATGTTAAGAAACCGTGCAACAGAAACCGTAGGGAACAACGATCGTTGTTCCTTACTGCCAAAAACTCGGTTTCTCTTTGCGTTTTGCGCTTCCTTTTTCTACGAGTCCCGTAGGTCGGGCTTCCTAGCCTGACTGCACCAATGAACTAATGAACAGATGGTTTTCACGTTTCACGCATCACGTTTCACGCTCTTTGCGTTTTGCACTTTCTTTTGATATGAACGAAAAGAAAATGGTTCACTTTTTCCTTCGGAATCTAACATAGGTATCTCCTTGACTTTTGGAAGGGCATCGTGGCAAAATAGGAGTTCACCAGTCCTGACTACAAAATCGGTTATCTCAAATGAAGGGATCTACAATGCGAAAGCCACGCATCATGTTCTACCATGACGGAAGACATCCGCTGCTCTACATGTACGAGCCTGCGATGCAGAAAGAGGAGTGCGAAGCAGCAGTTGACGAGTTGGCTGGTACTCCTGTCGAGGCACTAATGTTTTGCTTGGGCGACGGGCGGACGGTCCTACATGATACGGAGGTTGGCGAGCTGTGGGGGCATAATGTCCAAAAATGGCACCACCTTATCTTCCGTCGGGCATACCAGAATGCACTGCATCTGATCCAAGAGGACAACGACCCTTTGCGGGTGATCTGCAACCGCGCCCATGATGTGGGGTTACTGATCTATCCCACGCTGCTGATGCAGTTAGAAAGCGGCGAGCGAGGGGGAGGCGGGTACGATGTTCGCAGCTCGGATTTTCGATTGGATAACAAGCATCTAGAAATCGGTGTAAAGGGCAACATAGATCCCATGTTCCCCGGTATTCACTGTGCTGATTTCATGCACCAAGCTGTACGCGATGAGCGATTCGCGCTCATCTCAGAGGTGCTTACCAACTATGAAGTCGATGGATTTGAACTCCAATTCAATTTTTGGCCCCACTACTTCCACCCAGATGAAGTGGATGAAGGGCGTCAGATCATGACCGAGTGGGTTGGAACGGTCTATAAGGCAGTAAAAAGAAGTGGCTCCGAGCGAGAGTTAGCAATCAGCATCCCGTCCAATGTCGAGATCTGTCTGTCCCGTGGGCTAGACCCGCAAGAATGGATGCGGCAGGGCATCGTGGATGTTCTCATCGCCCAAGCTATTTCGAGGCCCGAGTTGCGGGACCCAAACGGTACTTCTCTGACGTATGAAGCACCCCTGCTTGATGATCTCCGTTTCTTAGTAGAGTCTGCTAGAGGAACGAAGTGCCGTATTCATGCTGCTATTGATAGCAACGTAGACTCTGACCGCTTGGGCGAAGCATCGATTGAAATGATTCGTGCCGCGGCTTGCAACTACTGGGATCAAGGCATTGATGGACTGTATATCAGTCAGTGGTTCACGAACTGGCCCTATGGAGCCTCGTTCTATGAAAAACTTCGTGAATTACCTCACCCCGATATTATGGCACCCAAAGATAAATTCTACCATATCCCCACGGAAACCGGTCGCTTTCCGAGTCCTGAATCTGGAGAGAGACTGACATCACAATTGCCCGCCAACTTGGTTGTGAACGTCCCCGTCCAGTTAGACTTGACAATTAGCGACGATCTTCCCCGGTGGGAGCGGGTGGGTAGAGTCCACGAGGTGCTCCTACGCGTGCGAATCATGAACATCACCGAAAACGACCGGCTGCGGTTTCAACTCAACGGAGTAGAGTTGCCAGCACATCTGCTGCGCAAAATCAATGAGATGTACCGGATGCGGGCACCACGTTATCGCACCGGTTCAGGCTACTGGTTCATCTACCGTCTTGACCCAAGTCATTGGCCCCAAAAAGGGAACAACGTCCTCGAAGTTACGCTGCTGCTGCGCGATCCTGAGGTGACTCCTTTGTGCTACGTCCGCGATGTCGAGTTAGAGATTAAGTATCTTCCGGGTAAGCATTTCCATCGCGATTAGGTAGCCTTACATCGTAGAAGTCCAATCCGCCATCGGCGTTGACGTTAGGTTGGAATCATTCCTGACCCTTTCTGACGGCGAAGGCGAAGAAAATCTACGTCGCTTGCAGCAGGACAACAGGCAGTTGATTAGATATTATAAACAATTTCATCGGGAGGAACCCTAAATGGAAATCGTACTCAATTCTAAGTTCTTTACGGAACTATCTGTGGAACAACTTGGCGAGAAAGCCATTGAACTCGGCTACGATGGGGTGGATATCTGTGTCCGTCCAGGACATCCTATCCAAGTCGATAACGTGATTGAAACCCTCCCCAAAGCGATGAAAGTTTGGGATGGACAGAACCTCACTTGTCCGTTGGCGACAGCGGCGACGGATATAACAAATCCGAATGCCCCGGAGGTAGAGAGGTTATACGCAGCCTGTGCGGAAGCGGGCATACCGCGCCTCAAGATCGGATTCTGGAGGTTTAGCGAAGGAGACGATTATTGGCAGGTGGTTGATGCCGCGCGTAGGGATCTTGAAGGGTTTAGTGCGTTCAGTGAACAATATGGGGTGCAAACCTGCTATCAGATTCACAGTGGCGCATGTATTGGATCAAACTGTGCAGGGTTGATGCACCTCATTAACGGTTTCGATCCGCAGCATGTCGGTGCCTATCCGGATCCCGGACATCTCGCGCTTGATGGCGAGGATTGGGCAATGGGATTGGCGATGATCGGAGATTACCTGTCCGTTATCGGAATCAAAGATGCCCTCTATCTCCCACAGCCTGATCATACCCCTCCTTATGTTCCTTGTTTTGTAAAGGTGGGAGACGGATGTGTCGATTGGGAGCGTTATTTGGGGCTTCTATGCAAAAGCGGTTTTGAGGGACCCTTAACGGTGCATACGGAGTACCGCTTCGATGAATCGATTATTCGTCAGGTTGGGTACGCGGAAACCACCCCGCCGAATCTGGAACAGTGGGCGAAAGAGGATGCTGTTTATCTCCGAAATATGCTCTCCAGTTTGCGCGAGAAATAACTTCGCCAAATTGCTGTTATAGAAATATGCTACACAACTATAGCCAAAAATCAGCGCAACTACGCGAGGGGTCATCACTCGTCAGCACAGAACTCAAACGCATTCTCGATGTGGTGAAGGTTGATGAGTTCAAACTTCCACGACAGAACAATTGCAACAACGTCGAATTGACAAGGGACATCTAGGAGATTGTGGGTTTGCAGATAATTCAGCGCAACCTTAGAGATTTGTTTCTGTTTGGTAGGAGTAACAGCTGCCTGTGGTATGCCGAACTTACGGCTCCGCCGTGTCTTGACTTCAACGAACACAACCCGTTTTCCACGTTGAACGATGAGATCAATCTCACCTGAGCGCGTACGATAGTTCTGTGCACGAATTTCATATCCTTGCGCTTTGAAATGTTCGATGGCAAGGGTTTCTCCGATTTTTCCCACCTTAATTCTGGAATGACTCATCTCACTGAAGCTTAAAACTACGCCGATGGATAGGGCAAGGTCCGAGCTGGGCAATTGCTTGGCGATGCAGAAGTGTACCGTATCCTTTGTGGCTTTGGAAGCCGTAGCCCGGATAGATTTCATCGAATTCAATCATCAGGCGATCTCGAGTAACTTTTGCAATAATGGAGGCAGCAGCAATAGAATGGACGAGGGTGTCTCCCTTCGGAATCGCTTCGGCAGGCAGAGAAATCTCAGGTAGATGTGTCCCATCCACAAGTGCGTAATCCGGAGAAGGCGTGATTTGTGCAATAGCCTGAGCCATTGCACCCATTGTAGCTTGGAGAATGTTAATCTGATCAATCTCCTTGTTGTTAATGCGACCGACACCCACCGCTGTGGCTGTATGATAAATCTCGTCAAACAATCTAGCCCGCTGTTTGGGTGTCAGCTGCTTTGAATCTGTCACGCCTGAAATCCGACAGTTGATCGGGAGAATAACGGCTGCTGCGACAACGGGACCCGCTAATGCTCCTCGCCCAGCCTCATCAATCCCTGCAATGCGCTGATAGCCCTGCTGTCGTAGGGTTTGTTCAAACTGTTGTATCTCGGCTGAATAGTCCCGTCTACTTCTTATCAGTGGTTTACCTCTTCTCGCGGATTCGTGCAGATCTTCCGGTTCGGTTTCGTAGGTAGTACAATTTTGCGCGGCGGATAGCACCGTATCGAATAACCTGGATGCTTTCAATATTTGGTGAATGTGCCGGAAATGTCCTTTCACTCCCTTCACCATAAGCAACACGGCGGACGGTAAATGTCTCGCTCAACCCACCATTCGATCGCCGAATCACTGTTCCTTCATAAGCTTGGATACGTTCTTTTGAACCCTCTCGGATAAGGGTGTTGACCCGCACGAGATCGCCAGGTCCAAAATTAGGAATATCGGTTTTCGCATATTCGCTCTCAACAGATTCTATAAGATTCATTGCTTGATTCCTCCTTTCATTTGGGTGTTTATTGCCTCGAAATTGCCCATGATGTCAGCAAGAAATGAGGGATTGTCTTTGCTGCTAGTATGGCGCGGACTGCGGGAAAATCCAGACAAAAAATTCTTCTTATGTTTTACGTATGACTTGTTACATCTGAATTTTTCAGGGAATTCAGATAGGCAACATCGTCAGCCGAGAGCTCGGTGTTTTTGAGCAGGTCCGGACGGCGTTCAGCAGTCCGCTTGAGAGACTGTTTGTGTTGCCAAAGTGTGATTCTTTCATGGTGCCCGCTTAACAAGATGTCAGGGACCTTCATTCCCTCAAACTCAGCGGGACGCGTGTAATGTGGACAATCTAGTAAGGCCTGACTAAATGAGTCCTCCTGTGCCGATTCGTAATTCCCCAACGCACGCGGCAACACTCGACCAATCGCATCAACCAAGACCAGTGCCGGAATCTCTCCACCGCTGAGGACATAATCGCCTATCGAAATCTCATCTGTGACCAGCTTAATTCGCACCCGTTCGTCAATACCTTTGTAGCGTCCGCAGATCAAGATAAGATGCGATTCAAGGGAGAAGGCTTCTGCCAACAACTGGTTAAAGGGGGTTCCTTGCGGGGTCAGGCAAATGACACGTGCAGTTGATTCCGGATGCAGTGCTCTGATTGCGGCAAAAAGCGGCTCTGGTTTCAGAATCATGCCTGCGCCGCCTCCGTAAGGATAGTCATCAACCGATTGATGCCGGTCTGTCGTGAAATCACGCAGGTTGTGAACCTTGACTGTCAATATGTCTCTAGCTTGTGCACGCTTCAAGATACCAGCCTGCAGCACCGGCAGGATGACCTCTGGAAAAATAGTGATAATGTCTATTTTCATTCAATGACTTGGACGACAATTCCATCTTTGACGATAACTTCTGCCTGAGACAGTTTCGCGCGGATGTCATCCCCAACCTCAATTTTAACAGGCGCATCATACGTGCCGCTGGTAAAAAGAGTATCAATCTCAAGCTGCTCAACCTGCACTAATTTCTGGCTCAGATTGTTTTTTACCTGCTCCTGTTTCTCACGTTCTTGGTGAATTTCCTCGCGCAAGTGATTGACACGACGAGGATCGCGCTTTTGGGCTTCCGCAATCAAACGTCGGCTTTGGAATTCCTCTTGCTGCAACCATGTTTCAATCTGGCGAATTGTGAGTTCCAACTCCTTCGTGAGTTGTTCCTTGAAAGCGGGGGTCACAATATTTTTCAAAATAACAGGCCTTTTAACAATAACAGACATATATCTTCCACTCATTCATCATAGTGAGTCGGTAGGATCGCAAACGCTTACTCTACCACTTGACGGTGTTCGACAATCTCAAGTATTGCTTTTTTACGTGCTTTGACTCCCGCAGCAAGCAGCAGAGATCGCATCGCCTTGGCTGTGCGTCCCTGTTTCCCGATGACTTTTCCCAAATCTTCAGGAACAACGCTCAGTTCGAGAATGGTCACAGTGTTACCCTCGACTTCGTTCACGCTAACCTGATCTGGATAATCAACGAGCGATTTTGCGAGATATTCAATCAAATCTTTAAGCATGAGATTCCCCTAAAAATACGATTTTACACTATGTTGCCTCTTCTGTTGATCCTTCAGTGGAGGCGGATTCTTCTGCTGCTGCACCGGAAGCTTCTTCTGACGCAGCCGTTGTCTCTGCCTCTGCCTCTGCCTCTGGAGTTGGGCTGGGTTGCCCCAGTTTTTCGTTTGTAAATTGTTCCCAAACGCCAGCTTTTGACATGAGGTCTTTGGCTGTGTTAGAAGGTTGTGCACCAGTTCTCAACCATTTTAATGCCTTTTCCGTGTCAATTACGATATTTGCCGGATCAGTCATCGGATCATAATACCCAATCCGTTCGATAAAACGTCCATCTCTTTGACTTCGAGAGTCAGCGGCTACCAACCGATAAAAAGGACGTCTTTTCTTTCCATGCCGCTGAAGTCTAATTCGTACTGCCAAATGTTATCTCCTATTCCGTAAAAGTTTGTGCTATCACTATATCCATCCAGCTAAAAACATATCTCACCACCTCTCGCATGAAGCATAGCCTCAAATTTGATGGTAAGAGGTTTTCACGTTTCAATTCTGGCTGTCATCCTCACATAATTTGCGCATTATAGTGATAATGAATAAAGTAAACCGTACCCTAAGCTTAGCGTGATTTACGCCTTTTCCTTTTTTTGCCTTTCTTTGGTTTTCTTCTAATTTTACTAGCACCACCGCCGCCTCCAAGTTGAGGCACATCCATCATCGGGGGTTGCTTCATCATGCGATTCATGAATTTGAGTTGATCTACCAGTTGATTGACCTGGCGAACCGTTGTTCCGCTTCCCTTGGCAATCCGCAGCCGACGGCTGCTATCAAGGAGACGTGAATTCCGACGTTCCATCGGTGTCATTGACTGAATCATCGCTTTGGTGTACTTCAACTGCGATTCATCAACCTGCATGTTTTTCATCGGAAGCTTATTGACGCCGGGAATCATCTCGACGAGTTGATCCAATGGCCCCATATTCTTGATCTGCTCAAGCTGCATTAGCAGATCATTGAAATCTAAACCCTCTTGCTCAAGCAGCTTACGCTCTAGCTCTTCCGCTTGATCGTCGCTAAAAACCGCTTCGGCTCTTTCGACCAGGGTCGCAAAGTCACCCTCCCCGAGTATCCGAGAAGCCATCCGATCCGGATGAAACTCCTCCAACGTCGTCGCATCAATCTTCTCGCCAACACCAACAAACTTAATCGGTTTCTGTGTTACGGCACGAATGGACAGCGCCGCACCACCGCGCGCATCGCCATCCAACTTGGTCAGGATAACACCGTTAATTTCTAGGTTATCGTTAAAGTGCTGGGCGACATTGACCGCATCTTGTCCTGTCATCGCATCAACGACAAGCAAAATTTCGGTTGGATTGACGGCGGACTTAACCTCTCGCAATTCATCCATCAATTCTTCGTCAATATGTAGTCTGCCAGCTGTGTCAATGATGACGAAATTATTCCCACGCTTCAACGCCTGCTTGACTGCGCCTTGAATAATGGTCACAGGGGGAAACTCAGTTCCCATAGAGAATACGGGAACATCAATCTGTTCCCCGAGCAGCTGCAGCTGTTTAATCGCGGCCGGGCGATAAATATCTGCTGCGACCAAAAGGGGATTTCTGCCTTCTGATTTAAATCTCAGTGCAAGTTTGGCTGAAGCTGTCGTTTTCCCACCGCCCTGTAGACCGACCAGCATAATAATTGTTGGACCACTAGGTGCTATGGCGACTGGTGCAGCTTCCTCCCCCATCAGTTTTGTAAGCTCATCGCCAATTATTTTTGCTATTTGAAGATCTGAGGTGAAGCTGCCGAGCATTTCCTGACCGATAGATCTTGCCCTGACACGGCTGATAAATTCACGGACAGTCTTGTAATCTACATCTGCCTCAAGCAATGCGAGACGTACCTGACGTAACGCATCAGATATATTTTTTTCGGTCAGTTTGCCTTGACCTTGTAGCGTTTTGAGAACGCCTTGCAATTTGCTCGTCAAACTTTCAAACATGACATTTCCTTTGCGTGAGACGTAATGTGTATGACTCAGATGAATCCATGAATACGTTCCTTGCAAACCAGTTAAGATACACCATCCACTTCAAGATTGTCAACAGAAAAATGACATGAAAGTTCTTGACACATATATTAGCGGTTGCTATAATCTAACAAATGCTACCAATTGACCTTGGACTTGGAGGGTAAAGTGTGAAAAAGGGCAGACCGGACAATCACAGGCGAAATGAGATAGATATGCTACCCTTCCCACCATTACCAGTGCAAGTACACCCGTTTCCACAATCCCAATCAACAAACCGAGCTCCCCTGATAATAGGGATGATTGTGGGTGCTGGACTGATTGCGCTCCTGATCTTTGCTGTCCCTTGGAGCTTAGTATCACAGACATTAACGGGCTCTTTCGATTCATTCTCTGCGCGAGTCAAACAGATCCAATTTGCCCAAGTTAAACAACCTAAAAAGGTAAGTACTTCGCCAGAGATCTCAACGCCAGTGACACCAGCGGTTAAAACCGAACCGATTCCAGAAGTCTCATCAGCAGCAGTTGAAGCCACACCGACTCCAGAGGTTCCGGCACCAGCGACGCCGATAGTCGAGACTTCATCTGCCTCAGAAGCTTCAGTGCCCGCAACACCGACAGGTGAAAGCTCACCTACGCTAGAAATTTCAACCTCCATGACGTCGCTAATTGAAACCACGTTAGCAGCTCCGATTCCGGGGTCGGATTCGCGGATGCTTGTTGGGCGCTATCCGGTGCGGAAGTACACCGACATCCGGCATAAGATCGCGCGGAAGGAAACGCTCTATAGTTTCATTCGGATATATGGCGACCGTATTTTCCCAAAAAAATATCGACAGTGGCAGGAATTGGCGCAGTATAACAACATACTCCCACCCCAATACATATTGAAACCGGGTGAGGTGTTTCTGATCCCAACATTGGCGCTCAACGTTTTGCCCAAGACCGGCTATGAAACCGAGCTTAAACAAATCCAATCTGAACTCGCCAAACAGCCCAACAATCCAGAGCTGCTGAATCAGCGAGCGATTATTCATTTCAAGCGTAACGAACTAAATCAGGCGCGTTCAACGCTACGGCGCGGAGTCAGGTCCTCACCAAAGAATGGTATACTACATAACAACCTCGGCTTTATCTACATGATCATTGAAGATGACGAGCGTGCCCAAAGCGAATTTGAGCTTGCGATAACACATTCCGAGAAACCTGCAATTCCATACTGCAATCTAGGGGCCCTGTACATGACGATGAGCAAATTCGATTTGGCAATTAAGGCGTTTGAAAATGCCCTAAACGTGGATACGAACCTACTTGATGCAAAGTATAACCTCGCCCTTGCACATGAAAAGGTTGGGAATACGAATTCGGCGCAGGAACATCTTCGTGAACTCGCTCAGCTTTTATCCGATGATGTTGAGGTGGCATCGGCACTTGAACGCTTGACCTCGTCCCAAATGACAGGTGAATGAATGGGATTCCTTATTAAATAAATAATGACGATGGAGAAAACCATGAACCGCAGAAAATTCATTCAGGTCGCCGCAGTGAGCGTAGGAGGTCTAACGCTGCCGCTCCGCTCTCTTCCTGCCGGAAACGACATTCCTAAAGAGATACTGAAACCTGCGTCGATGATTACACCAAATGATAAGTTCTATGTCCTCCAAATCGGAGAGGTGCCGGTTCTCAAGGTTGAGCACTGGAGAATGGCGATAACGGGGCTGATTGAAAAACCAATCATGTTGAATTACGAGGATATGACGAGCATGGAGTCCATGATCACAATGCGGACGCTCAAGTGCATCGGCGACCCAATCGGCGAGGAACAGATGAGTAATGCGATGTGGACCGGTGTTCCCCTGCGGAATATCCTTGACAAAGTAGGGGTCAAGACGGAAGCGAAGGTAGTCGTATTCCGTTGTGCCGACGGTTATCATACAGCGGTCCCGATAGATCGCGCCCTTCGTGAGGAGGTGCTCTTGGTCTACAAAATGAACGACGAACCCCTCCCAACCGAGCACGGTTTCCCTGTCCGGCTGCTCAATCCCGGTCACTACGGTACAAAGAATCCGAAATGGATCATGAACATCATACTCGCGGAATCACACGAAGGATATTGGGAAAAACAAGGTTGGGACCCCATTGCGCGTGTCAAACTAGCGACGGTAATCGGCACACCTAGCAATGACGAGACAATTCAAGTCGGTGCGACATATACGATCAGCGGTGCCGCCTTTGATAGCGGAAACCATGGAGGGATTGCGCGGGTTGAAGTTAGCATCGATGACGGCATCACCACCAGCGTCGATGACGTCAACACATGGGAGGCTACGGAGATTTGGGAGAGCGATTCACCACTGACGTGGTATCTCTGGAAATATAGGTGGCAGGCGCCTGACAATCCGGGCGAAATAGAGATCTCCGCTAGAGCCATCGCCAATGATGGACTGACGCAAGAGGAGGCTGGCTTTGATGCGGAGCCCGCCGGTGCGGTTGGTTATCACTTTGTTCGTGCGGAAATCGTGAAGGGGTAATTCCCCATTTTCCCCATGCCTTCTTAATTTTTCTGTTGATTTTGAACATCACACTGTGATAGAGTGTCAATCTGTTACGAAGTTTCGTACCCCAAACGAAGATCAAAAGGAGAAAGCAAATGGCAAAGAAAATTGTTCTGATCGGTTTTTGTATAGCGATTGGTTGCATCGTTGCCGCATCAATGTGGTCAACACCAGCCGATGCACAGGAAACGAGCGAAAGCGCGGCAGCGGACGCGCCATTCATTGACCTCAAGCATCTTACACTTCTTATCATCGAAAGCGTTGTTTTCAGCATCGTCGGGGTGATTGTTTTGATGGTCGGCTATAAGATTTTCGACTTGGTTACCCCCTTTGACCTCAATCATCAGATCGCTGAAGATAACAATACGGCGGCGGGAATTGCCGTTGCCGGTGTAATAGTCGCATTGGGACTCATTGTCGCTGCGTCAGTCGGTTAAGCTATCTGTGAACTAATCGTCACGGAGGTGGAACCGGTAGATGTCCCAGTTCTGCCCCTTATTACACATTAAATCGTTGCAGACTGTTCTGAATTTAACGCAGAGAACGCAGAGAAGCATAGATAAGGTTTTTCTCTGTGCTCTCTGTGTCTCTGCGGTTAATTTTTTTTATGCAATAAGTAGTTTTGGACTTGAGGATTTTGGTTTTATTCATTTTCTCCCAACAAAAATCGGAGCAGTCCAACGAGGTGGGAAAGTTGTCGCACAACTCACACCGAACCTTGCGGGTAGACGAATCCTTGAGTTCATTCGGAACGTTGTAAACCTCAAGGATTCTGAACTGATAACTGATGAGTTAAGGGCTTATGAGTTAGTTGGAAAGGAAATAAAGCACGCTGTTATCAACCATTCAGAACAGTATGCGGACGGTGAAACGCATACCAACACGATTGAAGGCTTCTGGTCCTTACTCAAGCGGGCTTGGTATGGACAGCATCACCACTATCAAACCGCCTACACACCACTTTATGTGGCAGAAGCGTGCTATAAGTATAACTACAGAGAAACTGACATCTTTTGGAAGTTTCTACGGGAGTCCGTTTCGTAAAGGAGCAGTGTTTATGACACAAGATAGAGTAAATACACTTCCTCCTGAATATATTAACACTATCAAACAAGGAAACTGTATTGAGTTGATGTCCGAAATGCCAGATGAATGTGTCGATCTTGTCATAACAGATCCGCCTTTTGCTATTGATTTCAAAGCCTCTCGACAGAACTACAATCGAAACGGAAATCGTGTGCTACAAGGCTACAACGAGATCGAATCAAGCGATTATCTCACTTTCACGCTTGACTGGCTTTCTGCTGCGACACGAGTGTTAAAAGATTCTGGAAGCATGTATATTTTCTCGGGTTGGAATCATCTAAAAGACCTGTTGATAGCCATTGACCACTGCAAGTTGACTACAGTCAACCACCTGATTTGGAAATACCAGTTTGGTGTCGTTACAACGCGTAAGTTTGTAACTTCTCACTATCACTGTCTTTTTGTCTGCAAAAACGACAAGAAACGAAAGTTTTATCCCTATCGCCGATATGATAAGCACACCAAGACTGCAGATGGTGGATCTGCGCACTATAGAGACAAAGAAGATGTCTGGGAAATCAAGAGAGAATACTGGCCGGGGGCAGTGAAAACACCAACAAAACTGCCATCTGAACTCATTGTGAAAATCCTTGATCATTCCAGCGAAAAAGAAGATGTTGTTTTCGATCCGTTTTTAGGCTCTGGGCAGGTGGCTGTCGTGAGCAAAATAAAGGGGCGGTATTACATAGGATTTGAGATTGTTCCTGAGTATTATGAACTTGCGCGCAAACGTCTTGAATCAGACCAATATTTAGTTTATACAACAGAGGACGAATCTATTTCGGATTTATTCGCAACAGTCACATAATCTACTATGCTAAACCAAAAGATTATTGATACTGCTGAATCATTACGACTCGCCTCTCGGAACATACCGAAAATATGGGATGGTAGAAATGCTATTCTTGAAATGAAAGAAGGCGGTTCAAAAAATTGGAAGCAGATGGAGTGGATGGGTTTTTACTTTGAATTCTTATGCCACACGCATTTTGATGGCATAATTGACATGCCTGGCAAGAAGTTATGGAAACACAGCATTTGACGCTTTTTCTGAAATTTCGTGGGACTTTAAGACACATGCGGCTAACTCGACAAGCCACAGGGTCATTACAAATGATGCAGAAGCGATAGTAAATATAATAGACAGAATTTATTTTATCGGAAATCCACTTTGCCTGTTTTGATATTGAAACACTGGGTGAATGTGGAGGTTCATTCCAAAAAGGTTTTAGAAATGCCGATGGTAGTCCGAGGCGTGAAAAAGTTACGATAAATATCCGAAAAGTTCCAGATGATGTTCTTATTGCCACTGAGGTTTTCTAAGTCCAAAACTACTTATTGCGTTTTTTTGCAATTTTATCATTTCCTGCCCATTAACCCCAATACGACTCACCCTCGATTAGGTTCTCACGCAACACCTCTGGAATCAATGTAATTCCCAATCCTGGACCCTCTGGCACAGCCAATTTTCCGTCAGCGACCTGGACTTTTTCTTCTGCCATTTCGTCGATGAGTGTGTTTTGACTGATCCGCGTCTCCGTTATGACGAAGTTCCTGACCGACGCACCGAAATGGGCTGTCGCCATGTTCTGCACCAAGCTGCCGACATTATGTGTTGCAATGGGGATGTAGAACATCTCTGCAAGGTCGGCAATCTTCCGACAACCTGTCAGTCCACCGGCGAAAACAAGGTCTGGATGGAGGGCGTCCAACGCCTCGTTCATAAGAAACGGTAGAAATTCACGCGGTAGCTCTAGCTTCTCTCCGGTGATAATCCGCACCGGAGATGCTTGCTTGAGTGCCTTCCAAGTGCCCGAATACCACACCGGCAGCGCATCCTCTACCCAAAGTGGATTGCTAGATGCGACCGCTCGTGTCAACCCGATCGCAGTGGCCAAATCCCATTCGTTGTGGCAATGGACAATGAAATCGGTCTCATCCCCCAACGCCTCCCGGCAGTTCTCATACCCCCGACGAATCAGGTCTAATTCGGTTGCCCGCAGCGTTTGCGACATCTGTCCGGGACTGTATCTGCCTTCGGGCAGCCCATTTCCCATCAAACGCTCAAACCCAAATTTTAAGGTGTTCCAGCCTTGAGGTGCTGCCTTCATCCGTTGAGACCAGTCTCGACACGAAACCGGATCAAACCAGTCGTCGGGCCCAGGGGTATTGATGTAGAGCGGGATTTCGTCTCTAAACCTGCCTGAGAGTAGAGTTGAAATTGGCCGATTCAAGAGCTTGCCCACTATATCCCAGAGCGCAATATCCACACCGCTAACCGTCGGGATGTTCGCTCTATAGGGATGTTGCAGGTTGACCATGCGGGTGTACAGCTTATCGATTTCAAACACATCCTGACCGATAAGCGTTGCACGCAGATGTTGCAGATGCGCTCTCACCATCGGTCCAGAAGCCCCTGCTTCGCCAATGCCATAAACGCCCGCATCCGTTTCGACTTTTACGAGCGACTGACCTGCTTGGTCTTTCAACTGCATGGCTTTCACATCCGTGATCCGCACACGATTTTTCTCAGATTCCGAAAGTGTCTCTAAGGTTGTCATAGAAACCCCTTACCTTCCTCTTGCAGGCAGGTTATTAAGATTGAACTATATGCCGAGCGAGAACATCCTCGTTCAGATCAGCACCCAGCCCCGGACTCGTCGGTGGGACGATGTAGCCGGCATCAAACACTATAGGTTCCTGTAAGATGTCGGCGTGAAGAGTCGTCCGATTAAACTCCAGTATCAAGAAGTTCGGGCTGCATGTCGCCACCTGAACAGCTGCTGCTGCTGCAACAGGACCGCAGTACATGTGGGGTGCGATGCTTGCATAATGCGCCTCCGCCATACTGGCGATCTTCTTGGACTCCAGAATTCCCCCACAATGCCCCACATCTAGCTGTATAATCTGTGCTGCTTGCTTCTGAAAGATCTCGACAAACTCGTACTTGGTCAGCAAACGCTCACCCGTCGCAATTGGGATGCTGGTATGTGATGCCACCCGCGCCATTTCATCAACGTTTTCCAACGATACCGGTTCCTCAAACCAGAAAGGATAATATGGCTCTAGCATCTGTGCGATCCGAATCGCGCTAGAAGTGGTCAATTGCCCATGGGTGCCAAGTCCAACTTCTACCTCATAACCGACCGCATCTCGAATACACTTGAAGATTTCTCCTACACGCGCGATATCTTTCAACGGAATATCCCGTGGTGCTGGAAAGATCGGGAATGGGTCAAACTTCATTGCGGTGTTGCCCTTCTCCATCAAGTCAGCGGCAATTTCACCCGCCTTCTCAGGGTTCTCCCATATCCCTCCGTGCGGCATGTAGGCATAAGCCCTCAATTTTTCATGGTATTGACCACCGAGCAGATTATAGACGGGTTGGTTCAGGGCTTTGCCAATGATGTCCCAACACGCCATCTCAATCGCACTTAACGCCGGTGTCAGAGCCAACCCCGGATGTCTGTAGTCATGGTCGGTAGCATAGATTTTCTGCCACAGCAATTCGATCTTGAATGGATCGGCACCAACCACAAACTGTGTTGCCAAATCCTTGATTACCTCAATCGACGATTTTTCTCTGCCAACCTGACCAGTCGACCATTCTCCAATGCCCTCGATGCCTTCATCGGTAATCAGTTTTACGAACAGCCACCGGCGTCCGCCTTGATATGGGGGAACGTTCTCGACCAGAAACGTCTGTACATCAACAATTTTCATCTGTTGGTCTCCTCTTTTTGATAAGAAATTTGTCTTTCCCATGGTTGATGGTTTTTCTATTATACGCACTGTCAATTCACTGTCAACGATAAAAGCGTGGACTTGCGGCTGGAGCCAAGCCAAACTTTTGCTTGATTTAGACTGAACTTAGTGTTACACTGAAGCTTATATTTCCAAAACGCAAGACGCACGATTTTAGTGGTCTGCCGAACTCAAAACGCAATATGCTGTCAACTTTGTCGCAGCGAATTCCGTCGTTGATGAAACAAATCAATTGGCCACTGGACAGCCGCGAATTTGCGTGTAACAAGGCATTTGGACTTTTCAAACACTT
Source organism: Candidatus Poribacteria bacterium (assembly GCA_047517405.1). GTDB lineage: Bacteria > Poribacteria > WGA-4E > WGA-4E > PCPOR2b > PCPOR2b. The sequence goes on along the minus strand of JAKZSX010000373.1, from coordinate 22,488 downwards.
TCAATTTAAGGAGAATCTCTATGCCACTGAGCAATCCAATTCTTGATGCAACGCTTAATAGTATCAGTCTCGAAGAGATTAAGAAGGAAATGGGCCCGCCCCCTTGGTCTCATTCGGTTGTCCTCGCCGACCATGTAGCGGGTGTGGTGATTTATCAAAATTCAGGCCAAATCAATGATAATCATTGCCACAATTACGACGAATGGTGGGTTGTACTTGAAGGGGAGATCGACTGGGTCATCGAAGGGCGCGAAGATCAACCAGTCCAAGCGAAGGCGGGGGATTTCGTCTATGTGCCCGCAATGACCTTCCATCATATCTTTCCCAAGGGAGGCAAACCGTCTGTGCGCTTAGGTATCGCACTTCCCGGAACAGGAGGGCATCTCCACGAGAGACCGGATCGGAAGGTGAAGGTCACAGTTGAGTAGCGGTGGGGCGCTCTAAGAACAATGTGCTTTCGCCTGCCCCCCCGGATTTTCACTCGCTGTCTGCAATGGTGGCAACTTCAGCACTAGCAGCCCTAATTAGGTCTTGGGCGTTAAGTTCCAGACCCGCTACGGGATCGCCGCTGCTGATGTTGACTTTTTGGCATCTTGTGATCGCTTCATCGAAAATGACCGGCACACTATCTGGCAGTCCTAACGGTGCAACAGCACCTTGGACACAGCCGGTCACAGACAAAATCTCCTCCGCTGTGGCGAAACTCAAGCGTCTCCAATTTTTGGGAACGGAGGTGCGTACAGCCTTCGGGTTGACTCGCGCATAGCCAAGTACGCACGCCATGACGTAGTGTTCATCTTTGTCACGGAGCAGGATAGATTTTACCATTTCGTCTTTGGATACGTCGCGTTGGGCTGCCGCTTCCTCGACTGTAAAAACGGGTTCACTGTGCTGTAACAGTCGATACGAGATTTTGTGTGCATCAAGTATGTCGGTAATCTTCGTTTTAATGGTTGTCATTTGCTCCTTCGGTATATGCGAAGTTTGTCGTAAAAGAGGTCGGGAAGCTGTGGAGATTCTAGCCAAGCAATAAGGGAAGGATGGGCGGAAGATCTCCACCCTCCCACCTCTCGACTTGAGAGGCGATGCCACTACTTCGTCTGTCCCGCAGCCGACAGTGCCTTCGCGCTGACACCGAGAACAGACAAGAACCCCTCCGAATCCGCGTGGTTGAAGTCACCGATTGCTTCCATTGAAGAGGTCTCCTCCGAATAGAGCGAGTGCATCACGCCGGCAGCGGAGTGGAATGCAATATTTCCCTTATACAGTGCAACGGTAATATCCCCGGAAGCCATGCGGGTGAAAGGCTCAATAGAAGCAAGCATTGATTGAGTAGCGGGATCGAACCAGTAGCCTTGATAGATCTGTTCAGCCACAACCACTGACATCTGATCGAAAACACGCCGCGCTCGCCGATCTAAAATAAGTTGAAGCAGAAACTCGTAACATTGACCGAGAAGTTCCATCCCCGGCGATTCATAAACCCCTCGGCTCTTAATCCCGACGAACCGATTTTCGACAGTGTGAATCCCGATGCCAACACCGTTTCGTCCGGCGATGCGATTCGCTTCCGCGAGGGCTTGGAAGGGGATTACCGGGCTCCCATTGACCTCCAGCGGTATTCCTCTACCAAAGGTGACCGTGAAGTGTTCAACTTCATCGGGGGCGTCCTTCGGGTGGACACCCATGCCAGGTGTAATAAAACCGGCGGGCGTTTTGAGCGATTCTAATCTGCCCGCCTCGTGGGTTAAACCGAGCATATTCGCGTCGGTTGAGTACGGTTTTTCGTGGGTCGCTCGAATCGGTAGACCGTGTGCATTGCAGAAATCGATCATCTCTTTCCTGCCGCCAAAATGTTCAAGAAACGCTGGATCACGCCACGGGGCATAAACCTCAAAATCGGGATTCAACATATTGGTTGCAATCTGAAACCGTACCTGATCGTTACCTCGACCGGTGCAGCCGTGTCCCAATATATTGATGCCACGCTTCTCCATTTCAGGTAGGAGTGCCTCGACGGTAATATGCCGGGCGATACCGGTGGTATTCCAGTATCCCCCTTCGTATTTCGATTGGGATTGGATGACCTTGATTCCCGCCATCGCCAGTTCATCCTTCGCATCAACGATAACCGCCTCTTGTGCGCTACATGCCAGCATCCGCTCGCAAATTTCGTCCATGTTTCTTTCGTCAGGCTGTCCAAGATCCGCAGTGAAACAGACCACATTAACTCCATTATCGACTAACCATCGTGTGATGGTACAGCTATCGAGTCCACCTGAAACCGCTGCCCCAACAGTTTTGCCTTTTAACTGATCTACTGTCATTTTTGCCTCCTTATGTTAAGTTTTATCCTTAATTGTACACTAACTCCAGTCTGGAATATAGTCCAAAATTTTGGACGTTTCTCGAATTTCTATAATCGGCGAGTCCCCGTACCTATTACGGACCGCATGCATGCTATAAAGCGATATAACGCATGAGGAAAAGTGCCTTAACAATCCTGTTTTTGACGATGTTCCTGGTCATGCTCGGCTTTGGTGTCATCATCCCGCATCTCGCATATTACGCGGAGGAGTTGGGGGCAAGTGCCGCGCAGATTGGATTCTTGATAGGTATCTACTCGGCGATGCAATTAATTTTTGCGCCGATGTGGGGACACATCTCTGATCGATGCGGTCGGAGACCAGCAATCCTGATGGGACTTATTGGTAATGCAGGTGCGCTAGCTCTATTTGGCGCAGCAAAGACCTTACCTTGGTTGTTCATCGCGCGTGGTTTATCGGGCGTGTGCTCCTCAGCTATTTTACCAACGGTAATGGCTTATGTCGCAGATGTAACGACAGAGAAGGACCGGGGAAAGGGGATGGGATTGATGGGTGCTGCAATGGGATTGGGTTTTATTTTTGGGCCCGGCATCGGCGGAATCATGGGCAACCATAGCCTACCATTCTTCGTCGCCGGTGGATTATCGTTAGTCACTTTCTGCTTTGCCATACTCCTTTTGCCGGAATCCCTCAAACTCGCCGAGCAATGCGATACGCAGCAGGTAACTATTTCTCCATGGTCAGCGATGAATCACCCGCTGACGCCGCTCTTTCTCGTTGCTTTTTTCTCAGCGTTCATCTTTTCAGGATTGGAGGCAATCTTTCCACTATTCATCAAAGATCGACTGAACTATGGAGCAAAAGAGATGGGCATGATGTTTGTGATTGTGGGGATACTCGTTGCTCTCCTACAGGGTGGTGTTTTAGGACAGTTGATCAACATCTTTGGAGAGTTCAAACTGATTATTATCGGCTTGCTGCTTAACGCTTTGGGGATGGCACTGCTCCCTTGGTCCAAAACATTTGTGACGCTTACCCTTTATTTGTCAATTGCTGGAATCGGCAATCAGCTTATCCGCCCGACAAATACCTCGTGGATTTCTAAGCAAACCAAGTTTGGTCAAGGAGCCACAATCGGCGTTATGGACGCTTTTCTCAGCCTCGGACGAGTATTGGGACCTCCGTTTGCCGGAAAACTATACACACCTGAAACCTTCCAAATCCCCTGCTGGATCTCCACGGCTCTGCTTGTTGCGGTATCTGTCTGCCTGTTTTATCCGTTGCGGCGTATTGGTCGGTGAGCGAGATTTCAAAGGCTGCTACACTGAAGTTGAGTCAATTACGACAGCTCCGAGAACTTAATTTTTTTTCGCATCAAAGCTCTTTATAACCTACAACGGGCTAAGCTTTATTCTTGGGGGGTATTGGGGGACGGAACAATCTTGTATACTAGCTCACCGGGTTTAATATAGGTGAGTCGTCGCGCCAGTCGCTCTTTCGTGAGTTCATCCGTCTTCAATTTTTCCACCCGAATCTTTAAGCGATCTCGCTCGCGTTCAAGTTCTGTTAACTCATCCAAAGATTGTTGTTTGATTTGGCGGGCTTCCTGCCAGTTCTGAAAACCCTCTACAAATCGATATAAACTAATCAGCAGCATAAAAACCGCGAGAATAGATAGCCAAGGTTGGATAAATCGCATGGTATGGTGTCCCTCACTCTATTCGTTTAGATCTGCGTTTTTAATTCCTCGGTGGTCTATATTTCTTGCCTAGCATTTTAACAACAACTGGCGGCATCATCTCTAACAACTTTTCATCGCTCACCTGCAGCCCTCCCATCTGTGCCACCTGCATGACCAGCGTTGAACTTAAATGGGCATACTTAGTATTTGCCATCATAAACAGCGTATCCACCTGCGGCGCAATTTGGCGATTCATCAGCGACATCTGGAACTCGTTTTCAAAATCGGAAAACGCTCGCAATCCTCGAATGATTACGGAGGCACCGCGCCCCTGTGCATATTGTGCTGTGAGTCCTGAATACTGATCTATGGTAACGTGCGGATGAGGTTGGATGACGGACTCCAACATCTCAATCCGTTCCGCTAGGGTGAAACGCGTCTTCTTAGTGGGATTAATGCCGATTAACACAGTCAACTCATCGAAAACAGCAAGCGCAGAAACGCGATTTATCAAATCCACATGACCATTGGTGGGTGGATCAAAGCTGCCAGGGTAAACGGCAATTTTTTTGGGCAAGGATATCTTTCCTTTCTTAGGTGAACCCCATTTAACAAGGCTCAGTCAATGCGTGCACTTTAAGGAATCTTAACACACCGCTATTGTATCGGTCAACCCCAAAATCGGTCGTAGATCAAACAGAGCAAAGGATAGCGGGGACAAATAATTGAGAGAAGGATGCTGTCCCCTACAAATAGAGCATAAAGTATGGTAAAATAGGGAACAATATTATCCTTAAAGATAGAAAGGAAGCTAGATGGCAGGTCCATTGAAAGGAATACGGGTTTTAGATCTCACGCGCATTTTGGCAGGTCCCTATGCAACGATGATCCTGCGAGACCTCGGCGCGGAGGTAATCAAGATTGAGCAGCCGGGGGTCGGGGATGAAGCAAGGGATTTCGGTCCCTTCAAGAACGACTTTAGCCTCTACTTTATGAGCGTCAATCGGGGGAAAAAAAGTGTTACATTGAACCTGAAGGCTCCACGCGGTAAGGAGCTCTTTCTAGAATTGGTCAAGGGTTCGGACATCCTTGTTGAGAATTTTCGACCTGGGACAATGGAAAAACTTGGCTTGGGTTACGAATCGCTTAAGGCACACCACCCGTCTCTGCTCTATGCTGCCTGTTCAGGGTTCGGGCAGACGGGACCGTATGCAATGCGGGGAGCATACGATATGATTATTCAGGGGATGGGCGGAATTATCAGCATAACTGGTGAGCCAGACCGTCCACCCGTGCGTGTGGGAACCTCGATTGGCGATATAACCTCGGCGTTATTCACCGCTATCGGCATCCTCTCCGCACTTCGGCATCGCGATCAAACTGGCGAAGGGCAGCTCATTGACGTTGGGATGCTCGATTGTCAAGTTGCAATCTTGGAAAATGCAATGGTTCGCTACTTCTCTACCGGTGATATTCCACGCCCGCTGGGTAGACGGCACCCGGCAATAACACCGTTTGAGGTTTTTGAGTCCGCCGATGGCTATGTGGTTATTGCAATCGGAAACAATGAGTTGTGGCGGAAGTTTTGTGAACATGTCAATCATCCTGAGTTGATTGACAATGAGCGGTTTCACACGAATGCACTGCGCACTGAGAACCATGAGTCCCTTTTTCCAATCCTTGCTGAAATCATGTGCCGCCGCACCACCGATGCATGGGTTGAGGCGTTGGAGGAGGTCGGCGTGCCGTGTGGTCCGGTAAACACCATTGACAAAGTAGTAAACGATCCCCAGGTGCTAGCACGAGACATGATCGCTGAAGTCGAACATGAGGTAACCGGCACCGTTCAGATTCCGGGGATTCCAATCAAACTCTCAGAGACGCCCGGCCAGATCGATGCCCCCGCACCGAATCTCGGTGAGCACACATCGGAAGTTTTGACTGGCTTATTAGGGTTGGAGGCTGAGGAAGTTAATCAATTGAAGCAGGATGAGGTTCTATAAAACGTAGAGGAGGGTCTCCTATGAATACTTCTACATTTGGTCTTTGGTTTTTAGCTTCAGCGTCATCGGCAGAGCTTGACACCTTATCGGGGACAAACCCTTTAACGATAGGTGGCGATCTCGCTGCCCAAATGGTTACAAGTTTGGATGAATTTGTGGCGCAGGCGGTGACGGACTCCGTCGAATCGCGTCAACGGCTGTGGAATCGGAATTATCACTCGCACGAGGCTTATACTGCTTCGATTGCGCCAAATTGTGAGCGTTTCAGAAAGTATATCGGCTGCGTAGATGAGAGAACACCGATTGATGCTCTCCACTATATTGCGACAACGGCACAAACAGCCGAAATTGCAAAGGCAAAAGGTTATACTGTATACGCCGTGCGGTGGTACGTATTCGACGGTGTAGAGGGAGAAGGACTTCTGCTAGAACCGGATGGTGAGCCTGTTGCCCAAGTTATCGCACTCCCCGATGCAGACAGGACGCCGGAGATGCTCGTCGGGTTAGCGGACGGAATATCGCAGGAGGCACAGTTTGCCCGCCGCTTGGCGGAACAGGGATGCCGGGTTGTGGTGCCCACACTGATAAACCGTGACGACACATGGTCAGGCAATCCGAAAATTGGTCGCATGACCAACCAGCCGCACCGTGAATTTATCTACCGTATGGCTTTTGAATTGGGGCGACACATCATCGGTTACGAGGTGCAAAAGATCCTTGCGTTGGTGGATTGGATGAGCCGCGAGGACAATCATCCGCCGATTGGAGCCATCGGGTATGGCGAGGGAGGATTGTTGACGCTTTACAGTGCTGCCGTGGATACACGGATCGATGCCGCTGTCGTCAGCGGCTATTTTCAGTCACGCGAAGAGGTCTGGGAAGAACCAATTTATCGAAATATTTGGGCACTGTTGCACGAATTTGGCGATGCAGAGATCGCGAGCCTTATTGCACCGCGGACGCTGATTGTCGAAGCTAGCTGTGGCGTTGAGATTGACGCGCCTCCACCGGTACGTGATGGACGCGCCGGTGCCGCACCGGGGAGGTTGGTTTCGCCGCCACTGGAATCGGTGAAGGCAGAATTTGATCGGGCTCATGCATTGTATGAGCGATTGGGGGTTGGGCAGAATCTCACCCTTGTAGGATCGGACACCGGTGTTGGTTTGCCCGGATCCGATTCTGCCCTGACCGGTTTCCTTAACGCACTCCGTCAAGATCAGCCGCTTGTTCCATCGGGAACGCCGCCACAGGACATCCGCACAGCTTTTTCGTCTGAAACACGGCAACACCGCCAATTTCATCAACTGATTGCATTTACACAAGATGCCCTGCGTCAAGCCGCATCTCGGCGTCAGGTGCTTTGGTCAAAAGCAGATAACTCCTCAATCGAACGGTGGCAGGAAACCTGCCAATACTATCGCGACTTTCTCTGGGATGAGGTCATCGGCAGATGCCCGTCGCCGAGTGTTCCAGCCAATCCCCGGACTCGGCTGATTCACGATGAACCGGGTTTTAAGGGATATGAAGTTGTTCTTGATGTTTGGGAGGATGCGTTCGCGTACGGTATCCTGCTAGTGCCCAAAGGGATCAAGTCAGATGAACGTCGTCCGGTGGTGGTCTGCCAGCATGGACTGGAGGGCCGCTCGCAGGATGTGGTCGATCCAAAAATCGAATCCCCGTACAACGCCTACGGTGCTGATTTGGCAAATCGAGGGTTTGTAGTCTACGCGCCGCAAAACCCCTACATCGGTCAGGACGCTTTTCGAGTCATCCAGCGCAAAGCAAATCCCATCAAATGGTCGCTTTTTTCGCTGATCATCATCCAGCACGAACGGACACTTGAATGGCTTGCGGAACAATCTTTTGTGGACTCTGAGCGGATCGGATTCTACGGACTCTCCTACGGTGGCAAGACCGCCATGCGTGTACCTGCACTTCTCGACGGCTATGCGTTGTCTATCTGCTCAGCAGATTTCAATGAGTGGATCGTCAAAAATGCGACATACGATTCTCGCTACAGCTACATGTTTACCGGCGAGTATGAGATGCCAGAATTCAATCTTGGTAACACTTTCAACTACGCAGAGATGGCGTGGTTGATTGCACCCAGACCGTTTATGGTCGAGCGCGGACATAACGATGGCGTTGCCCCGGACGAGTGGGTCGCCTACGAATACGCAATCGTAAGACACTTGTATGCCGATCTTGGCATCTCCAATCGGACGGAGATTGAGTTCTTTAACAGCGGACATGAGATCAACGGGCAAGGGACATTTCGCTTTCTGCACCACCACCTGAATCTGCCAGAGCCGCAGCTTTCCTGAAAACCGCACTTGCTCAGTGACTCAATTTTATATTTAGGTGTTACTCCGTTTTTTTTGTTGATTTTTAACATTTGTTATGGTAAAATTAACTCGTTGAAAAGATTCTAATCCATAATAAGGAGAATTAACAAAATGGAATTGAGTATGGACAAGCAGAAAGCGATAGATCTTGCAATCTCTCAAATTGAGCGGCAGCACGGCAAAGGCGCGATTATGCGTCTTGATAGCGACGAAGTCGTCCCTGTCACGGTCATCCCCACAGGTTCGCTGGCATTAGACATTGCGCTGGGGGTTGGCGGCGTTCCTCGTGGACGAATTGTTGAAATCTTTGGGCATGAAGCTAGCGGTAAAACCACGCTTGCACTTCACATTATTGCAGAGGCACAGAAGCAGGAGGGTCTGGCAGCATTTGTTGATGTCGAACATGCGCTCGACCCACTGTATGCCAAACAGATTGGTGTCAACATGGAAAACCTCCTGATTTCCCAGCCGGATACCGGGGAACAGGCGTTAGACATCGTTGAAACCTTGGTGCGTAGTGGGGCGGTTGATATTGTGGTCATTGATTCCGTTGCAGCACTCACCCCTCAAGCGGAGGTTGAAGGAAGCATGGCGGACGCCCATGTTGGACTGTTACCACGTTTGATGTCCAAAGCCTTGCGTAAACTGTCCGGCGTCACCAACAAATCCAAAACCTGTGTGGTTTTCACCAACCAGATTCGACAGAAAATTGGTGTCATGTTTGGGAATCCAGAAACGACCCCTGGTGGGCTAGCACTCAAATTTCACGCATCGGTGAGACTCGAGATGCGTCGGGCGGAGAGTCTGAAGGATGGTGAGAAGATAATCGGAAACCGCAGCCGCGTGAAGGTTGCCAAAAACAAGGTTGCCCCACCATTCCGCCAAGCTGAATTTGACGTTATCTTTGGCCAAGGCATCTGTAAAATCGGGCAGATCTTGGATGTAGGTATAGACGCGGAAATTGTTCGGAAAAGTGGTGCCTGGTTTTCTTATAACGATGAACGGCTTGGACAGGGCAGGGATAATGCTAAATATTTTATAGTAGAACACCCTGAAATTGCCGCCGAGATAGAGGCTAAGATTCGTGCCAATCTCGGTATCCAGCCCCCATCTGGTACCGCCTCGCTGTCAGAAACTGATACCATGGCTGGCGACGAGGAAAAAAACGGAGCAAGTCTCCAATAGCTGTTACCTTGATACTTGACAGTGAATATTGAAGATGTTATCATAACGCGAGTTGCCACAAAGTAGTAGGTATCCTCTGTCCCAATGGATTGGGATTTAAAGCAATATGCCGTGGTCTAGAACATACCCGTAGGTCGCGCATCTTGCCCGACCCATAGCCATAGCGGAGCGACAACAAGGTTCTGTTGACATTTGACAAATTTACCCCTGATGCACTTGAGATAACTTCGGATTTCTGTCGGTCAATTATCTAAAATCGAGATTCTAGAACATTGTGAAAAGTGTTAGATTTTGTTAGGTTATTGTGGATAACTTACAAATTGAACTACCTCTGATGTGTTTAAGACAGCTTCGGATTTCCGTAGGTCTATTTTCCAAGACCGACATTCCGGTGCCGGACTGTGAATCTTGACCTACTCTAAGGGCAAAACGTAGCGTATAGAAAGAGGAGAGCACTCTCTGTACAGAGACCTGCGACGATTTTATGGGAAAACTCGTTGGTGTCGATATTGGCGGTACTTTCACCGATATTGTCGTTTTAGATGAAAACCAAAGGTGTCTACAAATTGGAAAGGCTTCAACCACGCCACGTGAGCTATCTATCGGCTTAATTACTGGCTTGGATGCACTTGAGGTGTCCTATCCTGATATCGAACTGGTCATCCATGGGACCACTGTGGCGACCAACGCCATCTTGGAACGCAAAGGTGTGCGCTGCGGTCTGATTGCAACGCGCGGTTTTCGGGATATCTTGGAACTGAGGCGTCGCGATCGGCCGCACCTTTATGGACTTACGGGATCTTATGAACCGTTAATCCCGCGAGATCGACGCAAAGAGGTTGCCGAGCGTATCTCGGCAGAAGGTGAAATTCTCGTCCCCCTAGCGGAGGAGGAGGTAATCTCGGCTGCTGAAGAACTAGCGGCTGACGGCGTCGAAGCCATTGTCATCAGCTTCCTTAACGCTTATATCAATCCCACCAATGAACGCAGTGCCAAAGCTCTTCTCGAAACACGCTTTCCCAAGCTTTATATCGTTGCGTCAGCAGATATCCTCCCGCTCTTCCGTGAGTTCGAACGAACCAGCACCGCTGCCGTAAATGCCTACGTTCAGCCGATAGTAAGTCGTTACTTGGCTCGGCTTGAACAATGCTTGGAGGAACGCGGTTATGGTGGAAATCTTCTCATTATGCAGTCCAATGGCGGGATGATGTCAGTAGAAGCGGCTAGGGACTTTTCAGTAAATACCATCCTGTCAGGACCCGCAGCCGGGGTTATCGCTGCCACCAAAATTGCCGCGGAAAACGGTTTTCAGAACCTGATTGGTTACGATATGGGGGGGACGAGTCTAGATGTGTCATTGGTGACAGAAGGCAAGCCGGTAGTCTCAAACGGAATAGAACCGGAGTTTGGTATCCCAATCATGGTGTCGATGATCGATATTCATACCATTGGTGCAGGTGGCGGCAGTATCGCTCGAATCGATGAGGGAGGCCTTCTCCAAGTGGGACCCGATAGCGCCGGCGCTGAACCGGGTCCCGTCTGCTATGGGCTGGGTGGAACTGAACCCACAGTTACCGATGCGAATGTGGTTCTGGGGCGAATCAATCCAGACTATCCTATCGCTAGAGAGACCGATTTCTCATTCGATCTTGATACGGCACGATCCGTTCTCACCGAGAAGATTGGGAAACCGCTTGGTCTCTCCTTAGAAGAAGCAGCACTGGCAATTCTCACCATAGCAAATAACCGAATCGCCGGTAATATCCGGCGCATCTCTATTGACCGTGGACATGATCCGCGAGATTTCGTCCTTTTTTCATTCGGGGGTGGAGGTCCCTTAATGGTTAGTTTCCTGCTCCGGGAACTCGGCGTTTCGCAAGCACTTGTACCCTACTATCCAGGCCTCGCTTCCGCATGGGGGTGTGTTATCGCCGACCTCCAGCACGATTTCGTGACCATGATCAACCGTCGCCTCTCTGAGCTCGATCCGGCCGAAGCAGAGCGAATTTTTGCTGAACACCTTGCACAAGGAGAGCAGCTAATCGAGAGTGAACGAGTTCCTCTGACACAGGTAACTGTTTTGCGAGAAGCGGAAATTTCCTACGAGGGTCAAACACATGTCATACGGACGCCACTACCGGCAGGACCCGTATCGCCCCTTGTTATCGCGGAAAGTTTTCGTCGCGCCTATCTCCGGCAATACGGGCAAGTTGACGAGACGTTTAGCGGATTAGAAACGTTATTGGAGAGCATCCCTATTCGCCTGTTAAACCTTCGTACCTCTGTGATAGGCATGCGTCCAGACCTGTCACTGAAAGACTTTATTTCCAGTCCAAAAACCACTTTGCAAGACGCGCAGAAGAGCACCAGACCTGTCTATGTAGAAGATCGGTTTATGGCATGTCCCATCTATGACCGCTCACTCCTTCCTTGGGGAAGTAATTTCTCCGGACCCGCTGTCATCGAACAGCCGGACACGACCATCTGGATTGAACCTTGGGTTCGTGTCCGTGTGGCTGAAGGTGGGAATCTTTTTTTGAATATGGCGTAATTAAACTCTACGGATATTTAATTAAATACTGCCATCAAATCTCGTCCCTTCGGTTTTGTCCTTTCTTATCAATCCTTCCACTGCGCATCCTACCAAAAAACTTGTATTTCTATCGAAAATATGCTACGATTGCTTGTACAGAATGCAGATGTGCGATAATTATAGGTATCTTGTACGATTCCTAAGCATCAGAACGGCGCAGCAGGGTCGAAATTTGCATTCCCTACAATTCTAACTTGATTCGAAGGGTAAGGAAAGAATAGGTGGGACATTACCTATATCTCCCACTCAAACCACAAAGTGTATCAATTTTCAAATTAAGGTAGGAGGTTTTTATTATGGCAGATTACGCTCAGCCCGAAGTGTTAGTGACCACCGACTGGGTTGCCGAGCATGGTAGCGATGCCGGTGTCCGTTTGTTGGAGGTTGATGTGGATACGGCGGCTTACGATGAAGGACATATCAGCGGTGCTGTTGGACTCAATTGGCAAACCCAGTTGTGTGACCAAGTGCGACGTGATATTTTAACAAAAGAGCAGTTTGAACAGTTGTGCCAGGATTCTGGTATTAGCAATGATACCGCAATTATCTTCTACGGCGACAATAACAATTGGTTCGCTACCTATGCCCTGTGGCAGTTCCGCTACTATGGGCACGATGAGAGCAAGCTGAAGGTAATGAATGGTGGCCGTCAGAAGTGGATTGATGAGGGACACGAGTTAGTCACGGATACGCCTTCGCCGGCTGTCACCGACTACAAAGCAAAATTCCCCGATGACAATGTGCGGGCGACAAAAGACCACGTTCTCCCAACGCTTGATCAGGGGGTGGTCAACCTTGTGGATGTCCGTTCTCCGGCTGAGTTCACCGGTGAGATTATCGCACCCCCAGGATTGCCCGAAACGGCACAACGTCCGGGACGCATTCCGGGCGCAGCAAATATCCCCTGGGCAACTGCGGTGGCGGAAGATGGCACCTTCAAATCTTACGACGAGCTGAAAGAAATCTACGAAGGTGCGGGCGTAGACCCGGACAAAGAGACGGTTGCTTACTGCCGTATTGGCGAACGTTCCTCGCACACATGGTTTGCGCTGAAGTACCTCTTAGGTTACGAAAAGGTCCGAAATTACGACGGTAGCTGGACCGAGTGGGGTAATCTTGTCGGCGCACCCATCGCAAAAGGGTAATCAGTAGCGATACTGAGCTAGTAGGGAACATAGATGCCAGTTCTGTTTCTTCCTGAAGCGGGAAGATTACAGAAACCTCCCGGACGATAGCGCAATGTTCTAGGCTGATTGAGCCAGAACTATTGCGCTATCATTCTAGGTATCTTCCACGATTCCGTGAGCGTCGGAACGACGCAACCGTATCGGGATTTGCGTCCCTACTACTCCAATTAAATCGAAAAATGGTCTTCATACCAATCTAATCTTTAAAAATTATAAGGAGGGTTGGTTTGGGGGCGGTATCGCTGAATCGGTCTTCTTCAACGAAATCGTTGCCCAAATGCCCGATCCGCCGGTTTTCCGATGCTACGACTTCGATTATGACCGTGATGCCCGTCAATGCTATTTTATCTTTGAAGATGCCTCTGTGACACACACTGAAACCCCTCCCAAAGAGGAAGGAAGATTCACCGTCGCTCTCTACAAGCAGATTATTGATGAACTGTTGAAGTTCCATACCCAATGGTGGGAGCATCCGCGAATTTCACAAGCCGATTTTCTGCGAGGACAAGAGGACCACTCCGCATGGCGGATGCCGCCACACCTGAAATTATACGAACTTATTGCCAATACTGGAGAAAAACGCTGCTTCCTCAATTTGCAGACAAAGCCCAAGACGAATTGCCACAAGAGATATTTGATTTTGTGCTGCATACCATTAACAGTTGGGAACGGTTGTATGCCGAACGCATCAAAGATAACAAAGCTCTGACACTTCTACACGGTGACCTGCATCATTGGAATCTCTTTTACCCCAAAAACCCAGAAATAGATGGGCTTTATTTTGGCGATTGGGAAACTTATAAACGAGGGATTGGCCCATATGATCTCTGTTACTTAGTCGGAGGCGATTCCTCGCCGCAACGGCATGAAATCGAGAAAGATCTGTTGCGCTACTATTATGATGGTCTTGTCGATGGAGGAGTTTTAGGATATAGCTGGGAGGATTGTGTCTATGACTACCGGTGATTGCTACCCTCTTTCCTCCGATTGGTTGGCAAAGCGTATACCGATTCAAGCTCCGACAATGTCATTTTCAGGGTTGGAACTGTCAGGAATTACTTGACTAATCTCTCCACTCCCTTGCACTCAAGGATAGGTTTTATGAGGTACTAGTGGGTTTTTGGTAAACTCCATCGCAATCAAAATCCGTTTTATTCTTGGCTCATGTTAAGAAATTGTGCAACAAAAATCGTAGGGACGGGGTCACCCCGCCCCTACTTGCCAAAAATTCGGCTTTGCTTAGCGTTTTGCGCTTTCTTCTGACATCAGCCTTCTTCTTTATTTTATATTGGAGTCAGATATGCCCAAATTTGTTTCTGCTCATATCATTGCCTGCATGACACGGCAGGATGTCGAAAGACTCGCCAAGCGATTTATCGACGAGGAAAGCGACGGAATCAAGAGCCTGAAAGTACAGTGTGACACAGTCCTCGGTCGAATGGTCTGCGAATGGGAAGCTCCAGATCGAGATACCCTTGTGGAGTGGCTCAAAAAACGTCATGTGCATTTTCGCGGCGGTGGGGAGTGGATGATGCGCGTGCAGCTCGAAACGGTGGATAACAAGGTTGCTAGGTTGTGATATTGGTCAATCCGCAGGGTGTCAAGAATCAGCGCAGCATGACGAGTAAGCAGAAATGCTCGTCCATGGATAAGGAATCTCATCGTGCATTACCTTACGCGCCAAATTGCTTTTGAAGCCTCACACTACTATCGTGTTCCTGAACTCAGCGATGCGGAGAATTACGCCCTGTTCGGACCGACCGCAAATCCATATGGTCATGGGCATAACTATGTCTTGGAAGCGACGGTCAAAGGGCAGCTTAATCCTGAACGCGGAATGGTCATCAATATCATAGATCTGGACAAGGTTCTCAAGGAAGAAATTGTTGCCTACTATGATCACAAACATATCAACATACAACACCCCACCTTTGCGAATAGCCCACACCTGCAACCAACAAGCGAGAATTTAGCGATTCAGATATGGTATGCGACTGAACCATATCTGAAAGGGACAATCTTACATCGAATCAGGTTGTATGAGGATTCAACCCTATTTTCTGACTATTATGGAGAGAGACAGATGGTCTATCTCACGAAAGTTTACGAATTCAGTGCATCACACCGATTGCACAGTCCACAACTCAGCGATGCGGAAAACCAAGAAGTATTCGGAAAGTGTAACAATTTCTACGGTCACGGGCACAACTATGTTCTTGAAGTAACAATAAAAGGCGAGGTGGACCCAAGAACCGGGATGGTTGCCGATCTACGCTGTCTTGATGAAACGATTCAGGAGCAGGTCTACGGGCGATTCGATCATAAACATCTCAACTTAGACACACCTGAGTTTGAGAACCTCAATCCAACTTCTGAAAACTTTGTGAAGGTGCTCTGGGAGGGTGTTGAGCCGAATCTGAAGCCGATTCAGCTACATCGGCTTCGATTAAGAGAAACGCCTAAGAACCATTTTGATTACTACGGAAACGAGATTTAGTTGATGAAAATTTACCACGCCGACTCAATTGACAACGGAACAACTACCGCTGATCCAAAACTTGAATACATCTATACCCAGATATTGGAGACTATTGGCGAGGACCCAACAAGAAATGGTCTCCTGAAAACACCTCAACGCGCAGCGAAAGCCTTTCAGTTTTTGATGCAGGGATACCACCAGAATGTTGAGGAAGTATTAAACGACGCAATCTTCGACGAAGAGTACGACGAAATGGTCATCGTCAAAGACATTGAGTTTTATAGTCTCTGTGAGCACCATCTTTTACCATTTTTCGGCAAGTGCCACGTTGGGTATATCCCCCGAAAAAAAATCGTTGGACTCAGTAAAATTCCCCGCATTGTGGATATGTTTGCTCGCCGCCTCCAAGTGCAAGAGAGACTGACGCGGCAGATTGCGGAGGCGCTACGAGACGTGTTACATCCAGCTGGGGTCGCCGTTGTCATGGAGGCACAGCATCTGTGCATGATGGTGCGTGGCGTACAGAAACAGCACTCACAAACGATGACCAATGTAATGCTCGGTGAGTTTCGAGATAAAAATTCAACGCGAGCAGAGTTCATGAGATGTATTTAGATGAGGCTTAGTCATAAATACGGAACAACTTGAAGGGCGCAAAGATGCTGAAGGACAAAGTTGCAATTATAACAGGAGCGTCGCGGGGCATCGGTCGAGCGACCGCTTTGGCGTTTGCACGAGCAGATGCACAGGTTGTCCTCGCATCCCGCACACAGCATGATCTCGAAACAGTTGCCAATCTCATACACATAGAAGGCGGAGAAGCCCTTGTTGTACCGACGGATGTAACACAGGCGGAAGCGGTGGAAACCCTAGTCAATCGAACACTGGAAACCTATGGGCAAATCGACATCCTTGTGAACAATGCAGGGACCGGTGCCTTTGAAACGGTTGCCGATTCGGATCCGGAGGTGTGGACTCAAGTGATTGCCTCCAACCTCAAAAGCACCTACCTTTGCTCGAAATACGTGCTGTCTTCTATGCTAGCACGCCAATCCGGTCAAATTATCAATGTGCTGTCAATTGCCGCAAAAGTTACATTCAAAGCCTCAAGTGCGTATTGTGCAGCAAAGGCAGGGGCACTGGCGTTTACGAAGGTTCTGGCGGAGGAGGTCAGAAGTGAGAACATCCGTGTTACCGCAGTCTCCCCCGGATCGGTTGATACGCCATTCTGGGCTAACATTGAGGGACACCCTGACCTAAATTTGATGTTGAAGCCAGAACATGTTGCAGATACCATTCTCTTTGTTGCGACACAGCCGACTGGCATGGTTACCGACGAAATTATCGTAACACCGCCGCTGGGCATCCTCTGAAGGCTGATACTGGATATACAAACAAATAACAGAAAAGCAAGCTTTTTAAATATTCTAGGTTATTTTTAATGATCTATTGTGCTATCGTGATCGGGGTAAATGATGACTAAATTGGAACAGATGCAACGGGTCGAATCTTGTGGGGTCGTCGCTATCATTCGGGCGAATAGTTCCGCTGAGTTGATAGAGGTTGCAGCAGCAATCAAAGCGGGTGGTGTCGATCTGATTGAAGTCACAATGACAACACCAAATGCGTTGAGAGTTATCAGTGATGTTGCCGCACGATACGGCGATGAAGTGCTAGTGGGCGTCGGGTCGGTGCTCGATGCCGAAACCGCGCGGGCAGCAATGCTCGCAGGTGCAGAGTTCGTTGTCAGTCCTGTGACAAAACCAGATGTTATCGAAATCTGTAATCGATACAGTAAAATCGTGATGCCGGGCGCGTTTACACCGACAGAGATTTTGGCTGCATGGGAAACTGGGGCAGACTATGTAAAAGTTTTCCCATCAAGTGGAGTTGGACCAAGCTACATCAAAGACGTGAAAGCACCATTACCCCATATCCCACTAATCCCGACTGGAGGCGTGAGTATTGATAACGCCGGAGAGTTCATCAAAGCGGGCTCCGCAGCACTTGGTGTTGGCAGTGCACTCGTCAACAATCAAGTGATTGCTGATGGGCGATTCGATCTCCTCACAGAGAACGCGAAAAAGTTAGTAGACGCCGTGCAAGCCGCCAAGGCAGATTAATAACCCGGTGGCTATCGCCTTTTTGTATATATGTGCATTTGCATATTGACAGCTTGGTTGTTTTATGCTAATGTGCTAAGTTACCATATCTAGCACATTAATGAGTACCCCACGTTCGAATATGGGAATGGATAGCATGCGGAGAGTGGGCTGCTTCACGGATTATTCTATCCAAGTACGCTGCAAAGCAACTGAACGCGATTAACAGTTGAGAATCGGTCCCGTATTGGTCGAAACTTGGGTCAAGGATGGTGTTTATGCAGATAAATGGACTGGTCTTAGGAAAATATCGTATTGAAAAACTAATTAACAACGGCAGTTTTGCTTCCGTTTTTCGGGCGAAAGAAGAGTTCACTAACCGTACTGTTGCGATTAAAGTGTTGCCTAAATCAATCTACCCCACGGGACGGATGCGTTACCTGCTTGCCGAGTTGAGTGCAATGGGACGGAATTGGGGACACTCCAATATCGTTTCCATTCATACTGTTGAACCTGGCGATGAGGAATATGTTGCCTATATCGTCATGGAGTACGTTGACGGCCCCAGTTTGCGAGAGTTGATGACGGTGAAGCGTCCTGTTTCTAGCTTAGCGATGAATATTGCGCTTGATATTTGTAGAGGACTGATCGCCGCCCATGAACAGAACATTATTCACCGAGACATCAAGCCTCAGAATATTTTGCTGACTTCTGGCCAAATAGCGAAGATTTCTGACTTCGGTGTCGCGCGCATCCTTGAAGCTACCACCGATTATGCGGGAACGATCGCCGGAACACGAAGGTACATGGCGCCTGAACAGTATGAAGGAAACTATGATTATCGGGCGGATCTCTATTCAATAGGACTAATCCTCTACGAAATGTTTATGGGAAGATTCCCATTTCGAGGAAAAACCCAAGATGAGATTCAGGTGAGAAAACAGAGCGAGGAGATTGAATTCGGTCACAAACTGCCTGAAGATATGCGCAAAATTTTACAGAAAGCGTTACATCGAGATGTACAGGCACGGTATCAAACTGCCTCGGAGTTGTATAACGACCTAGACCGTATTCGTGAACAATGGTACGCAGACGCTGTACGACAAACAGTGATGACCCAATCGAACCCAGCGCTACAGCACGCTACACTATCTGAACACAGAAAGGATTTACGTCTTTCCACCGGGGCAGCAGAGAAAATTGAATTGGAGATATTTGGAGAACAGAAGACGGAGGCAGAAAAACAGAAGCAGCTTAAACTTGAAGCGCAAGTCGATATACACTATGATCAAGCTATTCATTCCATTGATACAAAACAACCTCAGCAGGCATTGCAAGAAATGCAGCAAGCGCATCGTCTCCACTTGAGTAGTGCACAAGCGACTAAAAAAGCAGATCGGATATTTCGGCATTTATCGGATTTAATGATCGTCCCCCAATTACCTACAACAGCAAAAGAGGTTATTGAGTTAACTGACCAGCTGCCAGTTGACGAGGTTTCGGAACTCAGACGGTGGTTAGACAAGCAGTTTCCTCCTGACAGTTCCAGCGAGGTGCCCACTCCCGTAGATCCAACGGCACTCTCCACAGATAGTAGCACCGGTTCCGAGCTCACGCTTCAACCGTTTAATCTGCAGGAAACTGCCCCGGAATTTGTGCTGCGAAAACTTCATGAGGTAATTCAGAATCCCTATGAAAGAATTGCCGCCCGGACTCGTCAATCGGCTGAAGAATATGCACAAGAGGGGAAAAGTCGGCGCAGTCGCGCAGAGTACAAAAAACTAGGAGAATTTTATAGAAGATCTGCGGAGAGCTTCATTGAGTCCGAGAATTGGGAGTCGGGGGCGGATTGCTATGCACGAGCACGGCTTGCCTACACCGCTGCCCGCCGTTATGGTCGTGCACGGCAGTGTGCACAGGAGGCGGGCACCTACTATGCTGTGCGAGCGGACTTTCTCGAAAGACAACAGAATTGGGCTGAAGCCGGTAGATTATATGCACTTTCGGCAGACCATTACGCTCATACCAGCCTATGGGAGGAAACGGATGAAAGTCTATCACGTACAACAATCTGTTATTTCAATGTCGCAGAGAACGCCCGTGCCGCAGGAGATCTCAGTCTATCCTACAACTATTGTGATAAGATTTTAACGATTTCAAAAAGAATGAAAAGAGCTTCCAACGCTGTGGCGGGTGCGCGAAAACTACTACACGAAATTGAAGATCTTTTTACAGTAGTCTAACAAGATATCTGATTTAAGGAGATTTCCATACTAAGCACCATATGAAATTACGCTTTGAACCTCCGTATTTATCGGGATTCTCCCTCCCAAAAGCGCGATTTCTGATGGCGGATAGTATGATTAAAAAATGAGAGCCAAGCAGATTAAATCAACCTTACGAGATGGGGAAGTTATCGTTGGCACCTTTGTAATGGAATTCGCCGTACCATCGATTGCGACCATCCTAGCGAGTGCCGGTGCAGATTTCATCATTGTGGACATGGAGCACACGACCTTTACGATGGAAACAGTTGGGCAAATCGTTAGAGCCGCGAGGGGGTCAGATCTTCCCAGTATTGTGCGTGTGCCAGACATTGAGAGGCATTTTATCTCTCGAGCACTTGACGCCGGTGCTTCAGGGGTGATGATTCCGCGTGTAGAATCACCCGAAGATATCGAAAATGTCGTGAAGTGGGCGAAATACGCGCCCGATGGAGAGCGAGGCGTTGCGTTCGGTATTGGGCACACCGATTACGGTGATTTCCGGAAGTTAGACGGTGTGAAATATACCCTTCAGGCAAATGAAGAAATTTTTATCATCGGGCAGATTGAAACCGCAAAATCGGTGGAAAATATTGATGAAATTCTTTCCACCGATGGACTCGACGCAATCTTCCTTGGACCCTATGACCTCTCAACCTCTCTCGGTATCTCTGGCCAACTCGATCACCCATTAATTGTCGATAGCATCGAAAAAGTCATCGCCAAAGCAAAGGAATACCAGGTTGTCCTCGGCAGCTATGTCAACGATTTTGAGAGCGGAAAACGGTGGGCGGATGCGGGCGTTCAGTTAATTGCCTGCGGAAACGACGCTTTTCTGATTACCTGTCGGTTTGCAGAGGAGAGCGAGAAGTTTAAGGATTACGTATCACGGTGAACTGATGAGCGAACGAACCTATGATATTTTAGCAATCGGACGCAGTTCGATAGATCTCTATTCCAACGACATCGGCGCACCCTTTCCTGAAATCGGAAGCTTTGGCGCGTTTGTCGGTGGATGCCCGACCAACATCAGTGTTGGGACGCGGCGGCTTGGACTACGATCCGCTGTTCTCACCGGGCTTGGCGAAGATCCGGTGGGCGACTTTATCCTCAAATTTCTGAATGATGAGAAGGTCGAGACGAAGTTTGTCTCATACAAACCGGGACATAGAACCAGTGCGGTTGTGCTTGGAATTGAACCGCCGGATCGCTTTCCTCTCGTCTACTATCGCGACAACTGTGCTGACATCGAGCTCACGATCGACGATGTCCTCGCCTCACCGATTGCCGATAGTCGGGCGTTACTCATCTCTGGCACTGGACTGAGCAAGGAGCCGAGTCGAAGTGCCAACCTCTTTGCCGCTGAATACGCTCAATCTGTTGGAACGACCGTGTTTCTCGACCTTGACTTCCGCGCAGACCAGTGGCATGATCCCCGTGCTTTCGGCGTAGTCGCCAGATCTGCATTGCGGTTGGTCGATATCGCACTCGGAACGGAAGAAGAGGTCAAAGCGGCAACACTCTCCGACGCCTCACAACTCTCCATCACCCACTCCCAGATCTCTAATCCAGATATCGAAGGTGACGTGAACGCAGCGATCGAAACAATTCTGAGCGGTGGCCCAAAAGCTCTAGTGATGAAACGTGGGATTGACGGCGCAGATGTTTATCTGTCCGGCGGGGAAGTTATCAATGCCGATCCATTTCCCGTCGAAGTGTATAATACACTCGGCGCAGGGGATGCCTTCGCCAGCGGTTTTATTTACGGCTGCCTGAAAGACTGGGGCTGGGAACAGTCTGTCCGCTTAGGTAATGCGACCGGCGCGATTGTCGTCACCCGGCACGGCTGTGCCAACTTTATGCCCACAATGCGTGAGGTCGAGGATTTTGTTGAGGAGAGAGGGGGCTGGTAATTGGATTCAGCTAGCTTAACCCATCGTCATCAAGATGCGCTTTCCATCGCCGAAGAGCTATAACGATAGGTAATCTCACCAGATACGATGACGACCTTCTGAATGGCATCCTCGTGTCCCCCCATCAAAAACCTGCTGTAAGGTTCCAACACGCCATCCAACATATTAGAACTGGGATCAGTTGGTCAACTAGTCATCTCTTAAAACCCTTAACGCGAGTTACTACCTATCTTAGAGAAACTAAGCTTTTCACTTGCCTCGTCCAAAGTCTGGACAAATCAATCAAATCTTCGCCCCAATTGAGTACAATCCCTCCAGCAATTATTTCATAAACTAGCGCACACTTAAGGTCAAAGACGACAAACGGTTTGCACGATGTTGGGCAATCTCTTGCCTATCTGCAAGCGAA
>JAKZSX010000372.1:0-21858 GCA_047517405.1 Candidatus Poribacteria bacterium | reverse complement strand
GAGGTGTTCGGCAAAATTGTATATCCCTTCTCACGGAGGAGGTTGAAAAGATTTTCCCCTGAAGCGTCGTTGAGTTTTACCCTACGCATGGCAACGGTGGCGATTTCTGCACCACTCGCTTCAAGTGACCGTATCAATAGGTCGAAGTTAGGGTAACCGGCTGTGCCGATTAACAGTCGTGATTGATAATCGGTATCACCAATTTTGAGTCCTTCCATTTTGTCCTCTTTCTCGTTCTTTCGTAAATCTCTTGAGAATTTCATTGCCGCTCTAACTCCTTGAGCGATTATTAGACACGCTATAGTCGTAAGGCGCATTCAGTTAGTATCGTCCGGCTCTTCGTAATTAAACTCGACTTTACTTTGTTTAATAACCTCATCAAGAATACTCTACAAATGACCTTCCTGTACTGTCTCACTAAAGCGATTTTTCAGAACAGGAATATTGATGATTTCCTCAACACAATTCATGTATCTCCTGACTATAGCCGTTATAAGGTATTGTTTCTCTGCTCCCGCCTGAAGTTTTTGCCTGAGAACATTAATGGACTCTTCGGATTTAATGACGAAGGATATGGGATAGCGTTCAATTTTATCGATATCCAAAAAGTATTTTCTTACGTCTAGAGTTTCTGTCACTTGAAAGAATCTGCCCAAGGGACGCATA
This sequence comes from Candidatus Poribacteria bacterium, assembly GCA_047517405.1. Lineage (GTDB taxonomy): Bacteria > Poribacteria > WGA-4E > WGA-4E > PCPOR2b > PCPOR2b. The sequence continues at coordinate 21,192 of JAKZSX010000372.1, read as the reverse complement.
ACAAAGTCTATACCGCCATCATTAGCATTGGTGCGGCCAGTTTTATAGAGTTTGAGGTTTTCTTCCTCTACACTTTCCAGATCGAAGCCGAAATAAACGGTTTGATTACTATAGTAATACTTCAGGATGGCATAACTAACAATCTCAAAAATACGTGCGTCAGCGTTTGGTCCGAGAAGACTTACAATAAATGCTTCTATATTTTCTTTGCTTTCTCCGTTAATTCTTTTCAAACGTTCGCATGTTTGAATAAATGCCTCAAATGCACTCCGCTTCGTCTCAATATAACGATCCACGATACTGATAATAGATCTTGCGATATTGTACGAATCGCCCCCAGCGGAAATCTTTAGGAGGTTTTCGTTGATCCAATAACGTTTTGTTTCAACATCGCGTAAAATTGGAATATATTCGGTTCGTGGAAAATACTTCCGAAAATCACTGTTCATGCGGTGGTTGAGTGCATGATTTTGCAGCTTGTTACCAAAAGGTAATTCTCTTTGACGCTTGAATAAGTCTGTAAATGCTGCCCCCTGATAATTTGAGTAGTCGCTTTTTTCATCAAATCCGCGGTTGAGATAATCTTCGATTAGCACATAGAGTGCGTAGAGATTCGCGAAGCTACTTCTTGCTTTTGACCCACGCGTGGCAGATATAGTTTTGATGTTGAGGTACTGCAAGATTTCACTTTTCTCAAAAATATCTTCTGATACTTCACCGAAATCGGAGCGTAAAACAGCTTGAATTTGCTGGGTAAATTCGTGTTCCATCTAGTTTCCCTCGAATAGCTTGAGGGTCTGTTGGGTTGGGTTCAGCTGCTCCTCGTAGGAGCGAGGTTGTCGTTTCAATTCTTCCCCTCTGTAATGTGTCATTATTTGAAGCCTTCTCAACCCAATTTTGACGTAATCTTCTTCTATCTCTATTCCAATTGATTGACGCCCCAATTTTTTTGCAACAAAAGATGTTGTGAATGTACCAGCGAAAGGGTCGAGAACGAGATCTCCGGGATTTGAACTTGCCCGAACAATTCGTTCAAGCAAAGCAACGGGTTTCTGAGTCGGATGTTTTTCGTACTCATCCATTCTATAACGGACACGCGGAAATTCCCAAACATTACCCGGAACTTTTCTCGAACTATATTGTGTAGGGACAGGCTTTCGATAATCGATTAATTTACGCGCTGCCCCTGTCTTTGCCTCAACTAGGATGTCATCTGCATTGAAAGTGTATTGCTGCTTGTTTCTCACACAGAAAAGAATGGGTTCATATAGAGAACCGTAATACTTTTTTGCTTGAACCCCTGAACTATCGTACGACCAAACAATACGAGAGAGGATGCAAACTTTGCCTCGAAGGTAGATGTCAAAATAGGGCATATTCTGGGTGGCAGCCATGAGATAGAAACTACCTTTGTCTTTCAGTTTACGGAGGCAAAGGTCAATCCACTTGTAGCACCATTGGAGATACACTTCTTCGGAAATCCACTTATCCTTTCTGCCATTGAAGTTCTTACCGATGTTGTAGGGAGGGTCTGCAAAGATTAAGTCTACTGAACCATCAGGAATTTTGCTGGACAGGCCTTCGAGTGTATCTCCCCAGATTATCAGATGATTTCCCTTTTCCAAGGCTTCCATAACTTCCCCATTTCGGATTAAAGGTTTAACCTCCCTGCGCTGCCCGAATAATCTCAATCTCGCTGTCCGGTTGAATTTCCATTTCTGCCCACTGTTTTCTGAAGACCACTTCACCGTTGATTGCAACGGCAATCCCCGGTCGAGAGGGGTCGATTTCTAGGTCTAAAAGCAGCTGATGGAGGGTTAATCCCGGTGAAATTTCTTTGGCTTTGCCGTTTACTTCTATCTTCATGTGCTTCCCTCCGTGATTACAGAAACCGAGACAGTTGAAAAGGCATTATAGCTTCCGATGTTTTCCCTGTTAAGATGAGTGAGGCAATTTCACGAGCAGTGAGGGGGGTAAGCAGAATACCGTTGCGATAGTGTCCAGTTGCCACGATGAGATTTTCAACACCCGTTTCGCCTAGAATCGGTGCGTTGTCTCTACTTCCGGGACGCAAACCCGCCCAAGTCTCCAGAACAGGGAGATCGTATATTCCCGGAACAGCTTCCCAAGTGCCCCTAAGGAGTTCAAATAAGCCACCTGCTGTTAATCGTGTGTCGAATTCCATCTCTTCACTCGTCGCGCCAATCACTAAGCGTCCGTCATCTTTCGGGACCAAATAGACATCCGTCGGATACTTAGCACGCGGGGCGCGGATGACCTTCTGCAGAACTATCCCTTCCTCCATCTGCAATGCGAGCATCTGTCCTTTGACCGGACGGACAGGCGGTCTCACGGCTTTCGGTAAGCCGTCAATATCACTCGACCAGCAGCCCGCTGCCAGAACGATGACATCGGCTTCTTCTAGATTGTCTTTGATCCAAATCCCTTTTGCTTTTCCATCGACGATCTCAATTTTGTCAACGGGTGTGTTTTCGTGTAGCATTCCACCGGCATTCCGATATGCCACAATCAACGCATTGACCATCGCCCGGTTGTCAACCTGATGGTCATCCTTGCTCCAGATGGCTGCGGTGATTTTCGGAGAAAGCAGCGGCTCCATCTCACGTGCTTCTGCGCCCGTGAGCCACTCAACTTTCAGGTCTAAGAGGCGTTGAGATTCATAGAGGTGTTCCAATTCACGCGCATCGTCTCGATCCACCCCGACAATGAGTGTTCCTTCTGCCCGGTAACCGACGCTCATCTGACTGTCGGTTTCTAACTCGGTAACCCACTCTGGATACATCCGACAACTCTGAACACCCAATTTGAGCAGGTTGCGTTCCTCAAAGTGGACTTCCGCGTGGGGGGCTAACATCCCCGCAGCTGCCCACGACGCCGCGCGCCCGGCTCGATCGCGTTCATAGATCGAGACGATACAACCTGCCTTCGCCAATTGCCAGCCGATACCGAGCCCGATCACCCCGCCACCGACGATGATGACTCGTTTATTTGAGTATGGGTTATGGATTTGCATTGTTTTTCTTCTCCAGGCGTTGCACTGCTTCCCATTTTTCTCTATACTCCTGGGTAAATTTTGGGGTTAATCTCATATTAAATTGCTGGTAGGCAATCCTCATGAGGATGAACAACGCCACACAAAATGCTATGCGGACAATTCTGGCTCTTGTTTCTTTTTTGTTTTTGAACACATAACAGATCGATAGCACCAATGAAACCACACCTAATCCCATATATACAGCTGAAAGTGAAAATGTGTACAGTTTACCAGGCTGTGTACCAGCTTGGCACAATAATGAGAGTCTAGTCTCCCAATTCAGAGCAGCCTGTCCTTTCTCAATGAACGTCTAAATATACGTCGCGATTTGTACCGTTGACTCCAGTTGTGAGGATATAAACCTATAGTGAGGGAACCAATATCCCAAGAGGACACAGAAACAGAAGCCAACTGCCTGTATCCTCCTCCGTCTCCTGCTCTCTCTGAAAACCATATCCGCGGATCACAACTGCTGCTGTAATGCTTATGGTGAAAACCTCAGCGATTATCCCGGCATTCGCGATAATCTCTTGCCGGAGATCTTCATATTCAGAAAAATCCAATTCCATTATGATTTGCTTCTGTTCCACTATGATTTCCTTATTAGGCCCCTATGCTAGTTGCTCTGAGACCGCACCAAGTGGGGTTCGCAAGACCATTGTTTTCCATCTGATATTTATCGAGGAAGTCTGAGGCCCGATGCAATTCAGTTTTGATCCCGATTCCATCGGGTCGGGGAGATTTGAGGAAATTGTCTATCTCCACATCCAGCGATCTGTTCATTTGATTAGCTGTTCATTTGCGTATTTCTAAAATGTCCAGTTAGAAAGTATACAGAAACGGATCGGGAAAACCAACGAATCTGTCCTTCATGAACCTAAATTTTCATTATGTCGTCCTGAATTCTAGAACTGGGTACCCGGGTGTCGATTAATCGAAATCAATGGAGCACCGGCTATCATAACAAAGCCGAATCAATTCTGCAACGAAAAAAATTGTATTGGTAAAAAGCGATGTATTCTCACATAACCCGTAAGAACGTCGGTGGGGACTGCATTTGCAATCTGCTGTCTCCTGTCAGATCGCCTAAGTTACCTTGCTCATCTAGATATTTGCATCTATTTAGAAATTCCATTGCTTCTTTCTATCTGTTTGTGCTATACTATTATACGTTAGTGCCTATCTAGGTCAATAGCGACCTTGCAAAAAGGAGGAGCTGGTGAGTCAAATCTATCAAATCTAATGCCGTCATCGGTTTTTGATATAGAGCCAGTCACATGATGAACGAGGATTCAAAAAAGGAACAGGAAACAACAGATCAGCCCATAGTCGAAGTGGAAACCACCGCTGCAGTTGAAACCGAGGAGAATGTGGACGTTTCTCCAGTGAGTGACGAGGGGACTCAGTCGGAGGAGCAGCCTACTGCAGAGAATCAGCCACAAGATGAGGAACAGGGCGTGCAACCAACAGAGGAGGCGGAGGAAAATGGCGAGGAGATTTCTCTGTCTAAGGGTGAATCGGACGAAGTCGATGCGACCAACGAAACCCCTTCTGTTGATGAGTCCGCAGCAGTAGAGGCATCTGCTGATGCGCCGGAAGCGACACCGGAGCTCGCAGAAATCGAATCCCTTGAGGAAGCCTATGACAATTCCCTTAAAGCTTTTTCGGAAGGGGAAATTGTTAAGGGAACGGTGATTAATGTCGATCATGACGAAGTTATGATTGATATTGGGTTCAAGTCAGAGGGGTATATCCCGGTATCGGAATTTCCGATTAAGGAAGAGGGTGTACCTGCCATAAGTACCGGTGACTTGATTGATGTGTACATCGTTCGCAGGGAAGATGCCGAAGGTCAGCTCGTCCTATCCAAGGAAATTGCCGATCAGAAAATGGTTTGGGACGAGATTACAGAGGCTTACGAAGCAGGACGGGTTGTGGCAGGGACCGTCGTACAGCGGATTAAGGGTGGGCTTCAGGTAGATCTCGGTAAATTACGGGCTTTCCTGCCTGCATCTCAGATTGAGTTACGACCTCCACAAGATTTTGAACAATATATCGGTCAGACACTTGAAGCAAAGGTTGTTAAACTTAGTAAGCGTCGCCGCAATATTGTCCTGTCGCGCCGTGTGATTCTCGAAGAGGAGTTAGCATCGCAAAAAACCGCTCTTCTTGAGACCCTCGAAACGAACCAAATTCGATCCGGGGTTGTAAAGAGTATCACTACCTTTGGTGCATTTGTTGACCTTGGTGGTATTGATGGATTACTCCACAAAACCGATATGTCGTGGCGTCGAGTCAATCATCCATCTGAGGTCGTTTCGGTAGGGGATGAAATAGAGGTAATGGTTATCTCTGTTGACCGCAATACCGAAAAGGTTTCTCTTGGATTAAAACAGAAAACGCTGGATCCATGGGAATCCGTGGATGAGAAATACCCTATTGGCTCCACGGTTACAGGCAAAGTGGTCGGTATTGTCAACTACGGGGCATTTCTTGAACTTGAAGAGGGTGTTGAAGGACTCATCCATATATCGGAGATGTCTTGGACACGGCGACACATTGCACCGTCAAAGGTAGTCGTAAAGGACGATGTCATTGACGCAGTTGTTCTGGATATCGACAAGGGCAATCAGAAGCTATCTCTTGGGTTGAAGCAACTCGAGACCAATCCCTGGGAGCTTTTGGAGACAAAATATCCTGTCGGTACAAAACTCACGGGACGCGTACGTAACCTGACTAATTTTGGTGCTTTCGTTGAAATTGAGGAGGGAATTGATGGCTTAATCCATATTTCCGATCTTTCGTGGCTAAAACGAATTGTCGATCCTCGCGAGGTTCTCAAGGAAGGCGATGAAGTTGAAGTTATGGTTTTAAGCATCGACTCAGTGCAACAGAAGATTTCTTTAGGTCTCAAACAGATCGAACCTGATCCATGGATAGAAGTTCCGAATAAGTACAAAATTGGATCTGTGGTACGTGGAAAGGTTGTGAACATAACCAGTTTTGGCGTTTTTGCACAGCTTGAAGATGACATCGAAGGGTTAATCCATATTTCTGAGCTTGCTGAACAACGCGTCGAAAAGCCGGAAGATATCGTTTCGGCTGGTGAGGAATTGAACCTAAAGGTAATTCACTTAGATCCAACTGAACGTCGAATTGGTCTGTCGTTAAAAGCCGCGCAGGCTGAACAGGACCGTGCAACCGTTACTCAGTACCAACAACAACAACAACAACAACAACAACAAGAACAGCAAGAACGCCCCCAGCCTCAACAAAAGGACCGGGAAGAACTAACAGCATTTGGAGGATTACTAAAGGAAGAACTAAATAAATCGGGTTCGGAAGACAATTAATACGTATGTGTTCATGGAGGTAAGCTCTCTCCGTTTTGAATCTAATCATTTACGTGTTGTCGAACTGTTTCGTATCATTCCAGATTATAATTTGCTATCACTTAACCTTCAGAGAAGATTTCTTGGATGATGTTTATCTGTCGCCGGCATGAGACGTGAAACATGATAAATTGCTTTTCACGTCCCACGTCTGGCTTCAGTTGTCGTGTGGCTGCTTATGGGTTATGTAATAGCACAATAATTTTTTGTAAATGTATCCCAGACCTTACCGCCATCCCTCCCTTGTTGCTTAAAGCCTTTCGCAAAAACTTGAGCGTTTTCTTTCCAACAGATTGAGATGGTTCATTTGCGATCTGCTATTACTCAATGGTTGGGCACTACTTTCGCGGCTAGTGATAAGAGATTTTCATCTCTTCTTTACTATGGCACGCGCCTGTCGACACGTATCACCTACCTATCATGCCCCATGCTAGTCCGTTTGCGTACTAGGTTAGGCATCACAGATGCAGAATTGACAGACTGCTTCAAGGGTTGAGTGATAGGCTGCCACCCCCAGCAATACTGATAAAATTGTCAAAATCCATCATGCTGATAAGGGTCCTCATACCCTCAGATTGGGGAGAGGAAGGAATATACCTGACACGGGTACGAATTCCCCGCCTGAACCTACACGCCGTTCAAAAGCAGGTTTCGTGGAGGTTTTCTCATGCAGCGGAAGCTCCTCCTTCAGCTGGCTCAGGGATGGCTTTTCACTATCGACAATAGGTGGAATCTGAATCCGAATTTATTCCTTTTTTTTGTGTATGACGGAATTGAACTAGGAGAACTCAATTGGCTCAAAACTTTGTATTTACATCTGAATCCGTAACTGAAGGACACCCCGATAAACTTGCAGATCAGATTTCTGATGCCGTGCTTGATGCGGTCATGCGAGACGATCCAATGGGGCGCGTCGCCTGCGAAACGTTGGTAACAACGGGGCTGGCACTCATCACCGGTGAAATCACGACCAGTGCAAATTTCATCGATATACCCGCACTGGTCCGTCGCACTATCCAAAAGGTTGGCTATGTTAAGTCAACCTACGGTTTTGACTACGAACACTGTGCGCTGTTGACTGCAATTGATGAGCAATCCGCTGATATTTCAATGGGAGTAGACCGGCTCGGTGCCGGCGATCAAGGGATGATGTTCGGCTATGCTTGCCGCGAGACGCCGGAGCTAATGCCGATGCCGATTATATTTGCACATAAACTGACACGCCGGCTGGCACAAGTACGGAAAGAGCGTATATTAGACTTCCTGCGACCTGATGGAAAATCGCAGGTAACTATTGAATACGTTGATGGACAACCTGTAGCTGTTAATACTGTTGTGATTTCGACTCAACACGCTCCGGAGGTTACGAATGACGAGTTGAAAGAAGCCATCATAGAAGAAATTATCAAACCCATCATTCCTGAAGAACTGCGTCAAAACCAATCTGATATCACCTACCATGTCAATCCAACAGGGCGTTTCGTTGTCGGCGGACCGCAAGGTGATTGCGGATTAACAGGTCGGAAGATTATTGCTGATACTTACGGAGGCATGGGAAGACACGGTGGCGGGGCATTTTCTGGCAAAGATCCGACGAAAGTGGATCGGAGCGCGGCGTATGCAGCGAGACACATTGCGAAAAACATGGTCGCCGCTGGATTGGCGGAGCGATGTGAAGTCCAACTCTCCTATGCCATCGGTGTCGTTGAACCAATCTCAATCATGCTTGAGACTTTCGGCACAGGTACAATCCCCGACGAAAAACTAACCCAGCTTGTAAGGAAGCATTTCGATCTGACGCCAGCCGGAATTATCGAGCGACTTGATCTCCGGAAACCGATTTACTCAGCAACAGCGGCTTACGGGCATTTCGGACGTGAGGAGCCGGGCTTCACATGGGAATTGACGGACTACGCAGATTTGCTGAAGGCAGAGGCAGGCGTATAGAAGGAGTAGCTATGAATCACGATATCAAGGATCAAGAACTCGCAGATGATGGAAAGCGGCGAATTGACTGGGCAGACCGTTTCATGCCTGTCCTGCGTCTGATTCGCCAACGATTTGAGCAAGAACGTCCACTAGAAGGGGTACGGATTTCCGCATGTTTGCATGTTACCACGGAAACCGCGAACTTAGTCCGAGCACTGAAAGCAGGTGGTGCCGAAGTACTTTTGTGTGCCTCTAACCCGCTGAGTACCCAAGACGATGTTGCTGCGTCGCTTGTGGAGCATGAGGACATCCCCATTTTTGCAATCAAAGGGGAGGACACCGAGACCTATTACCAACATCTCGATGAAGCGGTCAGCTTTCAACCCGCAATTACCATGGATGACGGAGCGGATCTGGTTTCTCGTCTCCACGCTGAGGATGCAAACCCTTCTTACGTGGAAAATGTGTACGCCGGAACAGAGGAGACGACAACAGGGGTTATCCGCCTCAAGAGTATGGCAGCCGAAGGGGTTCTCAGGTATCCAATCATCGCCGTAAACGACGCCAAAACGAAGCATTTCTTTGATAATCGTTACGGGACGGGGCAAAGCACACTGGACGGCATCATTCGCGCAACCAATCTGCTAATTGCCGGTACTACCGTTGCTGTCGCCGGCTACGGCTGGTGTGGGCGCGGTTTTGCCGATCGGGCGCGAGGCTTAGGCGCAAATGTCATTGTCACGGAAGTTAATCCGTTGAACGCATTGGAAGCGATTATGGACGGTTTCCGTGTTCTGCCTATGATTCAGGCTGTCGCTGAAGCTGATCTCGTCGTTACGCTGACAGGCAATATTCATGTGTTGCGCCGAGAGCACTTTGAAGCAATGAAGGATGGCGCGATTATTTGTAATTCAGGGCATTTCAACGTCGAAATTAACATCCCCGATCTCAAAGATTTAAGCACCGAAGTGAGAATAACGCGAGCGTTGGTCGAGGAATATTCCCTTAAGGATGGCCGCAAACTTTATCTGCTCGGCGAGGGAAGGCTCATAAATCTCGCTGCAGCGGAGGGGCACCCCGCTAGCGTCATGGATATGAGTTTTGCGAATCAAGCGTTGTCTGCGGAGTACGTTGTTAAAAACCACGAGCAGATGGAAAACCGTGTTTATGATGTGCCGGAAGATCTGGATGCTCTTATCGCAAAGTTGAAGCTACGAGCCATCGGCATTGCAATCGATGAATTAACAGAGGAACAACAGACCTATCTCAACTCTTGGACGATGGGAACTTGATGCAAAGGAGTTTTTTGATGAAAAATTATGATCTCTGGGAAAGCATCATTTTGCTTCTGTCAGCGATTTTACTTGTGCCGATTTGGCTGCTCAAATCCAATTCATCACAACTATCTGACGGAACCCTCAAACTGTTTCAGATACTACAATTTGTGTTAGTGGTCGTCTTAGTTACTATCCTAGTTCGTCGTCTGCGACGCGTCACTGCCGGAATGCGTGAAAACAAAAACCGCCAAGGTCCCTTCTCTTTCTAAGTCCGCTTTCACATACTAGCTCAGTTCTCATCAGATTTGGTTGCGAGGTTAATATGAGTATCTTAGTCGTCGGATCCGTCGGATTGGACGATGTTAAAACCCACGCCGGCAAAGTCGAAAATGCACTTGGTGGATCGGCCATCTACTTTTCAACTGCGGCGCGCTTCTTCTATGATTCTATCCGGTTGGTCGCTGTTATCGGCGATGATTTTCCCAAAGAGCATCTCGATTTCCTGGAAGCGCAAGGGATTGAACTCGAAGGTCTAGAACAGATCCAAGGTGGCAAAACGTTCCGTTGGGGTGGAGACTACACCAGTGACCTTAACGCTGCAATGACGCTTTTTACAGACCTGAATGTCTACGGTGAGTTCGATCCTAAATTGCCAAAAACGTATAAAGACACCCCTTACGTTTTCTTAGCCAACATTAATCCGGAACTACAACTGAATGTGCTACGGCAGGCGACAGCCCCAAAATTAATCGTATGCGATACGATGAACCTCTGGATTAATAACAGCCTTGACGCACTGATGCAAACGCTGGGTGAAGTAGACATCTTGATCCTAAATGATGGGGAAGCACGTCTATTGACGGGAGAAAGTAACCTAATCCGCGCTGGGAAGAAGATTCTCACCTATGGACCGGATCGAGTCGTTATCAAAAAAGGGGAACACGGAGCGATTACCCTGACCGATTCCACATTCTTTGCCGCACCCGCTTACCCGTTGGAATCAGTAGCTGATCCAACCGGGGCGGGCGATAGCTTCGCAGGCGGATTTTTGGGGTATCTCGCCGCTGCCGGAGAGACCTCAGAAGCAGCAATCCGCAAATCGATTATCTACGGAACAGTCATCGCCTCCTTTAATGTTGAGGACTTCAGTTTGAACCGTCAACGCCGGCTTACCCGGTCTGAGATTGAAGATCGCTATCATCAATTATACGAAGCTGCCCTCTTCTGAAGCCGCCACTCCTGCATCACACCGCCCTTGTAAGGCAACGCTAGTAGCAAACGGTTTCGCGTCTAACCCACCCCTTTTACGATAAGCACCCACCACGGTTCCTTCCCAACATCATAAGTTCCCAAAGGATAGAGATAACCTGCATCTGCATCAATTCGATACGAAATTAGTCGATTGGCAGATTGACCGGCACTAATCAGAAATTTACCATTTGGGTCAATCCTGAAAGAACGCGGCGTCTTTTCCGTGGGATAATAACCGGTGGAAGTCAGCGAGCCGTCGGGACTGATAGCATAACCGGCAATGCTATCATGACCACGGTTCGCAGCGTAGAGGAATTTTCCAGAAGGGTGCATCTCCAAGCGAGCGCAGGAATTGCCACCATCGTAACCTTCAGGCAGTGTTGAGAGCGTTTGGAAGGCATTGAGTGTACCGTTGGAGGCGTTGAATTTATAAGCAGTCACGCTGCTGCCCTGTTCGTTGTCAGCATAAACGAAGGACTTACTCGGATGGAAGCAGATGTGGCGGGGTCCATCTTCACTTTCAGGGATAACTTGAGGTATCGCGTTGGGGGAGAGGATTCCAACACTGGGATCAAACTGGAATTGAAAGATCGAATTGGTAGGACAAGTATGAGACACAAATACAGATCTGTTTGACGGGTCGATAGCGACTCCGTGTGCGTGCTCACCGGTCACGTGTGTATCGCTCGGTTTACTTTGAAGTGTTCCATCGTCCCGAAAGGGGTACACCGTTACCTTACCGGGAACGTAGTAGGGGATTATCAAAAAGTCGCCCGTCTTATCTATCTCAAGATACGCTGGGTCCTCCAATCCTGTTACCCTTGTATCCATCAGTTCAAGTTGACCTGTGCTTCGGTCAACCCGGAAACTCATAATGTCTCCGGTCGCTCGGATTGCAGCGTAGAGGACATCCCGCGTCGGATGGACGGTGAGTATGCTAGGGGGGCTGTAGACCGTAACCTCCCCATGGGGGGTAAGTGCCGCCGTTTCAGGCGACATCTTGAGGATGGAAATTTTGTTCTCTCCAGCGATGGAAATGTATACATAGAAATTTAGTTGTGTTGAATCCACTGTGCTCCTCATTGATCCAAGAATGTGCTGTCTTAGCAAGTTGATATGGTAATTAGAAATAGGTTGCCGGGATTTTATTCAATCCCTTCATATCTGTCAAGTGCTTTCACATGCGGTTCTATACCGAAGCCTTTCAGCTACGAGGGGTTGGCAAGGTTTTCTAGCCATAGCAAATTAGTTTTCACGAAAATAAATTGATTCTGGAGGATACCATGAAAGCCGCACGATTTTATGGTGGGAAGGATATACGACTCGAGACGCTGCCCGATCCAGTGCCAGGACCAGGCGAAGTGCTGATTCAGGTCACAGCAACGGGCATCTGCGGTAGCGATCTACACGGCTACCACGCGGAAAACCCGAAGCCGCTCTCACCTCGAACTGCCGGACATGAATTGACGGGTCAAGTGGTCGCCCTCGGAGCGGGGGCTGTGGAATACAAGAGTGGTGCCCGGGTTGTCGTCGAGCCGACCATTCCTTGTAACGAGTGTCCAGAATGTCTCAGCGGAAACTATAACATCTGCTCCAAATTGGTGCATATCGGCGGTACGGCTCGCGGTGGCGGATTTGCCGAATACATGGTAGCACCTGAAGATAATGTTTACGCCCTGCCGGACAATGTCTCTTTTGAAGCCGGTGCGCTGGCTGAAGTTTACGCGGTGGCTGTCCATGCGTTGTCAATGGTTCCAGTGAAACCCGGCGATCAGGTCGCTGTAATTGGCAGCGGTCCTATCGGACTGACTATCGCTCAGATGGCAGATTTAGCAGGCGCAGAATCAGTTGCCATTTTGGGTAAGCCCGACAGTCCTTTGCAGATCGCACAACAGATGATTAGTGCCATCCCGATAAATGTTGATACGACCGATCCAGTGGAGGAGGTAAAGGCATGGACCAACGATCGGGGGGCAACCGTGGTCTTTGAAGCGGTAGGGGGGCGGTCAAACACACTGATGCAAGCAACTGAAATTGCTGCCAAGCGTGGAAAGATCTGCATGGTAGGCGGCCATGTTGCCCCTTTTACACTAGACTCTCGCTACGCTCGTAGCCGTGAGTTGACAGTTACATGGGCATTCTGCTATGGACGACGTGAAGGGGAAAAGGAGTTCCAGATTGCCCTGAACCTGATGGGAGCGGGTAAGCTTGACCCCACGCCGCTGATCACTCATCGTTTTCCTCTCGACGAAATTAGGGAGGCGTTTACTGTCGCCGCTGGACGGGATGCACACGGTTCGGTGAAGGTGCTAGTGCTTCCCTAAATTTTTCCATTATGGCTATGACGGCATCAGCTGGAATTATATTAACCCAAGTTACTAGTAGTAGCCATACTCCTTATGCCGTAACGGTTGTGCAAATTACGGCGGGACGGGACGTGCCTACAACTCTGCATTGAGAAGGCAGGTCGCTAGGAAGAACCACTGTTGTTTCCAACTCTTAGGTGGGTTAGGACTCGTTCATAGCCCCAGTGGGGCGATATGTGTGTCGTATTGGGTGGATCCACGATAAATCGATAAAATCACCGCCCGTTATTCAGCAACCCGGATTTTATGTAAACTTGGTTATTTCTAGTAGGTGTCGAGTATGGAAATTCGACCCACCGGCTATCTAGCAACTTGCGCTATACTACCTATTCCATCATAGTAGAACGGCTGCTCCCTCTGCTCCGATTATCTCTGCCTTTTGTAACAGCCACCCACGCTCGACAGGGTTCACAACAGCCAAAGTCAGTGTTATTTCATACATCCCTGATCCTGTGATAATTCTTGACACATCAATCTCTCCCACGATGACTGTCCTTTCGACAGGACCTACCTCTCCAATTGCCTCTTCCTCGACAAGCAAAGTTCCATCGATTTCGACATTCAAAAACGCACCAATCCTAGCTTCATCTTGAAGGATGTTATACCGTAGTGTCACGGGTTGATGCAAGATCTCTGCAATGCTAACCTGATATTTCAACACGAGCGTTTCGCCTCGACCTGCCCAATGGGTATCAGAATCTATTAAGAGCGATTGCGGGGCAATAACCTCAACTGTAATGGAGTGCTCAACCATTTCAAACCCGTCGGTCAACTCTAGCGTGATAGTATGCACGCCAGGTACGTCCGACGCAACGTAGGTCACGCTCGGTGCCTCCCCAACAATCTGCCCGCTGCTTGCCTCCCATCTGAAAATCAGATCTGCCGCATCTCCCGAATAACCAAACGTTGCGGTAACCGTTGTGGTGCCACCCGGGTCTAGAGTCCGGTTCCCAAGGCTTAGTTCGCTAATTTCTACAGTATGCCGCATCGGAGGCGTTAGGATTTCATCGCCACTGCAGCCGATTACCATCAAAATGATAACGCAGATTGGTAAGAGCCAGATCCAACTTTTGAACGGCTTAAAACGCTTCAGAGGTCTCAGCTGGTTTTGTAAGAGGTTCTTTCTGCAAGACATTGTTTTGGAATATATACCTTTGATTTCCATACCATTCGATCCGCCACCGATCGAAGCCGCGCTCAAACTCAATAACACGCTCTGGCGGACCGAGTTTGGCATGGAGTGCTTTGGCAGCCCGTTGATCTCGTCCAACGAGATACTTAGTCAGAATCGCAACGCCGCCTAAAATTGCTACGAGTGCCAGTTTCCCTTGTGTTTTCGCACTAACGCCGTGTGCGGTCGAAATAGGACTTAGCAATAAAGCAATTACCACTAGGTAGCAAATCAATTTTTTTGCATCTCTACTGTTCATACAGGTCAACGGCTGTCTCACCTCGTGCGAATCGTTGCGCTGTTCGCGCGGCGGAATCGCTGTTGCTGTTTTTACGGACATCGGTTGTCCAACGTGCCAGCCCAACGAGCAGCTGATTTCGAGCGGGGTGTCCTTCACACAGCTTCCACTCGTCCAAAGTGGTCCGCAATGTATTCAGGATATCCCAACCTTTATCGTCCTTGAGGATGCATTGTCCCAGTTCAGACAACAGCCGGTCGGCGGAGAAGTCACCGTTGAGGTATTGTCGCGTTATGCGTCCCACCTCCTGAATCTGAATTGTTTCGATAGCGTTGATAACACCTTCAATTGCAGCCTGCTCGTTCGGTGCATCTGATGAGGTTGAGCCTCTCGGTGCACTAAGTGGTATCTGTCTGATGTTGAGCCAACGATCGCTGAAGAATTGCCACGCTACGTGGTAAAGTGCTTTGGCGGCAACCTGAAAACCAGCGAATCGCAACGCTGTACGGATGGAGGAAGAGAGAGAAATCTCCCGTCCCAACTCCCACCATCCTGGGCTCATACTCGCTGGGGTGCGTGCCATCCGATCTGCCCCCAGAAGCACCATCGTCGAAATAATGCGGTTCATCTCGACACCGCTTTTCAGTGCGTCGGTAATTGTATCGAATGTGTTCTCAAGGTCACCGCTCGCAACACCTGCAGCGAATGCGTCCTCGTCAAAATCGGTTGTTTGGGTGGGTGGATTGGCGGCTAAATCGGCGATAAAATCCTCCAGCGATTCTAGCTTGCTGATTGCCTCCCGCCGGATTTCGTCCGGTGCACCACGGCCCCGACCAAGTATTTTCGCGGTAAGATTACAAACCAACTCTTCAGCAACCTCCCAACCGAACTGTTCGAGCAATTCGGCGAGATAACCGATGTAGAGCAAACTGTCCGTATGTCCCAAGAAGAACGGCTCGACAACGCATTCATACGCCAACGGGATAATTTTATCATCGTGCCCGCCAAGACGCCGTGCGGTGATGAGACACTTTTCGATGCCTTCCCATTCTCGGTCAGCAGAGAAGACGCGAATCCATCGCTCCAACTTCTCCCACGTTATCTCTCCGGGTAGCGGACTAATCGCTGGACGATCTCCTGCCCGTCCCGATGCGCCTGACGCAGCCATCATCAGTGGGATGAGCCGGTCCTCCGGTTTATACTGACTAGCAACCTTCACACCGTTGACTAGATGCGCGACTTGCCAGCCCCCTTCGCCTGCATCAAGTTCAGTGACAAAGTGCCGGCCCCCGTGTCGCACCAATCGATTCAGGACATCTGCTTCGGAAACTCCTCTGGCAAGCATAATCGCAACCGCCTTCGAGAGCGTCCAGTTGTCCCCACTCAACAACCCTTCTTGGAGCAGGAGAAAATGGGCGTCATCCCGCTTCTTTCCGCCGCTGGCAACATCAATGTATATTTCGTCTTCACGTACTTCGACTGGGAAGGTCGATAAGTCATCGCAACCGCCTGTGAAACAGCCGCCACCCCCCATATCGTAGCTCCAGCCGTGCCAATCGCAGGTGAGTACGCCACCACGGACTCTGCCGCGTGTTAGCGGATAGCCCATGTGAGGGCACTGATTATCGGTGGCGTAGATGTTGCCGTTGTGCTTAAACAGGGCGATGCTTTGCCCTTCAACTCTAATAGCTCTCGGTTTCCCCTCGGCAAGTTCGTCTAGATTGGCGACTTTGACGAAGTTGGATGATGTGTCCAACATGATTAATCTCCCTTGCTGTTCTGTTTGAAGCGTTTCTCAAGAAGTTTCATGATCGTTTGAATACTTGACTTAATCCTCAAATACTTCCACCGTTGTTCGTCCTTCCGCAAAGCACATCGCCGTGGTTGTAGCAGATCCGCTATCCTTATTGGTACGGATGTCAGTGGCGTAGCGCGCAAGTGCGACGAGCAGTTGATTGCGGGCGGGGTGTCCGGCGCAACTGTTCCACTCATCGAAAATAGTGCGGAGTGTGGGGAGGATTTCGGTGGCAGTATCGTTCCAGAGGATAGCTTTACCGAGCGCGCGGAGCAAAGTGTCGCCGGAATAACCAGCATTAAGATATGCGAGCACCTGTCCACCGACCGACTGCACGTTGAGCGTTTCAATGGCGTTGGTAATCTGTTGGATGCCTTCCTCCTCGTTGAGGACGTTGAGTGTGCTTTCGACCGGCGGCGGAGTCAATGTGCGCAACGGAATGTTGAGCCAACGGTCGTCGAAAAGGAGCCACGCTGCGTGGAAGATTCCCTTTGCCGCAGTGGTATCACCCGCAATGCGTTGCACCGTGCGGAGTGATGCGGCGAGGTTAAGTTCCGTCGTCAAGCACTCCCAACCGGCATCTACATTCACCGGCGTTCGCGCCATCCGGTCAGCGGCGAGGATCACCAATGTTGAAATGAGTTGGTCGATTGGAACACCACCTTGCAGAGCGGCTGCAACAGCGTCGAATGACTTCTGAATATCCACACTTGTCAACGCGCTTACAAAGGCATCCTCGTCATAATTGGTTGCTGCGTTATCCGAGCCATCCAATTCACGGAGTTTCTCTCTCATGATGCCGATGGCATCTCGGCGAAACCGTTGCGGTTCCCCACGTCCACGCCCAACCAGCTGAGCACCGAGATTGAAGACCAGTTCAAAGGCTTTCTCCCAGCCAAATTCATCAGCCGCTTCGGAGAGATAACCGAGCGAAATGAGATTATCCGGGAAGCCGAGAAAGTGCGGCTCAACCGTGCATTCAAAAAGGAGGGGCAGAACTTTATCCGCATCACCGAGCGTGTAGGCGGTGAAGAGACACCGCTCGATGCGCTCAGAGCGACCGTCGCGTGAGAAACTGCGGATCCACGGGTCGATATTCTCCCAAGCTACCGGCTCCGGCAACGGCACAACTTCAAGACGTTCAGCAGCTCCACCGGAGGCAGCACACGCAGCGGTCGTCATCGCAATCAGCCGATCCGCGTCTTTATATCGTCGTCCAACCGAAAGTCCGTTCATCAATCGAGCGATATCCCAACCCGCCTCCGATCCGTGCGAGCTAGCGATATGTCGCCCAAGATGTCGTAGAATTAACTCGACAATCTCTACTTCCGGCACGCCCCCTTTAAGGAGTAGGGCAATCGCCTTTGACATCGTCCAGCGGTCTCCGCTCAGAAGTCCTTCCCACAGTAGGCTGAGATGCTCTGCCTTCCGTCTATAGGTCAAATCGCCGAGTTGAACCCAGATCTCGTTGTCCCGCACTTCGGCGGGAAAGGTTTGCAGATCATCGCACTCAACGTTGAAACAGCCACCCCCTTCAAGGTCGAAGCTTCGCTCGTGCCAATCGCAGGTGAGGATGCCGTGTCGAATGCGTCCGCGTGTCAGTGGATAACCCATGTGAGGGCATTGGTTGTCAGTCGCATAGAGTTTGCCGTCAACGTTGAACAGTGCGATACTCCGCCCTTCACCTATCCGCACTGCCTTCGCTTCTCCCATAGGGATTTCGCTCAAATCCGCCAGTTTCGTCCATTTTGCTTCTTGGGTTGCCATGCGTTATTTTCCCTTTCTAGTGAGATGGTGCTTCATAACTACTATAAATTAAGTCGTCCTAAAAAATGAGATGATAAATACTATTTTACCATAACATACGTTAAGTATCAAGGTCAAGTTTCAGGAAATATTTATTTAACTTTATTTTTTGAGCGTTTATCGTTGAAGTAGCTTTAGATATGAAATGTGTGGAAAATCTTTCCGAGAAGGGAGACAAGGTCGCAGCGTGAAAAATGGCAACAGTCGAATCTTAATTCACAAGAAGTTGGAGCAGATGAAGCCAAGAAACCGATTGACAATGAGGCATAAATTCGCTATTATAATTGCTATGAGGCGAAACTCAAAATTTCTCAAAGCGAATAAGATAACAGCTTATGTTACTCTATTATCTATCCAAGGAGCACTGAATGATTAAACCACACGGTTCTGATACTTTGAATCCGCTTTACGTTGCTGATGATACTGAGCGTGCAGCGTTAATTAAAGAAGCTGAAAACTTGCCTGCTATCCTAATTTCTTCAGGGGCTGCTGCATCTGCGGTGATGCTCGGTTCGGGATATTTTAATCCGCTCACCGGTTACATGAATCTCGCTGAAGCTACAAGTGTCGCTCAAGATATGACGCTCCCAAACGGTCTGCTTTGGCCCGTCCCGGTGATGAATATCGTCAAGGCGGAGCAGGTCACTGATGTAATTAAAAACGCCGATCGAATCGCGTTGCTTGATCCCAATGTAGATAGTCAGTCGCCCATCGCTGTCATGGAGGTTGCAGGGATTGAAGAAATCTCTGATGACCAGAGAACGTACCTGATTGAGCAGATTTTTCGGACGACGGACCCGTCACACCCCGGTGTGGAAGCGTTTACTGATATGGGGAATCAGGTCATTTCTGGTTCAATCCAGGTCCTCAACTATTCCTATTTCAGGTCTGACTTCCCTGACACCTTCCGTACTGCTTCCGAAATCCGAGAAGATATTGAGAAGCGAGGGTGGGATACGGTTGTCGCCTTCCAGACACGGAATCCGATGCACCGCGCACATGAGGAGCTATGCAAAATCGCACAAAACGAAGTTGATGCGGACGGAGTCCTGATTCATATGCTGCTTGGCAAGCTGAAGCCGGGAGATATTCCTGCCGATGTCCGCGACGCTTCCATCCGCAAAATGGTCGAGTTGTATTTCCCCGAAAATACCGTCTCAATTACAGGTTATGGATTTGATATGCTCTACGCGGGTCCTCGCGAGGCTGTGTTGCACGCGATATTCAGGCAGAATTGTGGATCCACACATCTGATTGTCGGTCGAGATCACGCGGGGGTTGGGGATTACTACGGTCCCTTTGATGCACAGACAATCTTTGATGACATCCCCGAAGGTGCGCTCGAAATCGAAATCTTTCGGGGCGACCATACCGTTTGGTGTAATCAGTGTGGTGAGATTGTGATGATGCGTGACTGTCCGCATGGACCCGAAGATTACCTATTCCTGTCAGGCACGAAGGTCAGGGACATGCTAGCAGCGGGTGAGATGTTGCCGCCGGAATTTTCGCGCCCTGAAGTTGCAGAAATCTTGATGGAGTTTTACCAAGAGGAGGGGTAATCCCGCAATCCCCTTGCACAATCGGTCATGAGAATCTCCGTTACCATTTTATATTCATAGCAAATCGAGGCTGACTGCTCACATTCTTACTGCCTGAATGGATGCACAGATGGTGTAAGAATAGTACATCGCCGCGCCGAAGTGTCATGCCAACGGGGTCGCCGAGATCGAGATCGGGGAGATCTGCATTCAGCGTGTTGCGGTATTCGTAACGGGCTGAATTTTTTCGAGCCGCGCGCTCCAGTTCATGATGTGATTGGGGCCAAACAAACGTGCCACCACCGTGCGGTGCGATGTCGTTCAGATAAATCAGCGCACCGATTCGGAAGACGGGCGGGAAGGTTTTGTGATTATGTTCCTCAAGCGAGTGGTCTAGGTGTCCTCCCGATGTGATTGTTGGGAATTCCCATTCATCTGAGGTTGGATAGATATTGATGGTGTAAGCGCAATCCCATCTGAAAAACTTGGAGACATCTTCCCTTGCTTCTTGCGCTGATAGAAAATCTGGGGCGCAATAGGTTTTCGGGTGCCGGTGTAGCTTGCTAAATGTGGACGGGTCTTCGTCCGTCAACTGTGCTGCTGCGGCAAGGCATTCCGGGGTGAAGCAGTTGACGAGATCCACGCTATTATATAGACAGATTCCTCCTTGGACGTCGTCCCAAGAGGAGGGCGGATTATTGGAATCAATTCCCGCACAACGCCACATCGCAGCCTCCGCCTTTGCAGCGATGTCCTCAGGAATCAACCCAGAAACGAGTAGGTAGCCGTCTCGGTTATATTGCTCAATTCGCGCTTCTGAAATGGGAGAACTGTTTGTACTTGGACTGGTCATGTCAATTCCTCCGTGGAGCCTTTGGTTATTTCGGTCTACTATTATCAAGCAAGATACCATATTATTAAAAGTTAAGCAATACAAAAAACGGGGTTATATAAAATAGCCTAAGTATTCCGTCGAGATATGCAGGGGCATTTAGTTCTACTGTAGGAGGGATCTCCGAATCCCGACATACATCGCTGTAACAGCAATCTCCCGATCGCGATTTCCTACTCAGACGGGGAGAAAACCGAAAACTAAATAGTCCTATCGAGGTATGAATCTTGCTTGCTAGAGTACGGGAATCTACGATATGATGTTGGGTTTCACTGGTAGATTTTAGAATTACTTAGACACTTCCAATGCACAGCCAACCCCCTAAATCCCCCTTATCAGGGGGACTTTGGAAACTTCGCTAGGGTCGGAGTTATTGGTAAATGTCTACTTATTTCTTGCGTTTACTAACGATTCCCGTTCAACCCAACCTACGCTGTTGTTAATCCTAATTGGCAGATCTCAAAATTGATGAAACTGTATCT
>JAKZSX010000371.1:0-5269 GCA_047517405.1 Candidatus Poribacteria bacterium | reverse complement strand
TGATCAACATCGCCATCCGATAGGTCTGTTCACCCGCTTCCTGATAGAGGATTTTCTCAATGATTTCTGCGATGTGGGGGCGCGTCTCCACGGCAGCAGCGAGAAGAATTGCAGCTTCATTTACACCGTGCTCTAAATCTTTGGCGGCTTGGTCAACTTTGGAAATGGGGATGGCACCAATTCGGAGGGCAGTGGCAACGTCACTGATATTGCCGACGATCCAACCACTATTCGGAAAACGCTGGGGAGCATCAACGCTGAAAAGGGCGTAATGGAGGTCATCAGCGTGTAGGAGTGCGTCAGTGATCTCAGCACTGCTGAGTTGTCGAAACCGATGGGGCACCCGTAACGCCATGGCAGTTTTAACCGTCTCAAACGATGGTAAGTATTCTCCGAGTCGTCCTTTCGCTTGCTCTTCGCCCTCCAAGTTTGGTGAATGAAGGTGGTCGACCTTTACCTCTATGATCACCGGCTCTCTGCCGGGCTCTGTTACAGTTATATCAGGACATTGGGCTTCGCGCAGCAGTGTTTCATGAGGTTCAACTGTCCAGGTGTTTCTTCGACCTCGTAATATATCTGCTATATAGATCGTGATCGTGTCTTCTTTCCGCATCCGTATCTCCGTTTTTTTCCCAGTCGGCACAGATGTACAAACTATGACCATTGCGATTGTTTGGCTGCTAGGGTCTCACTTGAACCTCGATAGATTGCATTAACGATTCCCAACACACAATGGATTCTCACACTTCGATAATTTCCACATTTGCGCGCGGCAGGACAACCCGGTTGCCATCTTCCAGTTCGACCTCTAACACACGCACCTTTGCCTCCGTCTCAAGTTGTTGCAGTTCAACTGGCAGAGCGGACACGCGTCCCAACTCCCCGAAATAGGGTTCACGGATGATGCGGATCGGGGTGCCGATATTGAGTGCATCGCCCGCGATTCCTGTGCCAATTGTTTTCTCCCCCCCCTCGACAGGAATGATGATTTCTGGACGCACAACGCCCGCGCGGATCTGTGTCGCCCCATTAATCGAAGCCGTCATGCCTTCCTGCGCTTTGAGCAGATCAAAGGTTCGCGCCGCCATGCTTATCTCCCCAAATCCTTCCGTGACCACTAGTGTCAGACCGAATGTCTCTGAACCCGTTATTGCGACCCCCAGTTCGTAGCCCAACAGGGCACGGAGGTCGCCGTCATGAATGCCGCCCACAATTATCCCTTTGACACCCTGCCGAATCGCCTCCTGAATTGCGTCATTCCCAACGACAGCACCGCCGCAGAGAATCTTGTCACGATGTGTGGGTCGGATGAGGTCCTTTGTCAATGGAGTGTCCGGAGAATCTACAACGACTTCGAGTGCCCCAACCGTTTCCCCACCGACGCCAAAAATGCCTTGGATATATGTCCCATACGTTTCTACGACCGCACCTTCGTTGGAGATAATCTCGACAATTGACCCGGAGATGTGACCCACGACATCGACAGGGATTGGTGCTTCACGAATGATCACCTGCCCCGTGACATCGGAGATGCTTTCGATGGTTCCATCAACTGGTGCCCGCGCTTGCGACTTAAACAGTCCAAACAATCCCTTTGTCTCGCCAATAATTTCATCCTTTGCGATCGGTTCGCCCTCTTTTTTGAGCATGTAGTCCCTTATATCTTCGGTGGGGATGCTCAGTAAATTTGCGATATTCACAAGTTGAACGTTCCCCGGCAGGGATGTTTTTGCGACCACATCCTCCGCCTCGATTCTATCCCCTATTTGAACATTCACCTCTCCCTCGATTGGGAGTCGGCGTTCATTACGTATTATCGTGCCCGCCGCAACTTTGAGTCCGGGGGTGTATGCGTGTGCCATAAATTCGCCCTTTTACGTGAAGTCTGATCTATTCCAAGGATCTCAGTCCAATCTGTTGTAGAACCAATTTAATAATAGCAAATTCCCTCTCAAAAGACAACGTAAATCAAAAAGGCAACAAAGGTGTTGACAACGCAATTTCACCCCGTTATAATGGCTTCCCAATGCCCATCGCAATGTATCTCTTCACAGCCAGCCATCTGATTTCTTAACTGGAGACGTTTTATGAACGCAACCACCGAAATCCTGAAGGGCAACAACCCCATGAAGGTTGAGCAGATCTTTGGACCCGACATCAAGCCTTATGAAGTGCTTGAATTTGAGTCGATGCTACGATATGAAGACTTTCAGATATTCGGTGAATATGGGCTTCGAAAAAACGGACGGGTCACCATTACCAGAGCCCCGGCGCGGCTTGATGTGATGGGTGGAATTGCAGCGCACTGTGGTGCTAACGTCCTTGGATTGACGCTTGAACGTTCTGTGGTTGTCGGTTGTCAGGCGAGACAAGACCGTCGGTTGAGTGTCTTAGGTCTTGACGCGGTGGCACAGGGGCATCAGTCCGCCCGGCAGATGTCCATTGACGATTTCTACACAGCTGGCGACTTAAAATCTTACGAGGAGCTCCAACCGCTTTTCGCGCAGAATCCACAAGCCGCATGGACAGGATACGTCCTCGGCGGATTTTTCGCGCTCCTGAAAGAGGGGATAATCGATCGCCTACCGCACGGCGCAGCGGTAGTTGTTAGGAGCAATATCCCGGTGGAGGCAGGGATCGGTTCTTCTGCAGCGGTCACTGTTGCAACGCTGATAGCGATTAACCACCTGTATGAGCTCAACCTGAGTGCGCTAGACATCGCTCGGATCGGGGAGATTGTCCAGAACCGCATCGTCGGCGTGCCGTATGGTGCCATGGATACAATCACCGTTGCCATCGGACAGCAGGACCGCCTACTTTCTATCCGCCGTCAACCGGATCAGATACTTGAAACTGTCCCCTTCCCCCTGAATACAAAACTAATTGGCCTCCACAGCAGAGCGCAACGGAGTCCCGCCAGTTCAGCCTATATTGATGCGAGTACCGCCGCATTTATGGGATTGACAATTCTCCAGCGGACCCTCGATCTGGAAGAGCTGCGCGATAACTATCTGTGTCGATTATCTGTTAAGGATTTCCGTCAAAAGTGCTGGAAGGTTTTGCCGGCGCGGATGAAAGGCGAAGATTTCCTCCACCGATACGGCGAGCCGGTCGATCCCCTCACAAAAGTGGAACCTCAAAAGGTGTACAGTGTGCGCAGCCGTGTCGAACATCCGATCTATGAACACGCCCGTGCACAACGGTTTATCGAACATCTCAAGAAGGCGAGTTCCGATCCGCAGTACCTGCATCGCCATCTTATGGAGGCAGGACAACTAATGTACGCATCGGATTGGAGTAGTCGTTTCCGTGCTGGGCTTGGCTTGCCCGAAGTTGAGCAGATTGTGCGATCTATTCGAAAGGTGGGAATCCCCGGCGGATTCTACGGGGCAAAGATTACCAGCAATGGCAGCACGGTCGCGGTGCTCTGCCACGGCGATGTCTCTAACGCCATGATCCAGATTCTATCTGCTTATAAACTGGTGTGGGGACTTGATGCGGAATTGTTTATTGGCTCATCGCCGGGCGCGTTTGAGTTTGGACACGTGGTCTTGCGACTCAGCAAGGAGTAGGAGCATCTCAACCACCGCTCGCAGTGGATTGACAAATCCACTGCACAAGAGCCCTAGCACATTGCACGACATGATGCCAGATACTAGTGCCCAACAATCTTGGCGCAATCCGCCCGGAACGTTACACTATAGTCCGAGATTTTATGGCTTGGATATGTCTATCTAAATCGTAAACCCTTTGGTGAAGTCGGGGCCGAGTAGGTTTGACAACTAGCAACTTAGGTTGAGAATAAGTGCCTTTGCTGGACCTGTTAGGTGTCATCTAACAGGTTCCGATTTTAACACGCAACCCAAACTGTTAGCACCCTGATCCAATGGAATCCCTACCCCTCTTCAGTGATATTATTGTTGATGCACCCCCAACGGAAGGGGTCAAGTATGCAGGCTCAAAACTGAAACTCCTGCCTCACATATTGCAGCTGGCAAAGAAGACTGATGCCAAGACCGTCCTAGATGGCTTCTCTGGAACGACACGGGTGTCCCAAGCGTTTGCCAAAACGGGCTACCGTGTCCTCTGCAACGACATCGCTGCATGGTCTGAGGTGTTTGGGATATGCTATCTGCTCAATCGTAAGTGCAAAGCGGATTACGCTGAACTGATTGCACACCTCAACGTATTACCCCCCAAAGATGGATGGTTCACAATGCACTATGGAGGGGATCCGTCGTCAGCACGGACAGATGGACTCAAGAAACCGTGGCAGATCCATAACACACGGAAATTGGATGCGATACGGGAGGAGATTGCTCGGCTCACCCTGACGAAAGTTGAAAGGGCGGTCGCACTCACAAGCCTCGTCCTCGCGCTTGATCGGGTTGATAGCACGCTTGGGCATTTTGCTTCCTATCTCAAGGAGTGGTCGTCCCGATCGTATAATGCGTTGACCCTTGAGGTGCCAAGTCTCTTTTGCACCGGCGAGCAGCACGAAGTGTCACGTCGGGACATCTTTGAACTGCTAGACGATAGAGCTGTTGATCTAGCATATTACGATCCGCCTTACGGGTCTAATAATGAGAAGATGCCTCCCTCTAGGGTAAGATACGCCTCATATTACCACCTCTGGTCAACGGTATGCCTTAACGACAAACCGGAGTTGTTTGGTAAGGTGCTGCGGCGAAAGGATACGTCGGACACTTTGGCTTCCTCTGCGTTTGAAGAGTTCCGACGAAACGAGTGCACAGGGCGATTCATCGCGGTTGAGGCTATCGAGCGGTTAATTCGGAGCACGCGCGCCCGGTGGATTATCCTTTCTTACAGTTCGACGGGACGGGCAACCGCTGGGGAACTCAATGAGATCCTTCAGGGGAACAGCTCTGTGATGGAAGCCGTTGAGATAGACTACAAGCGGAACGTGATGGCGGGGATGAAATGGACCCACGATTGGGTGCGGAATGCCGACGTGCCGAATCGAGAATTCCTGTTTCTAATCGAAACAAACACCGGAAATTAAGGAGGTATATGAATGTCCCAACAAACTATGCGCGGTATGTTTCCGGTCCTGGTGACACCCTTTGATGAACAGGACCGTATTGATGAAGACAGCTTGAGGAGCGTCGTCGAGTATAACATCAACGCCGGCGTCCACGGCGTGGTAATAGCGTTCGCTACAGAGATTATGAAGCTCACCGAGGCGGAACGCTTGCAGGTCGCCCAAGTGGTAACCGATCAGACACGCGGCAGGGTGCCTGTCGTTGTC
>JAKZSX010000370.1:0-3791 GCA_047517405.1 Candidatus Poribacteria bacterium | reverse complement strand
GGCGCAAACTTCCATCGTGTTGCTTCGGAAACCAGAATCACGCGATCCAGCAACTTCTCACAGAGTCGATCCAAAACGCCGTACGCGGTGGCGTAGCGTTTGTGCATAATAATCGGAATACCGCAGAGTTTCGCGGCAACCCCACCGATTAAACCCGCAGCCAGAGAATTGGCATGGATAAGATGGATTTGCCCCTCTCGCAGGGTCCGCAAAAGCTGAAATACCACGTTAAGCTGCCGCAGATCACGCCCAATATCGTCGAATGTAAAACGACGGACCTTATTCCCCTTATCGTGCTGTTTCGGCAGCTCGAGTGGAACAACCGGGTGCCCCGCCTTTCGCGCTGCCTCTGCCAACATACTGTCCCCCAAACAACCGACAAACGAGCGAAATCGCGTTGTGTCCAGATGTTTGAGCAGCAATAGCAGGCTGCGCTGACCGCCACCAATGCCAGATCCGCTATCGAGGTACAAGATATTGTATCGCTTGGATTGCACGGTTCTAACTTTCACCCGTTCTAGGGACAGGTATGCCGTTCCTACTCGGCACTGATAGGTACCACTTCGATTGCGCGTGTGAACTCATCCTCCCCGGTGATTCTGACCTGAATGCAGTGTTCGGGAAGCAACTCGCTCATCCGATCCGCCCATTCGATGACACAGATACCATCCCCCTCCAAATACTCCTCCAGTCCAAGGGCGACAATATCTTCCAGCCGCTGAAGCCGATAGAGATCGATATGGTAAACCGGGATTTCTCCCTCATACTCGTTGATGAGGATGTAGGAGGGGCTATTGACCGTCTGGTCTTGATAGACGCCAGCACCACGAGCGATGCCCTGTGTCAGACAGGTTTTCCCCACTCCCAAATCGCCGATGAGCGCGACAACATCGCCGGGGCGAAGCTGACACCCGATCCGCACACCAACCTCTTGCGTTTCTTCGGGGCTATGCGTCCTAAAGGCATATTTCTTGTCCCTTATCGAGAGATCCGTGGAGCAATTTGCCTTTAACGTTTGCGTCATGATCAATAGTTCTTGTAGCCAACCTCCGCTAATCGTGCAGCTTTCTCCGCGACACCGTCGCTGAGTTTGACCTTGTAGGCTTCAAGTTTCTCACTGAGTTGAGGAAATTTGAGCGCGAGTATCTGAACGGCGAAAAGACCCGCGTTACGTGCGCCACCGGATCCGATCGCCATTGTCCCGACAGGGATACCGGGCGGCATCTGCACGGTCGCATAAAGCGCGTCCACACCGTTGAGCGGTCCGCCATCAATAGGGACACCGATAACGGGCAGGGTGGTATGTGCGGCGATGACGCCGGCGAGATGTGCCGCTCGTCCGGCACCGGCAATGATGACCTGCACCCCACGATCGTTGGCACCGTGTGCGTATTCCATTGTTCGCTCCGGCGAGCGGTGTGCGGAGGAAATCGTGATTTCAAAAGGGATTTCAAACTCTTCTAAGACTGCGGCAGCTTCGCTCATCTTTTCCAGATCGGAATCACTGCCCATAACGATACTGACTAAAGGTTTATCTGGAGAGATACTGTTCATATTGATACGTTCCTTAGTTTTTAATAAAAAAGTATCCGCGAATTAACGCGAATCTACTCAAACAAAAAAGAAAGACTAAAGACGGGCAATCCCCTACAGCTATCCAAAGCTCGAAACGTTCGGGCGGGGAGACCCCGCCCCTACAAGGCTTTGGGCAGGCACAAGACCTGCCCCTACATTTGATTGATACTGTAGGGCCAACCCTCGTGGTGCCTATCCTGTAGGCTTATCTAGTTTGCTTTCTGTTTACATGAGACAAAAGGCACAAGACCTGCCCCTACTTTTGATTGATTCCTGTAGGGGCAACCCTCGTGGTTGCCCATCCTGTAGGCTTGTCTGGTTTGTTAATTCTTATAGCCCATCAATCACTGCTTTCAGTTTCTGATAGGTTTCCTCATCGAAGTTGGATTTTATCTGAAAGGCGAGTTTCCCTGGGGGATCAATGATGTAGAGATTTGGCTTTTCTTTCTCCGTGCGATACGCCTGATGCACTTTGCCCTTCCAATCGAGTAACAGCGTCACCGGGGGTTCATCTTTCTTCAGCTGTTTTTTGATAAAGCCTTTAAGCACGAATCCGGGCACACTCCGCATATCAGCAACGATGTATGCGATGACCCGATCGTTTTCCCGATAATCTTTCTGGAAGGCGTGCCCCCATTTATCATCTTCCTTCCGGATTTTCCGATTCCCCATTATCAGAAAGACAACCTTACCCCGCATTTTCTGTAGCGCGTGCTCCTGATCCTCGGCATCTTGCAAGATGAAATCGGGAGCCTCCTCACCAACTTGGGGCGGTTCCTCCACCTGCCCTTGATCTGAAGCAACCGAAGCAAAAGCGAATAACCCGATTATTAAGCACAACGAAATATATCGCATCCCTACCTCCTACTTTTTATCCTCAAACAGATTGGGCCACATCTGCCTGACCGCTGAATAGTTGGCGGGTGTAATGAGACGGCTTCCGCCGAATTTCGTCTTCGTTAAAATTCTACCGTTGGGTAGTTCAGCATCGAAAGCGAAGGGACGATTGTTCAGGGCATCTAACGCCGCTTTTAACACTTCCTGCCCCCGCTGATAAGGCATCATATCGACTTCGGCGTCGTGCTGTTTGGACATGATCTGGCGACACGCCTCCTCTCCCGCACCGACTCCAACTGTGATGATCTGATCGGCGAGTTCGTGCAACTGCACACCGCGCACCGCGCCGACCGCTAGCGCGCTATCCACGGCGATGATCGCTTGAATATTTCCCGCGTAATTTTTCAGAACACGATCCGTCAGACCTAACGCAGCACCCGCATCAAGCGGAGAGGCGCGAGAGTGCACCCGAATTTCATCGGAATACCGGTCTAAAACCCGATAAATCCCCAACGAGATATTCCTAAGGGCTTCTGCCCCTGTTACCTCCTCCAAAACGAGCACGTTTCCTTTGTAACCGATCTCTTCGATTGCATATTGGGCAGCCGCCTCCCCCAACCCCGTTTCATTGACGGCGATGTGTCCGCGCACACTTATGCTTGCCAACAACCGATCCAGGGTGATAACGGGAACGTTCCGGCGTTCTGCCTCCCTCAGAATGGGATAGGCGTTTTTCCCACCAACAGCTTTGAAAATCAGGACCCGAATCCCACCATCAAGCATTCTACGGATCTGTTGTGTTTCTAAGGTTGCTAGATTACCCCTGACACCCGCATCTCGGACCCCATTCCATAGGACTTTGACGCCATAATCTTTTTCACCCTCAATCATCGCCTGCTTCATGAGGGTATAAACAGGGGCAGTCGTCTCTGGAATACTGACCCCAATTTTGATCGGCGCGATATCATCCCCGCACCCAGCGAGTAACACCATGACCGGGATAATCAGGAAAATCCAAGGTAGCCGAGTCATTTTTTTCTTCCAATATGGATGGCGACAATGCCAAATGTTTTCCGGTAAAATCGGACATCTGTGAGACCACACTCTTCCATAATCGCCTTGAGCTGCTCGCAATTTGGAAACTGCATGACGGAATCCGGCAAATAACCGTAGGCATCATCCCTATTCCTTGAGACTAGATTTCCGATACATGGCAGAAGCCTCTTGAAATAGAAGTAGTATATATGGCGAAATAGAGGCGTTGTGGGCTGTGTGAACTCAAGGATGGCGATACGTCCGTTCGTTACGGCAACTCGGCACATTTCACAAATACCGCGCCGGAGATCCGCAACGTTCCGGATACCAAAACCGACCGATAC
>JAKZSX010000369.1:0-8053 GCA_047517405.1 Candidatus Poribacteria bacterium | reverse complement strand
TTTTTTGTCGGGTCCGCGATGAGATCCAGCAAAGCATCCAGCAGTGGTTAGAGACGCTTGACCCACCCATACACTCATATCAAGAAAAATAAAGAAGACAATGTCACCGATCTTTTTAGCCATCGGTCACTTCTGCAATGATGTGACACCAGATGGATACGTGCTGGGTGGGGGTGCGGCTTACTCAACGATTACAGCGCGTAACCTCGGATGCCGTGCATGTGCGGTCACCGCTGTCAGTGCAGATTTTGACCGGCAACAACCGATCCTGGATAGCATTGATGTTGCCTACCACGAATCACCCGAAACCACAATCTTCGATAACCGATACGGCTTAGATGGCAAACGTCAGCAGCTAATTCTGGGAGTCGGCGGTGAATTGGGTGAACACCACATCCCACCCCAGTGGAAAAACGCAGACATCGCCTATCTCTGCCCACTCACCGGCGAGGTGGACTCCCCAATAGCCCAATGTTTTAACCGTGCGCTAATCGGTGTTACGCCACAAGGATGGATGCGTGCATGGGATGAAAATCGTCGGGTACATGCCAAACGGTGGCATACCGCCGAAGCTATCCTACCACACGCAGACATTTTGGTTTTAAGTGAGGAGGATATCGCTGCCTCTCCCAAAGACCTCGAAAAGTATATTCAGTGGACGCGGATAGTGGTGCTAACCAAAGGACGGCACGGTGCAACGCTGTACGAAAACGGCCGTATCTTAGAATCTGCCGCCTACCCTGCACATGAAGTCGATCCAACAGGTGCAGGGGATGTGTTCGCTGCCGCATTCCTAATCAAATATCATGAGACCCGCTCACCACAAGCAGCGTTGAACTTCGCACACTGCACAGCCTCCTTTGCCGTCGAAGAGCATGGAACAACAGGCATCCCAACGTTGGATCAGGTCAACGTACGACTCAGAAAAATCTAGGTAACATATGAATCGCTTTCTCATTCCCCACCTTGACGCATTGCGCCCGCTACCACGGTTCCGAATAAGACGGCTCATTCACAAAACGCTCGGTGGCAAGATCCAGCGTAATCTCAGCCCCCGGTGGGAGTGTGACGCGCAGATGTTTGTTGTTTACAGCGACCGTCCGCGCTTCGGTTGTCAGCGGTGGCGGGGCGTAGCTGCCAGCATATCCACCCAGTTCTCCAGGCCAATCACTGGTCCGCACAAAGTATTCCGCAGTGCCAAACCGGTGCTCTCCGAAGCCGCCAGCCTGGATGATTAGCTCCCTTTCCTCATTGGGGTTAAGATTCACTAGGCGAACAACCGTGCGCGCCGCTTCCAACTTTTCAACCAGCGCACCCACATCTTCCGGCAGACCGGGGCGACGGCGATGGACATCGAAGTAGCGCAGGCGACAGTGCAGCAGCCCACCATTGTAGATTGGCTGGGGGGCACCGAACGTCAGTTGGATCAACGCCTCCGACGAAACGGGGTTGCCCCACTGCCAGTGGTGGACGTGGTGATACGTTCCTACTGCGTCGTCCTCCCGAAGCAGTGCAAGACGTCGGCACATAATCTGGTGACTGGCGTGAAGGATGTGTTCAGGATAGTTCGCATTCTGTCCTGCCAAGTACCGAATCCACGGTTGTTCATGCCCAGAATCCTCCTTGTTGTGGAAGGCAAAGGTCGCGTTCCAGTCGAAAGCCTCCGCCCCCCGAACACGCTCCATGCTCTCCCAGTCTTCGTCTGCCATCGAAAGGTTCCACAACGTTACCATATACACAGGCGACATCGGCTGCCAATCGAACCAGCCAGCGTCCCCGTATCGGTAAGGGACCAAGAAGGTCTCGTACTGCTCATCCATTGAGGCAAACTGGCTATCCCAGCGTTCACTGACGCTCATGTCGTATCCGCGGATGTCCTTCACCTCTCCAAGCTCCAGAATGCGATTCATCTGCTGCCGTGGCAGTTCGAGATATGCATCGTCACGCGTCAGCAGATAGGCGTTGGCAGCAGCATCAAGGGTTGCTTTCTGAAGGGTCAGGAACCCGTGCGGAAATGTCCACCCGTAACGCCCCCCATACCACTTGCCGTTACAGTATTCGCCTACCTCCCCGGAGTGTCCGACATTATCTGGTAGGAGTCCGTTGTTCCGCCGAGCCCGTTCAGCCCAAGCATCGGTGTACTCAACCACCCAGTCGCGATACTTCTCTTCGCCGGTCAGGAGGAAGGCATTCGTCACCAGTGACGTAACGGACAGGTTTGTCGGAGTGTCCCCCTTCCTCCAGCGATCAAATAGTGCCTGTCCCATGGCGCGGGCGTTATCTGGATCTCCCAGATCTTGCACGGTGGAGATGCCGGGCAGATCGAAAAAGGGTAGGCTGTACCGTTCCATGCTGCCACCGAGGGGAGCATAGTTCGCCGTTTCCCGCTCTGACATCGGTGCGTAATACGCTCCCTTGCTACCGCTGAGTCCAGAAAGGACGATTTTGTGTTCGGGATCGTAGTTGATGGCGTCGGGATCTTCGTTGAGGTAGAAACCTGCAAAACGCTGGGCTCGCTCACGACGCTCCTCTCCATTCGGATGCGCTAGGCACAGATGGAAAAAGAGGATGTCGCTTTCGGACTGGTGCATCTGGTCTTCGCGGATACCGTACTCTTTGTAGACCGTGCCGAGGCGCGTCAACTGCTTGGTGACCGCCTCCCATTGACGATCCGCCAAGGTGAACAGGTGGTCTCCACCGCCCATCAGGTAGACCAAGGGCCAATTAAAGAAAGGTTCGTAATAGTCGTCGGGACTGCCGCCGCCCCATTCGTCTTTCCAGATAAACTCGCCATCTTCCCGTGTGAAGTGGTCGAGAAAGGGTTGGACAGACCGGTTCATCGTGTCGAATAGTCGCCGTTCCCACACAGCCCAAGAGGGGGGTGCCGTAATCGGTACGTTAGCAGATATGTGGACCATTAGAAATGCGTTCTCCTTGTGTATTTACCCCAGATACTCTATAGCTCCAAACGGCTCGGCTTGGATAGACATATCCAAGCCAAAACACCCGGACTATAATGTAACGTCCCGGGCTGATTGAGCCAAGACTGTCGCACAATGTGCTAGGTATCTTGTGCAGTGGATTTGTCAATCCACTGCGAGCGGTGATTGACTCAAGTTAGCTCACAGTTTGCTATAAAGTCTTCATCGACCCATGAAGGTTGGAACATCAACCGGTTCACCATCACGACGAGCCGATTCCCATCCGGCGAGGAGGGGTGCCAGCGTGTATAGCCCATCGTGATAATCGTTCAGGATGCCGGTTCCATCACCCGTCCGAATCGCCTCCACGAAAACCCGGTCCCCCTCAAACCACGGATTGAAGTCTTCTGCCGTGAATACCCGCTCGCCGTTCATGTCAATATAGGAATAGTTGTGGACACCGAGGTAGCCACCTTCATAGTAAAACAGAAAGTAAGGCTCTCCCGCAGGTTGCCCCGGAGATGCGGATAGAAAGGTCATTGTCATGGTCGCTCCGTTGGACATAGTGAAGTTGAACGAAGAGGAGAGGGGGGCTTCGTACCGCCCCGGATGATGGAAAAAAGCTTGAGCGCGAATCATATCGAGTCCACTCATATAGCGGCAGTAATCTAGGGCGTGGGGACCCCAGCCGAAGAAGGGGGCACGAAGTTCCAATGCGCCGTCCCAACGCGGCATCTCTCCCTCTGGCAGGTGTGCGGGTAGGTCGGATACCATCTGGAACCGAATGTGGACTATTTCCTTGTCTTGAAGCAGGCACTTGGCTTCTTGGAAGATAGGGCGGTAGCGTTCGCGGAAGCAGACAGTGCTCAACACCCCGGAGCGGCGAATTGCATTGTCAATGCGATGAGCAACCTTCATGTCCATCGCTTGAGGCTTCTCGATAAAGAGATGAATACCCTTCTCGGCTGCGGCGACCTCAACACCGTCCTCGCGCGCAGCAGCTACCACCGTCGACCATAATGCGTCTAGCGACTCCTTTTTTACCATTTCGTGACCATCAGTGTAGATTCTCGGAATCCCAAAATCAGCAGCTGCCTGACGCGCGTTTTCCTCAACAATATCGCAGACCGCAACCACTTCCACCCCCTCCAACCGCGTAAGATTAAGGAGATGGTTGTTCCGCGCATGACCACCGGCACCGTAGATACCGACCTTGATCGTTCGTTTGTCGCTCATGTTGTTCCACCCTGGCTCATGTTAAGAAATCGTGCAACCGAAACCGAGTTTTTTTTGCCGACTTGTCGAGCATCCTCGCTACGCGGGACTTGAAAACTCGGTTTCTCTAAGCGTTTTGCACTATCTTTTTTGATCCCCGTAGGTTGGACTTCCTAGCCCAACTGCATCAATGAACTGATGAACCAATCAGTAAATAGTTTTGACGTTTTACGCTCTTAGCGTTTTGTACTTTCTTTTGACATGAGCCTCCACCTTTACATATCGCCCCGGTACGGGGTTGGTCCTTCCGGTCGGTTCTTACGTGGGACCTTTGTCGGATACTTTTCGAGTGCCGCAATCCAAGCCTGCCGCCACTCCTCGTAACCGGTTTCGGAATCCGGAGACAGGTAACTACGCGCGTCAAAGCTGGGCCAAAAGGCGCGACCCGTAGGCGTTCCTCTTTTTTGGTAACGTATATCCACGCTCCAACGGATGGTATCTGTGTTATTTGTACCTGACGAATGGGGGGTGAGTTTGTGAATAAAGATGACATCTCCCTTTTTCATCGGCACCGAAACCCAGTCCCCATCTGGCAAACTGTCGTCCCAGTATACCGTGCGGTGCTTGTGTATCCGGGGCATCACCCGCAGGCAGCCATTCTCCTCTGTGGTATCGCACAAAGGGATCCAGACGGTCAGGACAAAGGTTGTATCCGCTTCCTCATGGAAGAATATCGCATCTTGGTGCCAAAAGACCACATTTGAGTTTCGCCCTTGCTCTAGGTCGGAAGGTAGCTTCGCCCGTATATGCGTCATGGGACTACAGCAGATCTCTGGGCCGATAAGCCCTGCTATCAGATCTAGCAGCCGCTTGTTTCGCATAAAATGAAACGTCCCTCTGCCCCGGATATGACCCACATCCAGAAATGTGTCCGACTCGAAATAGGTTGCTTCATCTTCGTCGCATATCCGAGCGAGACGCGTTTCAAACGGTTCGCCCGCGTACAGTTGACTGATTCGACCTTCAGCGTACAGATCTTTGGCGAGCCTGTCTATAACCTCCTCGTAGTCCTGAATCACCGGCTCGAAATCAGCATCCTGTAGTGCCGCTTCAAGCACCACGTACCCCTCCACTTTGAAATGCTCAAGTTGTTCCTTTGTCAGCGTCATCCGTCAGTCCTTTCAGTCCGCAAAAACATGACCTCATATCCGATTTAAACGGCAACAAGCCCTGAAACTTTAGGGCAACATTATACGCCGAAGCAGAAAGGGTGTAAAGGGGAAATTAGACGCAGCTTTCTACGCCCCTAGATCCACTTGCATTTCAAATAAGGAGGTGATATAATGCCGCGCATAGCGGTTAAACTTGCTTTGACAGCAAACGATAATCCGCTCCCAGATTTTTGGGAGTTTTTTTTGTGTACCTAAAATAGGATGGATTGACGAAATCGGTTCTACCAATAATCCTTTTGCAGTATGAATTCAATTTAATAACAGCGTGACATAAAATTCTCTTTGCTAGGTTTCCAATCTGGATCGAATCAGGGGAGACGAAATGTATAACAAATTTGCAGATCTTAAACTCAAAACTGGTGAGACAATGGAGGTTGGTGTTATCATTGTCCCAGACGAAGCGCATGCGGAACAGATTAAGCCGTTCTTAGCACACAAGGGCGGAGGCTTCAAGTGGCATCTAGAACGCTCCGTTGTTGAACCGCTCGATGATTTGGAGACACGCTTCTATGTCGGCAAAGTGGAGGGGGAAATCATCGCAAATATTATGATAGTTGAATACCAACACGTTGGTATCCTTGGGCATGTCTTTACCACACCGACGCAACGACGCAAAGGTGCTTGTAAAGCGGTCATGGGGTTTCAAATGGAGGACTTCCGCCAGCGAAACGGTGAAGCACTCTACCTCGGAACCGGATACAACAGCCACCCTTACTATATCTACAACAGTTTCGGCTTTGAGAGTATTTTCCCCGGTTCGGGCTTCATGAAATATCACGCAGTTGAGGACTTCGATGACCGCTACTTTGCTGAGAGTCCTGTTCACGCGAAAGATGTAGTATGGCACGATTGGGCAAAGACGACCGTACTAACCGGAATCGTTGAGGGCGACTATCTCCGCAGCATCGCATTCGGTATCTACGGACCCGCGAATTTTGAGGGCGGCTTTCTGGGATTCAAGCAATCGCTAGAAAATGGGGACACCTACCACGACGCAAAGCTGCTGGAATCGGACTCAGGCGCAATTGTCGGTGTCGCAACAGTCTCTTGGGATACGCGTTGGCAACCCGACACAGCGGTGTTAGACGTTTTCGTTCATCCGAACTTCTATGAATCAGCATCGATGCTGCTCGAAGCAATTGATTTCCCAGATGCCAAAACCCAGTGTTACGTTGAATCCACCTCAACTAACAAAGCCGAAGCTGTCCAAAATGCGGGATTCCACCACGAAGCGACATTGAAAAACCAAATTCAACATGAGGGTAGCGGCGTTGATGTGTTGGTCTTTGCACGTAACTAAACAACCCCGGCACCCAATACCGTGCCATCAACCATTATCAGGAGAAATCAGATGCTTGGTGTCCAACTTTTGGGAAACGAGACAGTTACCGTTAAAGAATATCCTGAACCAACACCCAATGAGAACGACATATTGATTCAGGTTAAGGCGTCAGGAATCTGTGGCAGTGAGATGCACGGCTACCGCAGCCCAACCCCTCACGCGTCCAATGGCGGACACGAAGTCGCAGGAGAGGTCATCAACGCGGGGCAGTCAACAAAATTCAAGGTTGGGGACCACGTTGGCGTCCACGCCGTTTGGGGGTGCGGGGATTGTCGGTGGTGTGCGGTTGGAAAATATACCTTCTGCGGTAACCGCATAGGCGGCGGTTTGGGAACACATGCGGAGCGGCTCGCTGCCCCAGAACACGTTTGTCTCAAGCTGCCGGAAGATATCCCGTTTGATGTGGGGGTGCTCCTGACCGGCGACGGCTTTGGCGTCCCTTATCATGTCAGTCAACGTCTTAACACCAAAGGAGGCGATTTTGTCTGCATCTTGGGAGCAGGTCCCGTCGGGCTTGGAAATACCATCGTGCAATCATTCCTAGGGGCGGAAGTGATAGTTATTGACATCAACGACTATCGACTTTCCCTTGCAAAGGCAGCCGGCGCCGCACATACCATCAATTCGGGGCATACCGACCCCCTTGAGGCGATCACAGAAATCACCCACGGCACGCTTGTCGATAAGTGCATCGAGGCGGCTGGGCGTCCAGAAACGCTCAAACTTGCCTTCACATTGGTTGGCGTAGCAGGGACGATCATGTGCGTTGGTGAGCAGGGCGACCTACCGATTAGCCCAAGCCGTGACCTAATCCGGAAGGATCTCACGTTGATGGGGAGTTGGTTCTATCACTACGCGGAATACCCCGCCATGCTCGATCTGTATCGGCGCGGTTTGCCCATCGGACGGATGATTACCGACCACTTTCCACTCGTTGAAGCACAGACGGCGTTTAGCAAATTTGCCAATGGTCAAGCGGGCAAGGTAATGCTTGAACCCTAACCGGCGAATTTGGTGTTGACATCGTAATAGGGCAGTGATATATTCATCTCCGCAATAAGTAGAGGTGAGCTTTTCTCAGAAATAATGCGTAACGCGTAATACGTAAGGGGCCAACTTACGCATTACGCATATATCCTGAAAAGCCAGTGCCGATTTATTCCCACTATTTCAAACATCGGGCATAGGTTGCATAAAACGTGTTCATAAGGAGAGACAATGGATCTCGGACTCAAGGATAAAGTTGCGGTCGTTGGGGCGTCAAGCAAAGGGCTTGGCAAAGCCATCGCGCTCGGTCTGGCGGAAGAGGGCGCAAAGGTGACAATTTGCGCGCGGGATACGGA
>JAKZSX010000368.1:0-12029 GCA_047517405.1 Candidatus Poribacteria bacterium | reverse complement strand
CAGTGTATGATGGGACCGGCGGATTTGAG
Organism: Candidatus Poribacteria bacterium; assembly: GCA_047517405.1. Classification (GTDB taxonomy): domain Bacteria; phylum Poribacteria; class WGA-4E; order WGA-4E; family PCPOR2b; genus PCPOR2b. Next base: position 12,000 of record JAKZSX010000368.1, on the reverse strand, counting down.
CCGGTGGCGTTGGCACTCCGAAGAAGGCGGCGGTCCGCTCTATGATGTCGGTGTCCACGCCGTAGATCTGCTATGTTGGATTCACGGCGCAGATCCGGTAGAGGTCTACGCGGCAGGGGGGCAAGTTACCCATCCTGACGGGGAGTTAGACAGCCCGGACACGGTGGACACGGCTGCGGCGACCATCCGTTTTGCTGACGATTCGGTGGCGACCTTTCTGATGAGCGATGCCGGGAGCAACACAGTCATTTCCAAGTGGTTTTTTGAATTCTTCGATGGTGAGCAGTCCGCGGTCTTATATGAGCATTTTAGCAAGGTCACCTTTGGCGGGGATGAAACCCTTAAACCAGGACCTATCGAACGGATGCCGCTGTTGGTGGAAGCCATCCGTAACGATACGGAGCCGTATGTTTCGGCGCGTCCCGGTATCGTTTCCACCCTGTTGGTAGAAAAGATTACCGAGTCTATCCACACCGGGCGTCCGCAGAAGATAGAAATACCGTTGTAACAGTCGCTTCAAGAGAAAAAAAAGCGGAGACCCGTGTTAGCAGCAGAAACCGAGTTTTTGCCAAAAAAAATCGGTTTCTCTTAGCGTTTTGCACTTTCTTTTTTTATGAACCACTGTAATGTTACAACTCGCCTATGCCGATACCAATCTCTCTCATAGTTGATGACAGTTGTCCACTGATTCACGTCTACCGTTTTCATAAAGAAGAGGTGCATGGCAGCGTGCCCTACACGAGTGATGGGCGATTGCTGTTAGACATCATTCCGAATGAATTTTTAGATCGTTTCTGCGATGTGGTTGAAGCACATAATATCTCCGGCAAGTTCTCGATCATACCTGCGCCCGCGGGTCGGGGAGATATCCTATCGGGGATTGAAGGCTACGATCCGGCAATTACCCACGAATGGTTAGATACAGTGAAGCGTCGGTTGAGCGACCGGTTCGATTTTTGTCCGGAAATGCTTACCCACAATCTCGCTGTAAACTTGAAGGCGGGTGGGTACTTCGATGAAGGCGAATCCCCCTGGTCACAGAAGCAGGATCGAACTACACTGACGCCTTACCTCACGAAAGCAATGGAATACCTAAAAGCCGCCGGGTTTGACGCAACGGGGGTAACGTCGCCGTGGACCTTCGGAAGCAACGTGGAAGCTGAATATATTGCTGCGATTGTCGCGGCGCAGCAGAAGGTATACGGTCGGCATCTCTCATGGTATTTTCTGCATACACTGCACGACAAGCCAGCATCTAAACCGTGGATTGCGTTTCAGGAGGCGGACACAACGCTGGTCTCAATACCTTCGACGGTCAACGACTTCTGGTGGCAGACCATTGATTCCCCTCGATCCGATCAGGAGTTCGTTGAACATGTTGCAGACGCGATCCTCACAAAAGATGGGCGTAGCGGCAAAATCCGCGAAGTCTTAGATGCCGGCGGTTTGCCCATCTTGCTGACGCATTGGCAATCGCTGTTCTCAAACGGTTTGGAGACCGGCTTGGCTGCGCTTGACCTCGTTGGTAGGCGGGTTAACGACACATTGGCAGGCGAGGTCGAATGGAAAACCTGTTCGGAGCTTACGCATCTGACAGTGGGGACGACACAAAGCAGCATCACTACGAAGCATACGCTGTAATGCTTTGGACTTCGCGCATCTTTTTTAATATAACGCAAGCTGCTAGTTGTCGTCCCACTGGTGCTATGGGTCGGGAAAGATGGCCGACCTACGGAGATGTAGGTTACGGGATACGGAATATGCCTACTGCTAGCAACTGAGGTTAATATAATACGGGGAAAATGGGGAATTGTTCATTAGAAGAGTGGTTGTCTGAAAGTTTCTCATGAAGCGTTCCTGAGAAAACGAAAACCAAGACAATCTTGACATGCTTTCGGATAATATGTTATATTTTCTCGGTTTTGAACGTAGTTTGCTTAAATCAATCACACTTCTTGATTTACTCAGAAGGTTCTCTCCTTTCGAGAGTCTGATGTAAATGTGAGGGAAGTGGAAGCAAAAACCTAAAGGTTAGGTGAGGAGGTTCTCTTGAGAACAGTTACAATGAAAGAGCTTCTGGAGGCAGGGGTTCATTTCGGGCATCAGTCTCGGCGCTGGAATCCGAAAATGGCACCGTATATCTTTGCGGAACGCAATGGGATTTACATCATCGATCTCCAGAAAACGTTGCGCTTACTCCAGACAGCGTATGAATTTGTGCAGGATGTTGCGGCGCGGGGCGGGGCAGTACTCTTTGTCGGAACAAAAAAGCAGACCCAAGACACGGTTGCAGACGAAGCAGCCAGATGCCAGATGTTTCATGTGAACCATCGCTGGCTGGGTGGCATGTTGACCAACTACGAGACAATTAGACGTAGCATCAGCCGGTTGACGAAAATAGAGGCAGACGAAGCAAACGGAGTCTTCGAGCAACTCCCTAAAAAAGAAGTGATAAAACTCAGACGTGAAAAGATGAAGTTGGATAATAACCTTGCGGGCATCAAAACGATGGGTCACCTTCCTGAGGTCGTCATTGTTACGGATACGCGTAAGGAGCACATTGCGGTAAAAGAGGCGAATAAGCTGGGCGTTCCAGTTATTGCAATCGTTGACACTAACTGTGATCCGGACCCAATCGATTATCCGATTCCTGCAAATGATGATGCAATCCGGGCAATAAAGCTTATCTGTTCCGTACTTGCAACCGCAGTTATCGAAGGGCGAGCGAGTACACTAGAGGGTGCGGATGATCCGGAAGCGTCATTAGAGGAAGCTGGCGAACCGGAAGCGTCGGAACCAGAGTCCGCAACCGATGAAGATGATGTCAAGAATCAAGAATCAGAGGAGTCACAGGAAGAAGATCGAAATGATTCACAGGCAGAGAATCAAGAAGATTCTGTGGTAGAGACGGAGGATAACAGTTAATGCAAATTACTGCAAAAATGGTTAGCGAGCTGCGCGCACGCACGAGTGCCGGAATTATGGACTGTAAGAAAGCCCTCACCGAATCAGATGGTGATTTAGAAGCCGCTATTCAACTCCTGCGCGAAAAGGGGTTGAAGGCTTCAGAACTCAAAGGTGGACGCACCACCTCGGAGGGGCTGATTGCCTCATATATCCATCCCGGCAGCCGAATTGGTGTGTTGGTTGAAGTTAACTGTGAAACAGATTTCGTCGCCCGCACGGAACAATTTCAGCAGTTAACGAAAGAAATTGCAATGCAGGTCGCTGCCGCAAAACCGAAATACGTTAGCCAGGAAGATGTGCCAGCAAGTGTCTTAGAATCGGAAAAAGAGATTTTAAGGCGGCAAACACTTGATGAGGGAAAACCGGAGCATATCGTTGATAAAATCGTTGAGGGCAGACTCTCCAAATTTTACGCTGAGGCTTGTCTACTGGAACAACCCTATATTCGGGAAATGGATCAAACGCTCAAACAACTGATTCAAGACGCAATCGCTCAGCTTGGAGAAAACATTGTTGTGAAACGGTTTTCGCTCTATGTGTTGGGACAAGACTAGATTGTAGGACAGGAATTTGGATTGGTGATTGCCCATAATTGATGGACAATCTAAAGGAGTTTTCAAAATGCCTAGAACAATTCTTCGTGATGCAGAGACACGAATGCAGAAGGCTGTGGAAGCGACAGCAAGAGATTTTGCGCATGTACGCACCGGGAGAGCTTCGGCTTCTCTAATGGATAGGATTCATGTCGATTATTACGGCACCAAAAGTCCAATTAATCAAGTTGCAACGATTACCATCCCTGAACCTCGGCTGATCGTCATTCAACCGTGGGATAAAACGATTATGAAGGATGTTGAACGAGCGATTGCACAATCCGATTTAGGATTGAATCCGAACAATGATGGGAACGTGATTCGCATCCAGATCCCTGAATTGACAACGGAACGTCGACAGGAACTGACCAGATACGTCGCTAAGTTAGCTGAAGAGGGACGTGTCGCTATCAGAAACATCCGACGCGATGCAAACGAGGCGCTGCAGAAGTTAGAAAAGTCAAAACAGATTTCTCAAGATGAACGTCATACTTACGCAGCGCAGGTTCAAGATTTCACGGACCAATGCGCCGAGCAGGCTAATGAGCTGTTGAACTCCAAGGAAGCAGAGCTACTTGAATTGTAATCAGCAGCCTAGATGGTATTCGACAAAAAACTGTTTGTCCCTGTAACCAATGTTTTGGAAGCGAGCTATTAGTGCGATCATCCTAGCACCCGTGATAATCCTCCTTGTTTGGTGGGGAGGATATCCCTATTCAGCAACGATTGTTCTAGTTACCAGTCTGATGCTGATTGAGTTTTGGGGACTTTCCCAGTCAATTGGGGTGAAAGCCGGTCCAATTTTCATCGTTGTGTGTGGTGTTCTGTTCTGTTTATCGGCGGTTGATTCGTTCGGCTTTAAAATCCCTGTTGAACTTGCTCTCGCCTTGACGCTCATTCTCTCTTTCTCCTACCAGATTTTTCGCGATCAGGTCAATCTCGCATTTCTTTCTGTGGCAAGCACGCTGCTAGGAGTTATCTATATCGGTTGGGCTTTTGGGCATCACCTGATTCTGCTGCGCGGCATTAACGGTGCTGGTCGAGGATTGATATTCTTCTTGATAGTAATTATCTGGCTAAGTGATACTGCGGCATATCTCTTCGGCAGATGGTTTGGGACGCACAAGCTCAGTCCGACAATTAGTCCCCGTAAGACTATTGAAGGGACCATTGCTGGATTAGTTTTTGGGGTAATCGGCGGGCTCGGCGTTTGGTCTTTTTTCTTGAAAGACGTACTGAGCTTCCCGCATGTACTGATTCTTGGGATTCTGTTAGGACTCGTTGGTCAACTGAGCGACTTGAGCGAGTCTATTATCAAACGGAGCGCTGAAGTTAAAGATTCAGGTCATTTAATTCCAGGCCACGGTGGATTATTGGATCGATGCGACAGTCTGATTTTTTCGGCACCAGTGCTTTATTACTATTTTGTGTATCTGATAGGTCCAACGTAACGAGAGTATTGCGCTGCCCCGATAAGATTGGAACGGAGTATCCCTACTACTGAAGATGTTGTAGGCAATTATTGCATTAATTTCTTTTAAGCCTGGTATCACTATATAATGGATAATATACGGTAGGGTCCAAAACTTGCTGTGCTATCATTCGTGAACTTGCTATGAAACACCTCGCTATTCTCGGCTCCACAGGATCTATTGGGGAAAACGCACTTTCAGTCGCGGCGACCCACTCCGACGAATTCGTCGTCGCTGGGCTTGCTGCCAATACATCGGTTGACCGCATTGAACAGCAGGTGCGCCAATTTCGCCCACAGCTTGTGGCGTTAAGCGATGAAGCAGCTGCCAACCAACTGAGGACGCGTCTGAAAGATGTTAAAACCGTTGAAGTCCTTTCAGGACCGGAAGGGATTTTGGCAGTTGCAACGATGACGGAGGTTGATCTTGTCCTTGAAGCGATTGGTGGAGGAGCGGGACTCTTACCAACCCTAGAAGCGATTCAATCCGGAAAAGACCTCGCGTTTGTCAACAAAGAGGTACTGGTCATGTGCGGTTCGTTGATTACGGAGGCAGCTAAGAAATACGGTGTCCGCCTTTTACCTGTAGACAGCGAAATCAGTGCAATCTTTCAGTGCCTTTCCGACGTTAGTGGGGATGGTTGTAAGCACGCTGACATTCATCGACTGATCCTCACAGGTTCTGGTGGTCCTTTCCGTGAAACGCCTTCGGATCGGTTGAACTCGGTAACGCCTCAACAGGCCTTGCAGCATCCAAACTGGAAGATGGGGGAAAAAGTTACAATTGACTCGGCAACGATGATGAACAAGGGATTTGAAGTTATCGAGTCGAAATGGTTTTTTGATGTGGAATTGTCGCAAATCGAGGTTGTGATCCACCCGGAAAGCATCATTCATTCGATGGTTGAGTTTGTTGATGGTTCGTTGCTCGCGCAATTGGGGGTTTCGGATATGCGCCTGCCGATTCAATACGCATTGACCTATCCGTCCCGTTTTCCGACATCCGTTCCACGGCTTGACCTATCCCAAATTGGTGCGCTTCACATGGAGCCGGTTGATTCTGAAAAGTTTCCTTGCTTAGAACTCGCCTATAGTGCTGCGAAAGTTGGCGGAACCTTACCCACTGTCTTGAGTAGTGCTGATGAAGTAGTCGTGCAGGCATTCTTGAGCCGACAAATCGATTTCACGGACATCCCGAACTGCCTTGAGGAAGTGATGACTCGACATGATGTAACATCTCAGCCAACACTTGATGATATTCTCGCTGCTGATCGATGGGCGCGATCCGTGGCACACCAATTAATCCAAACAAAAGGGTGATATTGATGATTCATTCTGCTACTATTATTCTTGCTATCCTCGCCCTCGGCTTTCTAATTTTCATTCATGAACTGGGGCACTTCTTTGCAGCAAAACGGTGCGGGATTCGAGTGGAGAAATTCTCAATCGGCTTCGGTCCCAGACTCTTCGGTTTTCGCCGGGGAGAAACCGAATACTGTTTATCCGCCTTGCCGTTTGGTGGATTCGTGAAAATGGCAGGGGAAAACCCTGACGAACAGAAAGGTGAGGCAGGAGAATTCGCTTCAGCACCTGTTGGGCATCGTATTTTTGTGGCAATTGCGGGCCCCGTAATGAACTTTTTGCTGGGCATCATTCTCTTTTCGTTTGTCTATCTTATCGGGCTAGACCATGGCACGATGTGGTTGATGGAGATGTTGGTTGGACGGTCGGATCAGATGGCTCAAATTGGACTAGTCGCCGATGATAGCCCTGCCAAGCAGGGAGGCATCGAGCCGGGCGACACTATCGTTTCAATCAACGACCGGAAGATTAAAAATTGGCAGGATTTCAACACAACGATTCTTACCCACCCCGATGAGGAACTGAAAATTATCGTTTCCCGCGATGGTCAGATTAAGACACTCTACGTGACACCTAAAAGTCTTGATAGGAAAGGGATTGGGCAGATCCGGGTTTCTTCACGGCAGTCAGCAATGGTTGAAAGTATTACCGAAGGCAGTGCAGCGGCAAAAGCTGGCGTTCAAGCAAGAGACTTGATTGAAAGTATCAATGAACGACAGATCTATCATGCGCCTGAATTTGGTTCGGTTATCTGGGAACCTTCCTACCCCTTTGCATCGGCACATCGGAGATTTTACCAAGAGCTTAATGAAAGTCAGAACGACGAGATCGCATTGGGAATTCGCCGTGGCTCCGAATCTTTAACTGTCAGTTTTCCGATTAATTGGATGGTTAATGCCATTGTTGAAGAGGGGAGCGAAGCAGAAAGAGCAGGGATCCAAAACGGGGATGAGATTGTTTCAATTAACGGAGAATCTATCAAGAATTTCGAGCTATACCCAAAACTGCACGAACTAGGGACAACAAATCCCGGTCAACCCGTCGAAATTGGCTTGCTCCGCAACGGTGAGCAAATGAACGCAACGTTAACCCCTGCGCTTGGCATCGCTGAGAATCAACTCAACCTCCAAGGATTACATTGGCAGCTGTCGCTGGATGGACTTGCACTTGCTGTACCCTCCGTTCCAATCCCGAAATATAATATCATTACAGCTGTAGGAGAAGGGGTCCAAACGAATTGGTTAATCTTGGAGATGGTTACAAAGGTGCTCAAGCGACTCATCACCCGCGAGGTTAAAACGAAACATCTCACCGGACCGATTGGGATTGTAGATGCGACGCGCCGGGTTGTGGAATTTGGTCTAAGAAGTTTGCTCTTTTTCATAGGTTTCATCAGTGTTAATCTCGCCATTGTGAATTTATTGCCCATTCCGATCGCAGATGGCGGTCAGGTCCTTTTCTTTACCCTTGAGAAATTGCGCGGCAGACCCTTGAGCATCCGTAATCAGATGATTATCCAACAGGTCAGTATTGTTTTGCTGGCGGGTCTGTTTTTATACATCACATTCTACGATCTCCTGCGCGTCTTTTTCGTCTGAACCCGAAGATTGGATTGGTTCATTAGTACATTGGTTCATTAATGAATAAGTGAACGAATGAACTAATATTAAATAGATGACGACCCTGAATCTCGCTCAAATCAAACAGTATGATACCGAGGACATGCTTCACCTGTTGTCTAGCTTCTCTGAGCAGTGTAAGCGTGGTTGGGAGATTGGCGAATCGCTCAAACTAAACCGAGTCGATGAGCGAACACCCAACAACATCGTTATCGCAGGGATGGGCGGCTCTGGAATTGGCGGGGACCTCGTGAAAGCGGTGCTCGGGGCTCAATCTCCCTGTCCAATTATTGTTCACCGGGGTTATTCCCTTCCTGCATTTGTTACATCTCAAACGCTCTTCATCGCTGTCAGCTATTCTGGTAACACCGAAGAAACCCTCCTATCCGTCGAAAAAGCGTTTGCACAGGGAGCAAAAATTCTGGCAGTTACCAGCGGCGGGAAGTTAAAGGGGTTTGCGGAGGCACACAATCTTCCTTTTGTGATGATTCCAGCCGGACAACCGCCGAGAGCCTCGCTCGGTTATCTGCTCATGCCGATTTTATCAATCTTTGCCCGGCTCCGATTTAACCCAGACCTCGATCTCCAGAACGATCTGGAGGAAGCAATTGCCGTGCTAGCGCAGTTGGCATCAGATTTTCACCCGGAGGTGCCAGAGAGTCTACCCAAACAGATCGCACAGGCGTTACACGGGAAATTGCCTATCATCTATGTCCCGCAAGAACTTGAGGCGGTCGCGATGCGATGGAAGGGACAGATGAATGAAAACAGTAAATCGCTCGCTTACTATAGCGTGTATCCTGAGATGAATCACAATGAAATTGAGGGTTGGAAGCATCCATCAGCACTGACGCAGCAGTGTCACGTTACCCAACTCCACAACCCAATCACCCCGTCTCAGACGCAGCGTCGGATGGACATCACGGCGGAGCTGATCCAACCACATACCGCCGGCATTACGCAGGTGCATTCAGTTGGAAAATCACTACTCGCCCGTCTATTATCGTTCGTTGCAATTGGCGATTGGACCAGCTTTTATCTTGCAATTTTGTACGAACAGAATCCAACACCTGTTGAGCGAATTGAGGAACTCAAACGCCGATTGGAGACGTAAAACGCAAAGCGTTTTGCGCTATACCCCATGTCAGATCAGAATGAGGCTGTCGAAGGATATCTACAAATTGTCGCAACAGTGAGGGAATACGTGGAAGAACAAATACAGCTTGGCTTCACAGAATTAATTGAGCCAGAAGAGGAACCTGAATTTGCCGAGTTTGATATAGAGCGGTTGCGCGATGAGGCGCTGGGCTGTGAGCGGTGCGAATTGCATCAGGGACGAAACACAGTCGTTTTCGGAACCGGGGCTGAAAATGCAGACCTCATGTTCGTTGGCGAAGCCCCCGGTGCAGAGGAAGACCTCCAAGGTATTCCCTTCGTCGGTCGGGCGGGCCAACTGCTCACACGGATTATCGAAGCGATGGAATTGAAGCGCGAAGATGTCTATATCGCCAACGTAATTAAGTGCCGTCCGCCCGGCAATCGTAACCCAAAACCGATCGAGATTGAAACCTGTGAACCTTTCCTGCTCAGACAGATTGAGCTAATCAAACCCAAAGTTATCTGTGCCCTCGGCACTTTTGCCGCGCAAACGCTGCTCCGCACCAAACAGAGTATTTCTTCGTTGCGTGGTCGTTTCCACGATTATCACGGCTGCAAGCTCATGGCAACCTACCACCCCGCCTACCTCCTCCGCAATCCGAATGGCAAACGAGATGTCTGGGAAGACATGCAGAAGGTAATGGCGGAACTAAAAACGTAGTCAGTTCATTAGCTCACTCGTTCATTAATGAACCACTCACATTTCATGCCCATGAAATATGCTCGCGTCGTTTTCCCACTCCCTCAAGATCTCACCTTCTCTTACGCTATTCCAGCCCGCCTTCAATCCCTAGCGCAGCGGGGCACCCGCGTACTCGCGCCCTTAGGAGAGGGTGTGCGGGAAGGGATCATCGTCGATTTAATGGATGACCCCGACCTGCCTGACGACTCTATAAAAATCAAAAACCTCACCGACTGCTTGGATGATACTCCCACATTCTCCGACGAACTGCTTACATTGACGAAATGGTTGGCGGAATATTACCTGTCTTCGTGGGGAGAGGCGTTACGGTGTGCCGCTCCTGCAGCGGTAAGAACCCGTCAAAACCGAGTTGTCCATTCGCTTGCAACCGATGAACAGATTGCGAATATGCGACAGTCACGTCAAACGCAGATCTTGTCGATACTCAAGGAGGACGACGGGTTATCCTTTCACCAGATCGCAAGGCGAATCGGGGTTGGGGTTTCAAAACTGCGTCCGACGTTGTCCGCTTTACAAGAAAAAGAGCTTGTCGAACTAAGGTCAAACTTCCAATCCAAAGCGAGACCACAAACGGTCTCGGTCGTTTCGCTCCCCAAGCCCGCTCCAGAGATTGAAGGTCAGATTGCCCAATTGGGAACCAACCGTGCTCCGAAACAGGCAGAAATTCTCCGCATTCTCCTCGACTGCAGCGACGAAACGCTGACAACGACAGATCTAACCAAACGCGCCAACACATCGTTGGCAACACTGCAATCCCTTGAGAAAAAAGGGTTAATCCGTATTGAGTCCGTCCAAATTGTGCGAAATCCGCTGAGTTTGGATCCAGTACCCCCCACGCAGCCACTTACCCTGAATCCGGATCAGGCGACTGCGCTACAGGCTATCCAAGCGGCAATCAATTCAGATAGGCGAGAGCTATTCCTCCTGCACGGTGTCACCGGTAGTGGCAAGACAGAGGTTTACATGCAGGCGATGGCTTCCGTCTTGGAACGGGGCAAACGGGTGATTGTGCTGGTTCCCGAAATCTCTCTGACACCCCAAACTGTTTCTCGGTTTGTCGGGCGTTTTGGGGCGCGAGTCGCTGTCCTCCATAGCAATCTTTCAGATGGAGAGCGATACGACCAGTGGCAGCAGATTAGAGGGGGAGCGGCGGACATCGTGGTGGGCCCCAGATCCGCCATCTTCGCGCCATTTCCAAACCTCGGGCTGATCGTAATCGATGAGGAACATGAAACGTCATACAAGCAGGACACCGCACAGCCATTCTATCACGCCCGTGACGTTGCAGTAAGGCGATCTGAGTTAGCCGACTGTCCGTTGATTCTCGGCAGTGCGACACCATCGTTGGAGAGTTATTATTGTGCACAACAGGAGGAGTATACCCTCTTGAGGCTCCCTTCCCGCGTATCGAATATTGAGATGCCACCCGTCGAGATCGTGGATATGCGCGAGGAGATAAAAAGGGGCAATCGCACGATTTTTTCCACAGCCCTCCGAGCGACAATCGAGGAGCGGCTTTCTAAGGGTGAACAGATTATCCTGTTCCTGAATCGGCGCGGATACTCCACTCACGTTTTTTGCAGGACCTGTGGCTACGCTGAGCGGTGCGATAACTGTTCGATCTCACTGACATTCCATTTTCATACCAAACGGATGGGGTGCCGCCACTGCGGCTATGAACGTCCGACGCCCAAGGTTTGTCCGCAATGTGGCAGCGTGTACATCCGCTATTTTGGGCTTGGCACCGAGCAGGTTGAACAGGAGGTAGTCAAGGCATTCCCCGAAGCGAGGGTCAGACGGATGGACTCCGATTCGACGACACGCAAAGACGCCCATCAGCAGATTTTGGATGTCTTCGAGAGTAGGGAAATTGATATTTTGGTGGGCACCCAGATGATTGCAAAGGGGTTAGACTTTCCCAATGTGACCCTTGTCGGCGTGATTTCTGCCGATACCGCGCTCAATCTGCCGGATTTTCGTGCCGGCGAGCGGGCGTTTAATTTATTGACGCAGGTCGCTGGGCGAGCGGGCCGTAGCGAGGCGGGCGGTAACGTAATTATTCAGACCTACATGCCCGAACACTATAGCATCCAAGCGGCGCAGGGGCACGACTATCTCCGTTTCTAC
>JAKZSX010000367.1:0-18186 GCA_047517405.1 Candidatus Poribacteria bacterium | reverse complement strand
GAGTTGGTTTTTATGGTTGATCCCGCTGACGGGCTCTGGAAGATCTACTCCGAGAATTGGAGACACTATAAAAACGTCCCTAAGTATCCGAAACGCTAGGGCGTGTTGACATTTGACGGCACGTAGGTTGGGTTGAACGGCAACCGTGAAACCCAACACCCAGTCCAACTCAATCGGGAAACAGGAGTAGGCACGTTGCTTTGAATCCCAGTTTAGCGGGACTCCGCCGTGCCGTAATGTGCACACTGGTTACGGCATACGGAGTATGCCTACTACTATATAGGCTGAGCACCAACCTGTAAGGGTTAGGTTTCCCAACCCGTTGGGCGAGGGAACCTCGCCCCTACGATTAGGTATGTATCGGCGAATTACGGACACGCCTCACATAAATGTCAACAGAACCTAGCCATTTTGGATTAAGTCGTTATCACGGATTGACTGAAACCGTGCGTTTGTCTATGCGTTTGTGTTATTGAAACAATCTCGGCTGCCATCTATGGTTGAATACACCTAAAATCTCACCTTAAAGGACAAGAAGGATGATCAAAATCTCACGCATGACACCAATTCTGTCACGGATAGTTTTGCTCACCATTGCTTTATGCTTGCTTGGTTGTGGGGGAAGTAGCGTTGAGAACCCACTTATAGAATCGGAAGGAACCGAAGCCGACAACACACTCACACAGGTAGACCCGGAGAATCAATCGCTTAACGTCAATGTCGACGTAAGCAAGGATACCGTCCGCGCTGGTGAGACAGTGAACATGACGGCAACTGTTGACGAGCTTCGCGGTACAAACATCATCTTTAATTGGATTAACACAACCGGTTACGGCACACTGACCACCGTGGGTGAAAATAAGGCGATTTGGTCTGCCCCGGAAATGCCAGACACAGGCGGGGTGAAAGTTGAAGTGCTCCAGCTTGTTGTTACAGCGATTAGCCAAGTAGTTTCAGTCGAAGCGTCAGGAGTTGATACAGATACCGAAGTCTTGACATCGACCAGAACCATACTGCTCACCGTCACAAATTGACAACTTCATCGTCAGCCCCAAATTTTTACGTCAGTTCATCACTGACATGTAAAAAATTGGGTGCTATATCAGTTTATCTGCGAGGAATGGCAATGCGGCAGGTTCCCACCTGTATTTTGAAATTGAATAAGAAAAGAAAAGGGTGCTTCTCACCAACCACGAACGGATATCGTAACCGTTGGCATCACTTCTGTGTTGGGAGCGTAGTTTTGTGGCTGCTGTGCATCTCCATAGCGTCGGCTTCCTACCGTCCGGTGATTGGTGCAAGGGCGCTTGGTATGAGCGGGGCATTTATCAGCAGTGCCGATGACTCGATGGGAGCACTTTGGAATCCAGCGGGACTTGCAAGCCTTGAGCACGGCAGTCTCGTTTACGATCTGTCTCAAGGCGCAGTTTCCTTGGGGTATCCGATCCACTACGTGGGAACACTCGGTTTCAGTGCCTTAGATTTGAACGGCGAAGATCGATTCTTCCACGACCACCCAAATAATCCGGTCGGAACATTCGAGAGAGGCTATAACCAAGTTCTTCTGTCTTATGCTCGATCAATCGGGAGCCGATTGCAGCTTGGCGGGAATCTTGGATACAATCGCGCCCCTAACCCTAGCAGCCAATGGAAGCCCAGTTACGATCTCGGTGCTATTGTAAAACTGCCCCCACATCTAATCTTGGGGGCAAGGTTGATAGATATATCCGGGGTTACCATTCCAGACCGAGACGGCAGGCTCCTGAAGCAGTTCGATCAGACATTTGCCATTGGAGTGGCATGGAAACCGGTTCAACCACTTCGTTTTAACAGTGTATTGGATACAGCGTTGTGGCAGCTCAGAATGGGGGTTGAAGCTGGCGCGTATGGACTTGCGCTCCGGTTGGGCACAGCAATCGACCTCATCGGACTACAGCCTGAGCCTGACTGGAGTTTGGGATTTTCTGTCAATGTCCAAAGTAAGCACCTCCATTACGCCTACTTGAGCCAGCCAGACATGGCATATAAACATCTTCTCACCGTTGGTTTGACATTTGATTTTCCCGTCCGGACCACTCCGGCTTCTGTGAGTAAAGTGGGAACTTTCGTGGAGAGAAAGGAAATTTCAACAAAACAAAGGGTAATTTCGGTGGGGAAACAGGAAACTTCCATAAAGGGCAGAGAGAAGACCAAAACAGAGAACCTTCCCGAACGGGTTACCGACGATACGAAGCGAATTGTCAACGATGCGAAAGATGCAAAATCTCCAACCAAACGGATTGCTGAGCGGTACGGTGTCGAGGTTGAACTCATCATCGCTCTAGTCAAAAGGGAGTCAACCTTTAATCCCAAAGCGATCTCCCGCAATGGTGCCGTTGGGTTGATGCAACTGATGCCGCCGACAGCGCGGGATCTTGGACTCAAGGTTCCCTCCTATGAGAACGTAAGAAAACCGACACCAAATTCCAGTGTCGATGAACGCTTCGATCCGCTTAAAAACCTAGAAGCGGGAGTCAAATATCTGTACGATATGCTTCAAAGGTATGATGGTGATTACAGTCTCTCTCTTGCCGCTTATAATGCGGGGCCAGGAAATGTGCGGAAAGATAGGAAGCTCACTCGTTCAGCAGAACAGCATGTTGGCAAAGTCCTCGACAACTACTATCAATACAAAGGGGATGCCGCATTGAAAAACACCGATCTTCGCAGGTTGGATGCCGTTCTTAGGTAATAGCAGCTGATTCATACCCCCTGCTATATCTGCTATTGCCGCTCGGCTTGGATTGACAAATCCAAGCCTGAACCTTTTCGCTTAAAGTCCCCAATGTTCATCAATCTCTTGTTGGTATCCGCTGACCTTGCCGTCAAGCACATCAGCGATAGTCACCATCTCTCCAGAATATCCCGACTCATAGATCGCAATTGAGGTAGCTTTGGCTTGTAAGCCGGTCCAACCGTCCACTTCTGGTGACCGCCGATTCTTGATTGCATCGATAAAGTCGTAGATCTCCAACGCAAAACCGTCCTCAAGCCCATGCGGGAAAAGTCGCGTCTTCTCGTCATCGCTTAACGTTTCAAGGTACATCTCGCGGAGTTCCGGCATGGTGTATTTTGTCCCATCAAGCCTCTCTACATCTCCTCGATCTTTAGCTGTAAACGGATGAAAGACATCGCCATTATCACGGATGACACCTTCGGCACCGTAGAAAGCGACATTTAGGTAGCTGGCACACGGCGCAGCAACCGTCCAACTCCACGTCCCAACAACGCCACTCTTGAACGTGATAATCGCTACCCAAGTATCCTCATGGCAAGAGGGCACCTTTCCCTTCTCAGCGTGATTGGCAAATCGTCCATCAATCTGACGGACTTCGGCGTAAACCTTTTCGACATCACCGAAGAAGTAGCGGATTGTGTCCATCATGTGTGCACCGCTGTCCATCACCATACCGCCACCACTGAACTCTTTGCCCAACCGCCAATGCCAATTCCCGATATTCGCCGGATCGTTCCAAGCTGCAGATTGTGCGAAGAACATTCGAGGTGCCCCAATAATGTTTCCTTCGTTAAGCACCCACCTGACAGTGCGTTGTCCGGGCGTTCTGCGGCAATTCTCCGCCGTGGCGGTGAGTCGTCCATGTTTCTCCGCGACTTCAATCATCTTCTGGCTGGCTTTGATTGTTACCCCAAACGGCTTCTCCGTCATAATATCAACGCCCGATTCGAGGCACGGGATAGCGGAAATGTGGTGATAGGCATGCGATGTACAGATATCCGCACCGTTCAAATCCTCTGCTTTTAGCATTTCCTCAACCTCATCGTAAACACGGGGCACGGTTCCTTGTAATTCCGCAACCCGTTCCGCGTAATCTTGTGCGGCTTCCCTACGCACATCACACGTTGCCTCGATTGAAAAGGTATCAACGCCTTTTTCGACAAGTGCTTGGTATCCTCGCAGATGCGCTTTTGCGATTCCACCACAACCAATGACTGCTAAACGAACCTTATCTGACATAGCTTTCCCCTTAGAATTCATGAACCTTTAACAGGTTGGACTGGAATAAAATCTTGACTTTTTGACAGCTTCAGTTTACTATACCTATACTCAGATAATTTTGTCAATAATGTTTTGATAGCGCATTATGTTTTACGCGATTTGCGTTTCTCGAAATAAAAATAAACAGGGAAAAATTGCGCATGACGGTCGGAAAAGTTGTGGGAACAGTGGTTGCCACACAAAAAGATGAAAAACTGAGAGGCAGTAAGTTGCTGATTGTGCAGGATACCGAGCTAGATGGAACGCTTCTCAGTCGATATACCGTTGCTGTTGATGCTGTTGGCGCGGGGGTCGGTGAGTTGGTGCTCACTGCAGCGGGGAGTTCAGCCCGTCATACCGATGTTACCAAGAATAAGCCCGTTGACGCAGTGATCATGGCGATCGTCGACTCGATTGAGGCACATGGGGAAATCCTGTTTCAAAAGTAGCAGTCGATATGTTTCTTTAGGGAATCAGTTGTTCACATCAAAATGCAAGTCAATTCAACAGATTTACCTCTCAAAACTGAACTCATCAAACGGATTCGTTGGCTCGTCAATCTCCGTTGGATCGCTATCACAGGTGTCTTGCTGACTGTAAGCATTGCAAGTTGGGGGCTCCATATCATTGACAATCTAACGCCGTTGTATATCATCGCGGCGTTGATGACGCTGTATAACTTTGAGTCGCAAATCTATCCCAAGCATCTTACGGAAAAGCCGCTCGTATCAATTCAGTGGCACGCAGGCAGGCATATTATCCTAGATCTGTTCTCTTTGACGGCACTTCTCCACTTTAGCGGTGGCGTCGAGAATCCGTTTATTTTCTACTTTATCTTTCATCTCGTCATTGCGAGCATCCTTCTCTCTAAAAAAGTCAGTTACATCCTCGCTACTCTTAACACAATCCTTTTAAGTGCTCTTATTCTCCTTGAGTATTACCATATTCTGCCGCATTTCCATCTACAAAATTTTCTGCCTGAAACACTCTGGCGAAACCCGATTTACATTTCAAGTGTGCTGTTCGTGTTTACAAGCACCCTGTTTTTCTCTGTCTATCTAGCAACATCAATTATGGATACCGCGAGGGCACGCGAGGCGGAAACCCACGAGTTGAAAGACAATCTTGAGGAAAAAGTGATGGAGTTGGAAGAGGCGCGAGGGGCGGTACTTTTCGAGCGAAATAAGCTTACGTCGATTATTGAGTGTATGCAGGAGGGGGTTATCTTTGTTGACAACAAGAACCATGTGTCACTCTTTAACAAGGCGGGACAGCAGATCCAAAAGGAGCAATTCGGGCTTGATACAGAATCTATCCAATCCCCAGCGGCTGACGGCGTCCTCCTGCAAATTGCAGAGGATTTATCGAAGGGACACGCGGTAATTGAACAGCAAAGTCTACAGATTAAGGAAAAATTCTTTGAAAACACTTATGCCGCCGTACGTGATAGGAATGATAACTACTTAGGTACGGTTTTGGTTTGCCGTGACGTGACCGATCGGAAACGGATGGAGCAGCAGATGATCCAATCAGAGAAGATGGCAGCGATTGGTGAATTGGCGGCAGGGGTTGCACATGAGATTAACAATCCACTTGACGGTCTACTCAACTGCATCCTTCGAATAAGGCGCGATCCGCTGAACGAGCGGCAGACTAAAGAATATCTAGGTCTCATGGAGGAAGCTCTCCGGCGGATTGAAACGACAGTTGGACAACTTCTCAATTTCTCACGCCAACGTGATTTGGCACTCACATCGGTCTCCCTCAATGAGGTTGTCTCCGAAGTCGTCGGTTTGATTGCATACAGTGCTGAGGAAAAAGGAATACAGATTGAGAAGCACTTCCAGAAGGATCTATATTTAATCCGTGGAGACAAGCACCTGTTAGAGCAGGTTGTCCTGAATCTTGCCCTAAACGCGATTGGGGCTATGCCCGATGGCGGTGTATTAACTTTTACAACCGGGGAGATCGAATTTGATGCGCTACTTGGCAAAGCGGCGGCTTTCATTCAGGTAGCGGACACAGGAATCGGCATTCCCAAGTCCGTCCAAGATCGGATTTTCGATCCATTTTATACCACAAAGACAACTGAGAAAGGGACGGGCCTTGGACTCTCGGTATCCAACCGTATCGTCAGACAGCACGAAGGGGTCATTGAATTCGACAGCGAGGTTGAGCAGGGATCCGTGTTTACGGTTAAGCTACCGATCAGGAGAGGAGTGGAAAAGGGATGAAGGTGCTGGTTGTCGATGATGAAAAAATCAAACTAATCACACTACGTGATGATTTGCGCGAGGCAAACTACGATACCATTGCGGTCGAATCTCCAGCGATTGGGCTCCAGCTTGTGCAGCACGAGCATTTCGATGTCCTTGTTACAGATCTGCGGATGCCGAAGATGCACGGAATTGAATTTTTCAAGCGCGTCCAGAAGGCGCAGCCCCATATCATTGTGATTGTTATGACCGCTTATGCGAGCGTTGAAACTGCTGTAGAAGCGATGAAATTTGGGGCGTATAACTATATAAAGAAACCCTTCTCCAGCGAAGAACTGATTCAGATGCTGGATAAATTGAAAATGCTCCATGACAAAGGCAAACAGCGTTCACAGCTAAAAGTTCCCATGAAAGTACGTTCTCCATACCACCATATCATTGGGAAGAGCCAAGCGATACAAGACCTGTTTGACCTGCTTGAAAACATCTCAGACACTCAGAGCACCGTGCTAATATACGGGGAACATGGCACAGGAAAAACACTCGTCGCAAAATCGATTCATTTCAACAACGCGCGTAGGCATCAACCCTTTAAGATTGTCAACTGTTCGGGAGTGCCTACCGAAACATTAGATCGAGATCTCTTTGGAGATAAGCAGACAGAGAACGCGTTCACGCATAAAGGAACACTTTTTCTCAAGGATATCGATAGGCTCTCCGCTGCGCTGCAGGTTGAACTCCTAGGGGTACTAGAGGGCCAACAGCTGAACCTAGACGGAAGCGCGCGAATGGAGGGTGCGCGAATTATTGCTGCGACAACCAAGAATTTGCGTATAAAGGTCCAGAATGAAGAATTTCGAGATGACCTCTTCTATCGATTGAACGTTGTCCCGATCTTTCTACCGCCGTTGCGTGAAAGGGTTGAGGATATTCCCCTCTTAATCAATCACTTTTTAGATTTATTCTCGCCCAATACCACCATCCACATCGCCCCCGAAGCGGTCGAGGTGCTCACGGCATATCTATGGCCCGGTAATATTCGCGAATTAGAAAACGTGATTGAGCGGCTCGTAACAGTTGGTGACGGAACAGGGATTACAACCGACGATATCCCACTTGAGTTGAAATTACCGACACATACCAGCTTAGATGAGACGTTGACTGAGATCTCTTTTCAGGAGATTATCCGGTCGACAGAACGTGAACTCATCGGTTGGGCGATGAAAAGGGCAAAGGGTAACAAAACACAAGCTGCCAGACTGCTCAAGATGAAACCCTCAACCTTCCGCGATACCCTCGCCAAGTACATTGACCAAATCAAATGACAAGCGTGAAGGGGAAGGGATACGAACCAAATGAACCGGCGACAGGAACGCGAACGCCTTCGAGCGGAAGCCCTCCACAAACGGGACAGTATTCCACCGAGTGTGAGAACCGCGCTGAGTCGACAGATTGTCAACCATGCAATCGACTGGATCGAAAGGAACCGAGCCAATGCGGTTCTGCTCTACCTCAGCATGCGGAGTGAGGTGGAGACCGGTAACTTACTCGATTACTTGTTGGCTCAAAATAAGATTGTGCTTGCCCCCGTGATGGATACGAAACAGCGCAGCCTTGCGCCGCACCGTATCACAGATGGAAAAAAAGATCTCGTTCTCCATCCTTACGGTATGTATCAGCCGAACCGGAAAACTTGCCCTCTTTTTCCTTTAGAGCAGATCGATTTAATTTTTGTTCCCGGCGCTGCCTTCGACCTCAAGGGCTACCGCATTGGATACGGTGCGGGTTTTTATGATCGATTCCTACCGCAATGTCCGCAGTCAGTTTGGATCGGTTTGGCTTACGAGGCGCAGATTGTGACGAATACTTTTCCGCAGACATGGGATGTCCCCCTCCACCAAATCCTCACAGAATGTGCGTGATATTCGTGGGCAATTTCTATTAGGCGCGTTTGCTGCGGTTTGTGCACATCACGCATTATGCTCAATTTTGCGCTTGACATCGGATACACCTATGATATAATGCCGTCATTTGGGGTAAACGGTCTAAACTTGTTTAGCAAGCGAACCCTGGATAAGCGTACGAAAGGAGGGTATGCGTGATTGTGCGAAATGAAAGCCGGGAGCCCTCAGGGCCATATACCTGTCCTAGTCGATGAAGTGGTTCAATTTTTAGAACCAAACAATCATGGCTTTTACGTGGATGGCACGGTTGGATTAGGCGGACACGCAGCTGCTATCTTACAGAAGTCTGCACCAAACGGATTCCTACTTGGCATCGATTTGGACTCGGAGGCATTGGCTATCGCCAAGGAAAGGCTGCGTGAATACAAGGACCGGGTGGCACTCGTTGGCGGAAATTTTGCACACTTGGATCGGCTCCCACAATTGCATCGGGGTTCAGCGCATCCGGAAACGACGACGCCACAAATTGATGGCATTTTATTCGACCTAGGGATGTCATCCCTGCAACTTGATACACCAACGAGAGGGTTTAGTTTCAGTCACTCTGGTCCCTTAGATATGCGGATGGACACCAATCGATCCGTATCCGCAGCGCACGTTGTAAACCATCACTCAGAAGACGCGCTCGCAACGATTTTTACCCAGTTCGGTCAAGAACGCTGGGCAAAAAGAATCGCACGCCAGATTGTTCGCGCTCGAAAACGCAAGCCTATTTCAACAACCTGTCAACTGGCTGAAATTGTTCTGGAGGCGGTTCCCTCCAAATCAAGAGGTGGACGGATCCATCCCGCAACAAAGGTTTTTCAGGCGTTACGAATCTATATTAACGACGAACTCAAAAATCTTCATTCCGGGATATGTTGTGCTGTTTCTGCTTTGAAGCCCGGTGGACGTTTATGTATAATCTCTTTCCACTCTCTCGAAGATCGAATTGTTAAAGAACAGTTCCGCACCTTATCTCGTGCTTGTATTTGCCCACCGAAAACCCCTATCTGTGTGTGTCAGCATACACCCACTCTTCAAATACTGACTAAACGTCCAGTAACTCCAACCCTCGATGAAATTCGACAGAATCCTCGGTCCCGAAGTGCGAAATTGCGAGTTGCGATGAAGATCCACGAATCTAAAACGAAAGATTAAACGTTTCTTAAAAGCCGGACGAAACGGTTTGCAAAGGAACATTCAGAAACAATTATAGTTATGAAATATCAGAAACCAGCTCAGTCAGCAAAATTCCATCCCTTTGCATACCTCACACTTGCCGTTTATATCTGTATCTTTTTTCTGAGTGCGTGGTTTTCGTCATACCAAAATAAGGTTGCCCTACAAATGCGTGAGGGGTTTGAGCAGCGAAGAGATCAACTTCAGAACGAAATTAACAGGCTCAAAATAGAGGAAACAAGGCTCACTTCGATTGAACGGATTCATGAAATTGCGAAAGACCTCCAGATGGTTCAACCCTCCAAGCCAGCGTATGTGCTGGGAGCCGACTAAGATATGCGAATCGAGCGTTTAGTAGTGCAATTCGTTAATCTTTAGCTCGCTCTGGAACCTCCATTCTCTCGGAGGATTCCTCCTGCAACGAGGTGTATGAATGTGAAACGTAATGGGTGGTATGCTTCGCGTTTCGAGCAAGCGATTCAGCCCTTGTGGGGCTCCTCCCCACAATCACACACGATTACACCTCTGCATTGACACCCTATGAAAAACATACCCTTTTCCCGGATTACAATCGTATGGGTTACCCTAGAGATCTGCTTAGGATTATTGATAGGTCGCTTGTTTCTAATCCAGTATGTACATGGTCAGAAGCTACGTGGGCGCTCTGAGGTTCAGCGTAAGACACAACTGGGTTCTCAGGCAAAGCGCGCTAAGATTGTGGATCGGCACGGAAGCGTTTTCGCAATCAATCAGGACTTAGTTTCGGTCTATGCGGATCCAAAAGTGTTGAAAGATGCGCCTCATGACGTTGCTCGTAAACTTGCGCCGCTACTCAACGTTTCGGAAGATAAACTGTTGTCGGCACTACAGGAAAAGAAAAGGCGTTTCGTTTGGCTAAAACGGAATATAGATTATGAGCGCATCAGCGACATCCGCCAAGTCACTAGAAGTATTTACGGAGCCGGATATCAGGTCCATGGAAAAAGGTTTTATCCAAAAGACGAATTAGCGTGCCATATTATTGGATATACCAATTTTGAAAACAGAGGCATCGACGGGATCGAGCATCAGTATGATGCCTACCTAAGCAAGAGTAACAAAAACGATCATCTAGAACCACAGGCAAGAAGCAATCAGATCGCCGCCGATGGTAAGAGGCGCCCGATCCGTCCGCCACAACTTCATCAACGGAGGAGGCAATACGGACGCAGCGTCGTACTTACACTTGATGAATATATTCAACATATCGCAGAAACAGAACTGATTGCCGGTTGCGAACAGTGGCAAGCGAAAGCTGGGAGTGCAATCGTTATGCACTCCAAAAGCGGCGAGATTTTGGCATTAGCAAATTATCCGAACTACGACCTCAACCACTACTCACAGAACAAAGAGTCAGCCAAGCGAAATCGCGCTATCTGGATGCAATACGAACCCGGTTCTGTATTTAAAATCGTCCCTGCTTCCGCCCTCATCAACGAGAAAATGATGTCTCCGGACTCGCGTGAGTATTGCGAGATGGGGGAGTATCGTTTGTCCAATGGACATATCATTAACGATATTAAGCCCAATGCGTGGTTAACGCTTAGCGAGATTATCGCAAAGTCGAGTAATATTGGTATCCTCAAGGCTGCGAGTCACCTCGGCAAAGAACAGTTAGAGACTTATACGCACCGGTTTGGATTTGGTGAGAGAACCGGTATCGACTTACCTTACGAACAGGTCGGTAGCTTGAGAGGTATTGAAAAATGGGATGAATACACGATTGCCTCTGTTCCGTTTGGACAAGGGATTTCTGTGACACCCATACAGATGTTGAATGCCCTCAACGTAATTGCTACCAACGGTGTACTGTTACAACCGTATGTCGCTCGGCAAATTATTGATAAGGATGGAAATTTGCTAGAACAATCATTTCCAAAGCCGATACGTCGCGTTATTTCCGCAGAAACCGCACAGACTATGACCCAGATGCTTGTCGGTGTGACGGAAGTCGGCGGCGGGATACGGGCGCGTGTCGAGGGATATGCTGTTGCTGGCAAAACTGGCACAGCACAGAAAGCGGAACAAGGACAGGGGTACGTCGAAGGCAAAGTGGTTGCCACTTTTGCAGGATTTCTTCCGGCGGAAGATGCGTTACTCTCGATCATCGTTGTCGTTGACGAGCCGGCGGGCGCGCCGTTGAGCAGCCATGTCACAGCCCCAATTTTCCAAAAAATTGCGAGTCAAGCGATGCGCTATTTGAGCCAAAAGAATCTTTTCGCCCAGACATCAATACCAAGTTACACGAAGAACTAACCCTATTTTCAGCACTTCATTGGTTGGTACTATTTGGTTTATATCGGTCCAAATTGGCATGTCCTTGGGAGGTAAGCCAATGAAAGGAGTAAATGTGAAATGCCTGATTTGTATTGCAGTATTGGCATTGGTCGTTGTCAACCAAGCTGAAAGTTGTGTTCGGGTTGCTCCAGATGTAGTAGGTTTAGCTGTCGGGGGAGAGTTAGTTATTGCGGGGAAACTGTTAGCAGCAGAGGAGAAAGCGGATACGCAGATTCAGGTGCAGTATACAGATGTCCTAGTAGAGGTTGTCCAAGTTATTCGCAATATAACAGAACAAGAGATAAAGGTCGGTGCCACGATCAATTTTCGCCTCCCTAGCAGCCCAATCGGTTATGGTAGATTTGAAGCGGAGTTTAGCAAAGAGGAAATAGGCAATTTGCTGCTTTTGTCGCTAAAACGACCACATCCTCGAACAACAGCAGGTCGCAGAAAAGGGTTTGACACCATTTTTGACGTTTTTGGGGGAGACCATGGGAAGCATACCGTTAGAATCAAAGATGATGTTCCCATGGTGTATCTGCTTGGACTGAAGCGCAGGATCGTAGACCCACAATCTCGCCGGTCACGCAATCGACGATCACATAAAGACCCTTATCAAGAATTGGAGATTGGATTGCCTCTTGACTGGGTCTTAGAGTTGATGAATATGACGATTACCGTCAATGCTAGGAATCCAGTGAAAAACCCGAAAGCCCCCGAAGATATACTCGTAGAGATCAAATTTCAGTATGAACGACTTAGAAGCTTAGAAAAGTTGGTTCGTAAGTTAGCAAGGGATGGCAGGTCAGAAGCAGCCATTATCAAAACCGCTCGTAAAGAACTTGCTCGGGTTAAAAAGGAATTAGATCTAGAAGAAAGAGGGGACTAAGATGAAATCATGGCATTTCTTTTGCATGATGGTTGTGTCTTTTCTGGTGGCATTTGTTAAGGATTTTCTGAGGGTCGGAGGTGGAATCGATTGTGAATCTACATCGTTTACTCCAAGGGGTAAATATCCTCTCATCAATTGGGGGGCTTGACAAAGACATTACCGGCATTGCGAGCGATAGTCGAGCTGTCGAGCCGGGGCATGTCTTTGTCTGCTATGAAGGTGTCAACGTTGATGGACACACCTTTATTCCCCAAGCCATCCAAAACGGCGCAACGGCGATTATCGGGGAGAAACCAGAATCTATGCCGCCCGGTGTTACCTATATCCAAACGCCAAACGGACGCATCGCGTTCTCGCTCATCGCAGCAAACTGGTACGGCAATCCGGCGGATCGGCTGAAGCTGATTGGCATCACCGGCACAAACGGCAAGACCTCAACAGCACATCTATCGCATTCGATCTTCAACGCTGCGGGATTGAATTCGGGGCTCATGGGCACGGTTGGAACCCGTTACGCAGATGTCTTTGTGGAGCCAACGGTTACGACCCTTGAGCCTTTGACGCTTCACGAACTGTTCCGAGACATTGCCGATGCTGGCGTAGATTATGTCATCATGGAAACCTCATCGCAAGGGCTTGCACAACACCGATTGGCTGGACTCACCTTTGAAACAGCGGTTTTCACCAATCTGACACAAGACCATCTCGATTACCATGAGACGATGGATGAGTACCTGAACGCCAAGATGATGCTGTTTCAGCAGCTCAATCCTGATGACGGTCTAGCAATCCTTAACGCAGATGATCCCGCCTCCGATTCGATCCGCGATCAAACCAATCCCCCAAGCCTTACTTTTGGGGTTGAGCAACCGGCGGATTTGTCGGTCAGCAACGTTGAATCAACACTCAAACGGCTCTCATTCGTTGCGAACACACCGAAGGGAAAAATCCCAGCAAATCTGCGTCTGTTGGGGGATTACAACCTCTATAACGCCCTTGCTGCGATTGGGATAGGGTTGCACCACGACTGCTCGCTTGAGGCAATCCAAGCAGGGCTGGAATCCACAGTTGTGCCGGGACGATTTGAGTTGGTTGACCGCGGACAACCTTTCGCCGTTGTCGTGGACTATGCACATACGCCCGATGGTTTGGAAAATCTGTTGGCCGCTGCACGAAAGATTACGCAGGGCAATTTAATCTGTGTCTTTGGCTGCGGCGGAGATCGGGACCGTGGCAAACGCCCGAAGATGGGCAAAATCTCCGCAACCATCGCCGATCACAGCGTGATTACCTCCGACAATCCACGCACCGAAGAGCCGGACACGATCCTTGCTGATATTGTGGAAGGCTTACCCAACGACGCAAGTTACGACCTGATTCAGGACCGCCGTGCTGCTATCGCGCATTCGATTGAGTTAGCAAAGGCGGGCGATCTTATCGCCATCGCAGGCAAGGGGCATGAGCCGTATCAAGAAATTAATGGTGTGCGATTTGATTTCGATGACAGGGAAGTCGCAGGGGAATTTCTTGAGCGGTTGAAGTCGGACCGATGAGATTTATTTTATTCAATTACAGGGTAGGGTCAGGAGGTGAGACTCAATATGGACTTTGTCAATGCTTTCTTCCCACTTTTACTGATGGCACCCTTTTATATTCTTCCTCTTTGGCTTCTTTTGCGAGCTGTTCGCGCGATCGAAAGAATCGCAGGCAAAATCGAGAAAATCGCAGACAACGAGAATACCAGAGAGTAGGAACAAACCGATCTGTTTAACCGCTTCACCCCATAGCAATCCTCTATTATTACCTGTCCTAGCAGGCTGGACGCAGGAAACAATTGCTTAACCCCACCCATCACCTTTCACGCGTTACGTTATGAATCTCACAATTGCTGAAATCCTACAGGCAACGCAGGGCAACCTCATCCAAGGCAATCCCAACACCGTGATAACGCAGGTCTCGACGGATTCGCGGACGATTAAAAAGGGCGACCTTTTTGTCGCATTGGTCGGCGAAAAATTCGATGGACATAATTTCTTGGAGGGCGTGTGTCAACAAGGTGCGATTGGGGCGGTTGTCTCTAAACCGGTAGCGGAGTTCTCCCAACTTGCGTCGCCGATCATTGTGCAAGTAAACGACACGCTCGTTGCGCTCGGAGATATTGCCAACTGTCACCGCTGCAGGTTTAATCTGCCGATCGTCGCTATCACGGGCAGCAACGGCAAGACCACGACAAAGGACATAACAACTTCTGTGTTGACACAGCGGTTTTCCGTTTTCAAATCCGAGAAAAGTTACAATAATCAGATTGGTATTCCTTCACGATTAATGCAACTTAGCGAAGCAGATGAGATTGCCGTATTAGAGATTGGCACCAGTTGGCCCGGAGAGATTGAGCGGTTGTCGCAGATAACGGCACCGACCGTCGGCGTGGTCACTAACATCGGACCGGCACACTTGGAGTTGTTAGGTTCAATTGAAGGGGTCGCTGAGGAGAAAGGGGCATTGCTAACGCATGTCGAACATGCTATCCTTAACGCCGATGATCCGATGACACTGAGGCTTGCCGTCCGTGTGTGTGGTCAAATCACCACATTTGGTTGGCAAAATGATGCGGATGTTTCTGCAAGCGAAATTGAGATTGACAGTTTCGGAAAGCCCACGTTCACGTTGAAAATTGGAGGGGACGAAATCGACAGAGTGCATTTGCCTTGTTTGGGAAAACACAATATCTACAACGCCCTCGCTGCTGCTAGCGTAGGTATCTGGGCGGGTTTAACGCCGACAGAAATTTGTGCCGGGCTAGAGCGTTTTCAACCTGCGGACATGCGGATGCAGCCGATTTTGCACAACGACCTATGCATCATCAATGACGCCTATAACTCAAACCCGGAGTCCCTCAAGTCCGCTTTGACATTTCTCAGCGATATTGAAATAGCTGGCAAGCGAATTGCAATTCTTGGTGATATGCTTGAACTTGGTGAACACTCTCACGCACTCCACCTGAAAACGGGGCAGGCTATCCCGACTAACATCAACCTATTGATTACCGTTGGTCCCCATAGCCGCGCAATTGCTCATGGCGCAGAAGGCAGGATCGAGTCCATCATCTCCTGTGATACGCCAAAGCAAGCGGCACAAGAACTGATCCAATATGCTCAACCCGGCGATGCGATTCTTATCAAGGGGTCACGCGGGGTAAAATTGGAGCAGGTCTTGGAAGAGCTAATGGGGGGAACCTGAAATCAAGTGCCTAGATTCTATTGATATTTGGATGTCGAGATATGAATCTCGACCTACAGGATACCTGCCGGTATTGAGCCGAGCAGGAGGGTCGGGCAAGATGCCCAACCTACGTACTGTCAAATGTCAACACGCTTTATCCCTTCGGACATAACCGTGCTTGAAATTGTCGGTTAAGCGGAAGGAAACAGTTGCTTTCTTTCCTTCCTCATTTCTCATTGCTTCCAATTTCCAAAGGATAAACCCTAGTATCAAAAATCACCTATGCTCTACTATCTATTTTTTGAACAATTAACGGAGCTTTTTTCACCGCTGAATGTTTTCCGTTACATCAGCTTTCGGTCCATCTATGCAACAATAACTGCGCTACTTATAGCGTTAATCTTAGGTCCATTCGTTATTCAACGTCTGAGACGATTGAAGATTGGTCAGCATGTCCGAGATGATGGTCCCGAAACACATTTCAGCAAGGAGGGTACGCCGACGATGGGTGGCGTACTGATTATCTCGTCCGTGCTGATTTCAATTTTTCTATGGGCGCGATTGGATCAGCCTTATATTTTTATCCTCACCTTTAGCCTTGTGTGGTTTGGAGGACTCGGTTTTCTGGATGATTACCGGAAGATTACCAAGCAACAGTCGCTCGGATTGAAAGGTTGGCATAAGATCTTTTTACAAACAGTCGGCGCACTCGCGATTGCCTATTTCCTCTACCAATGGGGACCCGTTCCGAAAGACAGTTTGACCGAGAGAACATCAATTATCATTCCGCTCTTTAAGCAACTTCGTCCGGATCTCGGCATATTCTTTGTTCCATTTGCAGCGTTCGTCATTGTCGGTGCGTCGAACGCGGTAAATCTTACGGACGGGCTTGATGGCTTGGCAATTGGCTGCACGTTGTTTGTCGCAGTCACGTTTGGCGTACTGGGCTACCTTACAAGCCACCAACAATTAGCCAATTACCTTGACATTGCCCATCTTCCTGCTAGTGGAGAGGCTGCAACTATTTTCTGTGCTGCATTAATTGGGTCCGGTGTGGGCTTTTTATGGTATAATTGTCACCCAGCACAAGTTTTCATGGGAGATACGGGTTCGCTAGCTCTCGGCGCAGCACTTGGAACGATTTCTATCTTAATCAAAGAAGAGGTCTTGCTTGTGATTGTCGGTGGAATCTTTGTTGCAGAAGCACTTTCCGTCATCATCCAAGTTGTCTCCTATAAAACACGAAAAAAACGGGTGTTCAGGATGTCACCGCTACATCATCATTTTGAGCAACTCGGTTGGCCCGAGCCGAAGGTTGTGCTCCGCTTCTGGATTATTGGGTTGATTTTGATGCTCATCGCACTGAGTACCCTCAAATTGCGATAATGGGAAAAGGGACAAGCAGAAAACAGTGGATATTCAATAATTAGGGATAGTTCAAATCTGCGTAAGGGGAAGACCATGCGACTACAGAATAAAATTGCCCTCGTCACCGGTGGGGCGACCGGCATCGGTGCCGCTACAGCCGTGATGTATGCTAGAGAGGGAGCAAAAGTCATCATTGCCGATCTGAATGAGGCAGATGGTAAGGCAACTGCCCAATCCATTGAAGCGGAGGGTGGCACTGCCCAGTTTATACGGACGGATGTTTCTCAAGAGGCGGACGTTGCTGCAATGGTGGAGTCGGTCGAACAGAACTTTGGGAGGCTTGATGTGTTGGTGACCTGTGCTGGCATCCTGCTAGGTGCAGCGGTACGGATTGATCAGTTCGATGTGGAAGCGTGGGATGCAGTCATCAGGGTCAACTTGAGGGGGACCTTCCTGTGCACTAAACATGCTGTTCCACTGATGGAAAAGAGCGGCGGTGGGGTAATTGTGCTGATCGCGTCGGGAGCAGGAGTGACGGGGCCCAGTGCATCTGTCGCCTATGGTGCCAGCAAAGGTGGTGTGCGGGGGTTGGGATTTACCTTGAAGAACCAAGTCGAACCGTTGAATATCCGAGTGCACGTCGTTTGTCCTGGCAACCTTAATACCCCCCTGAAGCTCAGGGCAATCGCCGAAATCGCAGAAAAGGGTGGAGAATCACCGGAAGCGGCTGTTGCTGCCGCACAGTCCACTCTATTCAAGCCGGAAGAGGTCGCCAAGGTGCTGACAGATCTCGCTTCTGATGCGGGGGCGAATGCCGAAGAACTCGTATTTACGAAGTGACCCAAGCTGCTGGCTATTTTCAATTCATATTAGGAGTTACGCACTTCAGCTTGCAGTAGCGCAATTTAGTGAGCGGATGTAGGGAACGCAGATCTGCGTTCCCTACGAAATCGTGGATTCACGGTTTGGTAATGTTTGAGGGCAACCACAAGTTTCCTAATCCCGATCTAT
>JAKZSX010000366.1:0-18464 GCA_047517405.1 Candidatus Poribacteria bacterium | reverse complement strand
TAAGGAAGGAGTTCCGTTATTGGAGGAGAAGTTTGCTCATAACTTGGCGACCCGTTTTCCGGCGAAACAGGTGCAGGCGATTACAGAACTTTGTTTAGATGGAAAACGGCTGGAAGCCATGCCGGTGAATGAATTTATGGGAATGTTTGTTATCTAACTGGTCGAAATCCTCCCAAAAGGGGCATCGGAAAATCGGCTATTGTTAGCCATTCCACTTTAAACGCTCAACGCGTTTTTTATGCAAGTTGAATTTAACGAAACCGAACGAAGAAAATCCTCGTTTGTTAAGCAGCATATACCACAAGATATTGGGTTATTGAACTCAACAGCACACAAAAAAACTTCAAAAAAACGCTACAACCCGCATTACCACTGTCTTTTTCGCTTGACAGGCTAATGTGTGTATAGTATAATTGGCGTTAGTTTTTTAGTGTGACTTTTAAGTATTTTCTATTAGGAGGATAATAATATGGCTGATGTTACTAAACAAGCCGTTGTCGACGCCATTGCTGAAGAAGCGGAATTAACTAAAGCAGAGGCAAATAAAGCCCTTGACGCTGTTATCAATTGTATTAAAGGTTTTTTAGCCGACGGCAATTCTGTTGGGCTAATCGGTTTTGGCACTTTTGAAGTTAGGACCAGAGCTGCCCGTGAAGGTCGAAATCCCCAAACGGGTGCCACAATCACAATCCCAGAAAAAAAGGTTCCTGCTTTCAAAGCTGGAAAAGGACTCAGGGATTCCGTTGGTTAACCAATTAGTCATCGCAGTTACCATGGCCACCTTGGGGCGCGTTCTAAAAATTAGCTGAACCTACCTCAAGGAAGCCATGGGCATCATTTCCCCTACTACTTACCTCCCCACTATACTTCACTCCGATCATATCCTTCAAGCGAAACCTCTGAAAGAAACGCTGAACATCCACTCACTTTATCTCTCGATTTCAATACCCTAAACACAAATCTGCAAATGAGAAAATGACAGGGTGAGGAGAGTTATTTTGCGAATTCCCTCGTCGATTCTAAAAGCAATCCTTGACGCTGTGTCACAAAATAGGCTACACTTACAGACGAACCTCAAGCGCACTGAGTAGAGCCGGGCAAACTCTCAGATGGAGCCCTAACGTGTGGGTTCGCTTAGATAGCCCAACTGTGACAAAGTTAGTAAGCCATGGAGAACAAACAGTTGAACAATACCAATTCCGTTGACGTACCAGACGCAGATTTAGAAGCCGCAGAATTTCTGAAAAATGCGCGCGAGTCAATTTTGAATGAACTGAAGAAACGAATCGTTGGCCAACAAGCAGTAATTGATGAATTGTTGATTGCGCTTTTTTCGCAAGGGCACTGTTTACTTGTGGGGGTGCCCGGTCTAGCAAAGACCCTGCTCATTAATAGTCTAGCTCAGATTTTAGACCTTGATTTTAGTCGCGTCCAATTTACACCAGATCTGATGCCCTCCGACATCATCGGCACTGATATCATTCAGGACGATGTGGAAACCGGCAGGCGCTTCTTTCGCTTTATCAAGGGTCCGGTTTTCGCCAATATCGTGCTAGCGGACGAAATAAATCGCACACCACCCAAAACCCAAGCGGCGTTGTTGCAAGCCATGCAGGAGTACAAAGTCTCCGCAGGCGGCACAACCTATGAGCTGGATCGCCCCTTTTTTGTTTTAGCCACGCAGAACCCGATCGAGCAGGAGGGAACATATCCGCTGCCTGAAGCGCAACTAGATCGTTTTATGTTCAACATTTACCTAGACTACCCCAATCCCGCCGATGAAAAACAGATTGTGATGACAACGACTTCTGCATATGAGCCGCAGTTAAACGCTGTCATTACAAGCGAAGAGATTCTGCGTCTGCAGCAGGTTGTTCGGAAGGTTCCAATTGCGGAGTCGATTGTTGATTACGCGGTTGCATTAAGTCACCGCTCGCGTCCAAACGCACCGGACGCACCCGACTTTATCAAGGATTGGGTGAATTGGGGGGCGGGTCCCAGAGCTTCGCAATACCTTGTGCTCGGAGCAAAAGCGCGAGCAATTACGCATGGTCGTTATCATGTCTCTTACAATGATATACGCGCTGTTGCGAAACCGGTGCTGCGACACCGCATCCTCACGAACTTCAACGCCGAAGCCGATGGGATATCGAGTCTTGATATCATCGATCGATTGCTAGAATTAGTCGAACCTTCGGAAGCTTAGGCAGCAGTAAACAGATGAGTAGAGAGCTGTTTTCCCATGATTATGTCCACCCCTCACAAAATTTCATGTCTGTGGGGTAAAATTCTAAACCTGAATATTGGAGGGAACTTATATGCGACGCAACAAACTACGAGAGTTGTTGAACGAGGGGAAACCGACACTTGGCACTCACATCCACAGCACTTGGCCCTCCCTCATCGAAGCGATTGGGCACACCGGGTTGTACGACTATGTTGAATTTGTGGCAGAGTATGGTCCCTTCGATTTGCACGATCTCGACAACTTAGGTCGGGCAGCTGATTTATACGGCATGTCCAGCATGATCAAGGTTGACCAAGAACCACGCGGCTTTATTGCACAACGCGCAATCGGCTCCGGTTTCCAGAGCGTGTTGTTCGCCGACTGTCATTCGGTCGAAGATGTCAAGGAGTGCGTGCGTATCTCGCGCCCGGATACCCCCGAAGATGGTGGATCCTATGGCGTTGCAACTCGCCGTTTTGCATACATGGGATACGGAGGCACCCAACAATATGTTGAGGCAATTCGGGATGTCGTCGTCGTAATTATGATTGAGAAGGCGGGGACTGTCGATAACCTAGAGGAAGTCCTTTCCATCGAGGGGGTTGACATGATCCAGTGGGGCGGATCTGACTACTCGATGAATATCGGCAAAGCCGGTGAACGCGGTTCGCCGGAAATTCAAGCCGCTGAGCGCAAAGTATTTGAAACTGCGCTAAAGATGGGGGTGCCGCCGCGTGCTGAGGTGAATACTGTGGACGCAGCGAAATCCTACCTTGATATGGGGGTACGCCATTTCTGCATCGGCACCGACATTTCAATCCTTTTCGATTGGTGGAAAACACACGGTGACGATTTTCGGAAAGCACTTGACGGATGATGCCATTTAATCTTCAAGATGCGACTAGCGCACAAACAGAATAGCCGCATTTTTAACGATAGATGGTATGATGTTATTTTTGAAACAGATGTAGCATTGGAGAGGAAGGATGGAGCACTTCCATCCCTCCTTCCAAAGGCTATGCTTGATTGTGAGTCAGAATCTTGCCCCCGATGGAGCGGATTTCAGCATAGCAGAGTTGGCGAATTCGGCTACACACTTGAGCACGGAATTAGAAGGAGACGTGGTTATAGCCACGAAGACAGTGTGAAACGGAAAGCTGAAGTTGTCCGCGAAACGCGGGAGACGCAAATTACGCTCAAACTCAATATTGATGGTTCGGGGAAGTCCAATATCAGTACTAGCGTTGGGTTTCTCGATCACCTGCTTGAACTCTTTGCCAAACACGGTTTCTTTGATCTCGAAGTAAATGCGACTGGCGATCTGCATGTTGATGCACACCACACCGTTGAAGATGTGGGTATCTGCTTAGGGGACGCTTTCAGGGAGGCAGTCGGAGAGAAGATAGGAATGCGTCGATTTGGCAGTTTCACCGTTCCGATGTATGAGGCCCTTGCGCAAATTGATCTAGATCTCTGCGGCCGCTCCTACCTTCACTACCAAACACCCCTCAGTTATGGAAAGGTCGGCACCTTTGATGTGGAACTCGCTGAAGAATTTTTCCACGGGTTTGTCAACCACAGCGGGACGACGTTGCACATCAATGTCCCCTACGGCACCAATCGCCACCATATAATCGAAGCGATCTTTAAGGGAGTTGCGAAAGCACTTGATATTTCTACAAGTATCAACGATCGCGTCAGCGGGGTGCTTTCGACCAAAGGCACTTTATAGAAAAATAAAGAGTAACGAGTAATACGTAAGGGATTATCTGTCTAACGACGTTCTCTTTGAAGGGGGCAGTTATTTGACCAGTCTGCTCTTACGCATTATTTATTAAGTACTATTTGTTTCATTGTACCAATCAATTTGAGCAGGGGAATTGACAAACTCCCAAACTAAAAGCATTTTTTTGTAAACTAGCACTTCCCCTTCTGCGTTTATCTCCAAGTCATGGTAAACCGTTATGAAAGATACCTGCCGTGCATTTAAGTTTCCTTATGGAGTCGGCAGATATCTTTCGGAGATCTGCCAGATTAGTGAACGGTTTATCTGATTCCAGATCTGACGGAGAGACGCATTGAACTTCATCGTCACAAAAATTTCCCGCCCCCCTTCCCTCTTCATCCTTGCGCTCATTTTCTCCGCATTACATCCCCTCGCTGCTCACGCAGAACCTGTGCTCAAAGACGCCTCGTTGACGGAATACTACATAAAACGGCGCACCGTAGCACTCAATAGGGAAGAAACCGAACCTTTATCCGAAGTTACTAAAACATCGAAGGCACAGGATTTTTGGGCACCTCCAGCAGATTCGGACACTGACCCGTGGAAAGTCCAGCCTCCCCCGACGGATGAGGAAACAGAAGAAAAGGATGCCCGCCTGGAGATGTTGACGCCCTACTTTGAGTCGTTGCGCCGGTGGAAGAATCCATCCTTCCTCCTCGATCTCCGCGAACTTGGTGACTGGCGTGAGGGAAAGCAGAAAGAGGAGGAGAAGGGCATTGCGCTCCCTCTCCAGTCTAACCTCCAAATTACCGGACATAAATCGGTGACAGTTGAATTGAACAAAACACACTATTTTGGCGAAGGCGATATTAACCGTTATGGTGGCAGTTATGGAGGGGGTAGTTTTGGCTCCGGACTCGATCTTGGTCTCACTTCCTCCTACACCTATGATAGCTTTGGCAGTGGTTTAGGTGGAGGGTATGGCAGCAGATCCGGCGGCGGATATGGGGGGGGATATGGGGGTGGATACGGCAGCGGTTTTGGAACCGGTAGCTACGGCGTACCCCGCGGCACTGGGATAAACATTCGGCAAACTCTCGAAGTAGGTTTACACGGACGGGTCGGAGAACACACCCACGTTGAGGTCGACTATAGTGACTCCGGCGGCGGATATGGGGGTGGATACGGCGGATATAGTAGCGGATATAGTAGCGGATATAGTGGTGGATACGGCGGCGCGAAAGAGCAGAGAATTCGTGTTTGGTATGAAGGAACGGAAACGAGTATTCTCAAAACCCTCTCTTTTGGCGACCTGACGCTCAATCTACCCAACACCCGCTTCCTGAACGTCAACCGGAACCTATTTGGGCTTGAGGCGGTCGCCCAACTTGGTGGCGCGAAATTGACAGCGTTCGGCTCCCGTAGCAAGGGTATCTCTGATATACGCCGTTTCAGTGGGGAATCGCGACGCGCCGCCGGCGGCAGAGGTCGCCAAATTCCCGATGCAAATTATGTTAAAGAGCGCTTTTACCTTATTCAACTCGGCGACGATGAGCTTCTCCACGATTCCTACCTTCCGATACAGCGAGGCAGTGAGGAGATCTATATTGATGATAACGTCGCTAGCAACAATCAGGGCGGCGTGCGAACGGTGCGTGGATACTTCAATCTGCAGCAAGCGGGCCAGAATTATAATATGAATTACGAAACAGGTGAAATCGAGTTCTTAACGTCGATTTCTGCTAGCTACGAAATCGTTGTCGCTTATGAATATCTCGGCGAAGACGGTGGTGTGGTTGGAAATCCGGGGAATGTCTTTGAGGACGAGAACGGCGACGATGCTATTGACGAAGAGGGGGAGGAAATCGGCTACGTTACCATCAAAGGGAAAAGCTTGCGCGGAACGGAATCACGGCGCGTGTATAGCGTCGGCAACCGGAATATTAGCCCACGGGATTATCAGATTGCCATTGTGCGTCAGGGGAGCGGTGAGTCATTTGATACAGGGACAGAAGAAATCCCGTATATCCAGATTTTCGGATTAGATCAAAATGGAGATGGTATCGTGGATCCAGAGTTTATCGATTTTGACCGCGGTCTTCTGACATTTCCTGATTTACGTCCCTTTGTGATCGATGATCCCGAAAGTCCTTACTTTCAATTTCGCGATCGGTTGAGCAACGAAGCAATTTACCTCGAAAATCCACGGACTACTGATGCTGCCTACACGATCTTCGCAGATTACTCCTTCCAATCGGAGACGTATAACGTCGGACTGTTTGTGATACCGGCCAGCGAGAAGGTAAGACTCAACGGACGACTGCTGCAACGCGATGTTGATTATACAATGATTTATGAGGTAGGAAGTATTCGCTTTTTTACTGACCTTGATGAGTTCGACGAAATCCTGGTTGAATTTGAGAGAACCCCATTCGGTGGTGCACTACAGCAAACGGTTGCCGGATTATGGCTGGAATATTCTTACGTTCCCAAACCAAAAACAGAGCAGAAAGAGAAGAAATTGGATCGGTTTGAAAGGCTTACCGGCAAGAGCGGTCGTCTGGAAACGGACGACAGGTCTGAAACTGAAGATGCCTCTTTAGGACGAAGTTCCTCCGGTGGTTTTGGGGGTAGTCGCTTTGGCGGCGGTAGATCTGGCGGTTTTGGAGGTGGTTTCGGCGGCGGATACTCAAGTTTAGGTGGTCGATCCAGGCGAGGACTGCGTACCGGCGGTAGCAGCTATTTCAACCCCACATTCCAAAAAGGATTTAGTTTTGCAACTGGTTACATCCTGAACACTGGACAAAAACCGGCTCGTATTCCCGACGTCAACGGTGCGCCGAGTCGCTTACAAGCTGTCAACCTCAACACCACCTTTGGGAGAGATTTTAATTTGGCGTGGCTATTGAATCCGCTGCCGTTTGTCGCAATGCGTAATTTTCCGCTGTCAATAAATTTCAGCGGGGAGACAGCATTCTCGCACAATAATCCAAACAGCGTCGGGTTTGCCTTAATCGATAGCATGGAAGGCACAAGGGAAGCGTCAAACACCCCCACCTTCAAACATCATTGGCGCGTGGGCAGTCTCCCTGTTGCAGATGGGGTAACCCTAGATAATCGTGCACTTTTTCGCGTGCTAGCGCGGGACCGCAACGAATCGCAAGCCATCGGTAATTATATGCGCAATCGTGAGGTGCCTGCCTCCGTGATTAATCCGCTGGCAAACTCCACAGAAGAACGCCTGGTTATGGAGGTCGGTTACGATCTGACAGACGTTATTGAGGAGTGGGGCGGTTTCTCGTATGGTCTGTCCGCCTCCGGAGAGGATTTCTCGGAACGCCAATTCCTCGAAATCTGGTTTCGGGTGCGCGGCGACTCCGATGTGACGTTGCATATAGACCTCGGCGTCGTGAGTGAGGATAGCGACTTGGATAACCGACTTGACACCGAAGATCTGCCCCTAGAGCTGGAAGATCTCAATGGAGATGGCAAGATTGATACGTTGGATCTGGATTTGGAAAACCTGCCTACCTCCGAAAAGTTCCGTGCAAATGGTTCGTTAGACACAGGTGAGGATGTAGGCTGGGAGTATAGTGCCGGGTTTCAGCCGACGAAAGTCGGTCCCGCCAACACGGTTTTGGACACAGAAGATCTTAACGGAGACGGCGTCCTAGACACTATTGACGCTTACCTCGAGATCAAAATTCCGCTTAATGATATTCCTGAAGAGTGGTTAAAAAGTCAAAATTCAAACGGCTGGACATTTCTGAGCATCCCTCTCAGCGCAGCGACATCTGAAGGCAGCCGTCTGCCAAATCTTGGATTTGTCCAACATATGCGTTTTTGGCTACAGAAGAACAGATCTGGTGCTGTCACGGGCACATTTGAATGGGCATCAATTGAGGTGGTCGGGGTACAGTGGGAACGTGGTGTGGTGACACGGAATGACACGATTACCAACGATGCAGCCGAGCGATTTACCGTTGGCACCAAAGATAACTTCAATTTCAATGATTATCAGGCTGCCTATGAACAGATTAAGGATGAAGATAGTTTCAGAAAGTTACATCCCTTTACGGAATCGACATATGGGTTCCAACAAAGGCAACAGCGTGAACAGACAATGACATTGAACTATGTGCTTCTGCCGGAATCCTTTGGTGTGACATCGCGGGTACTACGTGGTCTCCAACAGGGCGAAGGACAAGATTTTTCAAAACATGATACACTCAAGCTGTGGATTTACGGCGATAGAAGCGAGACGACATTCGTGTTACGTCTCGCACCGAGCATCCGCACCGGATTTCGATCTACCTATTATTCTGCGGGTCCCTTTGATGATCCACAGGACCAAGAAGAGGATATCAACATTTTTGAGAATCTGAGGGACTTTTACGAATACACGCGCGTAATCGATTTTGACGGCTGGAAACTGATTGAAATTGAGTTGAGCGATTTGAAGCGCAATGAATATCCTGACGCCGACACACTAACTGAGTTAGGCGGTGTTGTAGATCCACTGGACCCAACAACTTCCCCGGATCCATCAACGGAGCAGGAAGAAAATCTCGACGAACCGGATGGGCATCCGGATGGCCTTGTTGTGCGGGGAACAAATAGTTCGCAGATTTCGATAAAGAACGTTGGAGGCATCCTGATCGGCCTCCGCAATGACACGGATCGGGAAATCGGCGGCGAAGTATGGGTCAACGAGATCCACCTAAGTAATCCGATTGTACGCTCAGGTTGGGCACGGCGCGCCAACATGAATGTTAAACTTGGCAACCTGCTCAAGGTCAACGGTGGGTATGCGAAGCAAGACAAAGATTTTGAGAGTTCTGCCGGCAATACAGGGCGCCAACGCCGACAAGATTTAGGATATAGCACCACTAGCAATGACTTCAATATCAATACTGAGCTCACCCTTTTCTCTTGGCTTCCCATCCGCTACACTGTCCGCGACGAGGAAGCTGAAACAGAAACCCGGCGTGGGTCGTTCAGCTCCTTCCAAAGTGGACAGAGCAAAACAAAGACTCGGGATTTTTCGGCGAGTTTGAATTTACGTCCACTCCCAGTGTTGGGGTTTGCGCTCAATCGTGAGGACTTTTGGAATGAACGCCAAGGTACAGTGTTAAGCGATCTTTACACCGGCTCTTTTGAGTTTGGCCTCGGCTCGTTTTTTGGGCTTGACGTTCAGTATCATCACGAGGATGTTGAGACAGATCCATTGACGGCGACAGATACCTCTAGCGGAGGCACTTCTTCGTTTGGGAGCTACTATGGACGCAACCGAGATGAAAAGGTAGATAGCGGAAGCATCTCGATCGACATCAGTCCATTTGAGAGTTTCAGCCTGAATCCGCAGTATGAGATTCGTCGCACACTTGAGAAGCGGGATCCCAACAATCAAGGTGTAGGTAGTTTTAGTAGTTTTGCGGGATCAATAGAGGCACCAACAGAAGAGACAGAAGAAGAGGCATTAGCCCCGGTGTTCACCATTGCGGCGCGAGAGCATCGAGTTGCCCTAAATCCGCGTCTGAATCGCGATTTGCTAGGCCTCCGTCCAACGATTAATAACCGAGTCACCCTAAGTGAGAATTGGTTCGGCGATAGAAAGGATGCCCGGATCAGTGCGGATGTTAGGTTGGGGCTCAATATCCGTCCGCGGGCGTGGTTCGGTTGGTTGTTCCGGGAACCAGAACCTGAAGTATCTCCTGAAGAAGGAGCTGAGCAGGGAGCAGAGGCAGAAGGACAGACAGAAAGTGCGGAACAGGGTGGTCCACAATCTAAACCACCCCCTGAGTTTGACAGCTTTGAGGCAGAGACGCAATTTGAAGAGAACCGTCAACGGGAACTTGATCGGCTCGAACGCATGGGAATTGATCGAGAAACTATTGAAGAAGCGGAGAGTCAGCGCGGAGACTGGATACGTCGGGACAAGGCAGAACTGGAACGAAAAGTGATGGAACGAGAGAGTCAGTCAGAGAAAAAGGAAGCGGGCATCATTCAGCGGAGCATCGAAAGCCTTGGGCTGAATACGAATATCAACTTCAATACCCAAGATTCTCTACGAGGGTTGGATCCGGGCATGCGGATTGCGGACATCTTACAACTCCCGGATGAAGCAGAAGAACGCACCCAATCACGTCAGGGGACGCGCTACGGCTTTCGCACATCGGTCGATCCGTGGAGTTGGACATCGCTCGGCAGCAGTGTTGACTTCAGCGACAACTTCACCAAATCATCAAGTACCTCCTACCGCACCAAATCCAGACGCTATGAAGGAGATATTAAGATCTTCAACGAGAAAAACACATCGAGCCTTCAGTTGAGATACGGCTATACGCTGCAAGATCGGAGCAATATCAATACCCAAACGGGCCAGAGTGCCACTCACGAGCCGTCGATCAGCTGGAGTCATACATGGAAACAGACAACAAAGACCGCGCTCGGTATTCGCCTCACGCAACGCGAGGAGGAACGGGCTGGGATTGATACGAGTTCGTTCATTATTACACCGAACATTAACATCGACTACCGGGTGCGGATAGAAGGTGGAATTCGCCTTCCCTTTATCGGCACGATTCCCCTCCAGCACGACTTAGATCTCAGTAACACCCTCTCAACAGTCCTCCGTCGTGAACGGTTCGGTGCGAATCGGGAGGAACGGTCTGAGCGATATGAAACATCTCTGCGGATTGGATACAGGTTGAGCGAGAAACTCACTGCTGATATGACTCTCGGCTTGAGCTACAATAATGACCGTGTGGAAGAGGGACGAGATTTTATTTCCGTTGCAAGTGCGTTGACGGTTCGTGGGGAGTTTGAGTGATAATAACGGATTGATTCGATTTCACGGCAACAAGCTGATCGGTAGTTCCACTGGGCCACTTCACCGTAATCGAATCGATTACGGTGTCATCCCCAATTCCAAAGATAGTAGCGAGCTCGCTCTGCGAGCAATAGCTTGCCCCACTTTTCAACGTGCGTATCTGTGTGCCAGACTTCGACTGCACGATAATCCTGGCACCGATCCCACTCCGATTGCTCTTGGTCCCAATCAGTTTCAACTTAATCCAATTATTTCGATTCCCACCATCATTACGGTATAGATGTGCTGCTCCATTGGAAGTATTCACCAGCACATCCCAATCACCATCGTTATCAATGTCCCCATACGCTGCACCGCGTCCCACGATCGGCTTTTGGAGATCTGAGCCAACCTTTAGTGCAACATCTTCAAACTGCCCGTCACCGATGTTGTGGAACAGATGTGGTGGTTGCGCGTAAGTCACTTCGCTCTGTACGGCGTTGATGTCGCTTTCAATGTGACCATTGGCTGCGAAAATATCGAGTTTTCCATCTAGGTCGAAATCGAAGAAGAAACAGCCAAACGTCAACGTTAGCAAGCTTGGAAGTCCAATCTTGGCAACGGGGGCATCATCGATAAAAAGCTCCCCTTCGTTATGATAGAGGTTCATCATCTCATTGGAGAAATTGCCGATCACAAGGCTTTCCTGTCCGCTGCCATCGTAGTCCCCGGTATCAACCCCCATCGCCCCTGTCGCAACGCCCCTCTCATCGAAAGCGATGCCGGTGAGCATCCCTCTTTCGATAAAGGTTCCGTCCCCGTTGTTTTGATAGAGCTTATTCGGTTGTGTGTCATTTGCCTCGAAGATGTCGGAAAAACCATCGTCGTTGTAGTCAAATACGCAGACACCTAGCGATTTACTGGTCGGATCCTCGATCTGGGCAATTCGTGAAACATCGGTGAACGTCCCATCTCCACGATTCCTGAATAGTTTGCTCGCCTGCCCCGGATACGATCTGGGACCGCAGTACGATTGATTGACCCCGTCCAACGTGCAGAAAAGATTTGTCTCAGGGGTCCATTCCACGTAATTGGCAACAAAGAGATCGAGGTTGCCGTCTCT
This sequence comes from Candidatus Poribacteria bacterium, assembly GCA_047517405.1. Taxonomy (GTDB): domain Bacteria; phylum Poribacteria; class WGA-4E; order WGA-4E; family PCPOR2b; genus PCPOR2b. Next base: position 6,577 of record JAKZSX010000366.1, on the reverse strand, counting down.
ATCGTAATCCAACCAAGCGCAGCTTGTCCCGAAACCGGGATTATGGATTCCCGCCAGCTTCGTTGCATCGACAAAGGTTCCATCTCCCTGATTCTGGAACAACCGATCCGCCCCCAGACAGCTTATATACAGGTCTTCATCACCGTCGTTATTGTAGTCGGCAACGGCAACGCCGAGCCCGTAGACTTCCACGGCAAGTCCGGTAGTTTCTGTGACATCTGTGAAAGTTCCGTCCTGATTGTTTCGATAGAGACCCATTGTTTGCCGCTTACCGGTTGAGTGCCCCTGCCAATCTTTGCCGTTCACCAACAGAATGTCCTGCCATTCATCGTTGTCGTAATCGATAAACGCACAGCCAGAAGCTATCTCTTCCGGAAGGTACTTTTCACCAAATGCACCAGTATTGTGGACAAAATCGATCCCTGCCGCCCTCGTAATATCGACAAATTGCGGGAGCGTTTCTGCGGCGATCGTGTTCGGAATCCAGACCAGAGATATGAAGATGAAAATCCATTTTATTACTGACGTAGCTTTCATTATTGGCTCATAAAAAATAAAGTGTAAAACGTAAAGAGCATGAAACGTGAAAACAATTCGTTCATTATTTCATCGGTGCAGTCGAGCTAGGAAGCCCGACCTACGGAGCTCATAGAAAAAAAGTGCAAAACGCTAAGAGAAAACGAGTTTTTGGCAACCACGGGCGGGGAAACCCCGCCCCTACGGTTTCCGTTACACGATTTCTTAACATGAGCACCATTATTTATGGATTCAAGTGCCTACTTTAACTTTCGTGTTATGCATCATCGCTGCCTCAATGGCTAGACAGGTTTCAACTGTTGCAATCCCTTCGGACAATGGACAAGTCAGAGGTGTATCTTGCAAGATGCTATCGACAAAATTCTCCATCTCGTATGCCCATTCAGGTGAGCCGCGACCGTGTAGCGGCGTTGTTGTCAAACGCTCTGGATTCCATTCGGCTGACTTGTGCAGATGGCCTTGCAGTATCTCTTCCTCCCACCAACAGACGACTGTTCCTTCGTGCCCATACACAGAAAGCGACATAATGTATGGGCGCACCACCGATGCGCTGGTAAATACCTTGCCCATCGCACCATTTTTGAATTTCAGGATTGCGAGTCGCGCCTGCTCCGTGTAATCACCGGAGACCTCCTCAATGTCGCCGGCAATCCAGCGCAACAGGTCCACGGAGTGATAGGCGATGCCTAACCGCATCCGCGCCTGTGGGCTACGTCCCCACGTCAGACGGCTTGGGTATTCACCCGGATCTGGCTTATGTGCGTAGTTGGACGAAAGGTAGAATACATCACCGATGTTACCGCCGGAGACAATCTCTTTCGCATGTGCATAGGTGGGCCAAGAGCGGCAGATATGCCCTGTGGCAGCCTTCTGGTTTGGATGCTCAAACATGGCGACGTGAAGTGCCCGGCACTCCTCAATCGTGAGGCATGCAGGCGTCTCGCCGAGGACGTGCTTACCCGCTTGTAGGCACGCAAGCAGCTGTTCGGCGTGAAGGTAGTGCGGTGTGCACAAATTGAATGCGTCAATTTCGTCATCTTTCAAGGCTTCGTCGAATGAACGATAGATTTTCGGAACGCCCCACGTCTCCGCTTTCGCCTTTGAAGCGTCCGAATGTGCCACCACAGCGGCAACCGTCGCTTTCTCAGGAATCGCCTTGTAGCCGTTAAAATGGTTCGTGCCTGTCCAACCCGTACCAACTATACAAACGTTGACTTTTTCCATCGCTTAGATCCCCTTAATTTTAGCAGCCCTTCCGCGTATAAAAACTGATTCGTTACTGAATTCTTTTTAGAAAAAATTGACGCTCACTTCGGAGGTTCTGTGATATAATACCGTGAGTTACGAACTATTAGAGGAAAAACACAGATCTTCGGACTGAGTTTGTTATTCCAGTCGGCTCGCCCATCGCTTGACATTAAGGGTAGTGAAAAAGTAGATGTGTGTCAAGCATAAAAAGCCCATTTAACCAAAGGAAGGCAGAAGGCGTTGGGCACTAACCCTCTGCATCAAAAGGACAAGCGTAACTTGTAACCGAACATCGGAGGTATACAAACTATGCCCAAACTCGTTGACCCCGTCATTGCGGATCCGGACGATATTGCAGCGCAGACCGAATGCTTCAAAGCCCATGGTTATGTTATTCTTCCAGACCTGCTTTCGCCCGATGAAGTCAAAACGCTTAACGATGCCATCGACCGAGATCGAGAGGCAAACCGTTTCATGTGGTTTTCTGGAACATCACCCGACTACAACTGCAATCTCCTGTTGACAGAGCCTGCCTTTGAGATGACCATCCGCCATGAAAGGCTGCTCCCACTTATCGGAGAATTGATGGGTGGTCCCATCTGTTTTGAGGAGCTCGCTGTGCGCCATCGTGATGGTGAGGATGAGGCACTTGACACAGGGTGGCACAGAGATCGCGGCTATTGGCCCGAACATCCCCTGAATCTCGATTACCCACAGGTTATTTACTACCTGAACGATGTGAACGAGCGCACCCACTGTTTTTCCATTAGCCCGGAGCCTGCCGGTGGGGAAATCCTCGATGACAGAGACGCACACCTTGAACGCGGTGGCATCTTCCATTTTTATGGCACAGCAGGTTCAGCAATCCTTTTCAACTGCGCCACTTTGCACGGCGTTACACTACGGCGGACCGATAAGGTGCGCCGCACGATTCAGGTCTATTATGGACATCCTAATCGCCGTTCCTTGAGCGAAGTGACGCTGATGCCGCCGAGTTTGTGGCGCGATCACGCAGATCCAGAAGTTCGTCGTTTCTACAGCAAGTTCAATCGATATACGCGAGTCATGATGGACGGTCTTAGCCTTCGCGATGATAGAGAATACTCGCTTCCAAAACTGTAGGTAAAAATTATGCAATTCAAAGAACATCTTGTTGATGATACGATCAGAAGTGTTTACGGGCTGGAAGTCGCCGACATGAACGGTGACGGAAAGAAGGATATTATCATGGGCTCGACCGGGGAACCGATCATTGCCTGGTATGAAGCACCTGATTGGAAAAGGCATCTAATTTCAGACCAACACCCCGGCAATATCACCATCGCTGCTCAGGATCTGACAGGAAATGGTGTGCTGGATCTGATTGTTGGAAGCGCATTTAATCGGGGTGACCGTTCTCTCATCGAATATCTACATTGGCTGGAAGCCCCGACGGACGGCGGACAGTGGCAGAGCCATTTCATCGAAGAAATCCCATACCTTCACCGGATTGCGGTTGCTGACATCAACGGCGATGGGCAACCCCTCCTGTTTGCGGCATCAATTCAGGGACCCGAAGGTGGGTTAGATGATTGGTATGATCCGGGCGGTCTCTGGTGTTATCAACCCCCAAGCGATCCGGTTAATGGACCGTGGGAACGCCACTTAATCGATGGTGAGTTGCACCTCAACCACGGGTTAAGCATCGGCGATGTGGACGGGGATGGCAGGCTCGATATCCTGATCGGGTGTCGGGACGGTGTAATCTGGCTTGAACCCCCTTCGGACCCACTGACAGGGGAATGGAGTCGATGGGTAATTAGTGACCAAGAAAGCAGCGAGGTTTTCGCAGTCGATCTGGATGGGGATGGGGTCAACGAGATTTTATCCATTGAGCCGTGGCACGGGAATACATTATCGTGGTATAAGGCATCGGGGGATTTACGGACAGGGAAATGGACACGACACCAGATTGATGATACGCTGAATCGTGGACATTCGTTGCATGGAATCGACGTTGATGGCGATGGGAGGGTGGAAATTATCTCCGGGTATAACGGCGAAGGCAGGAGCCTCCAACTCTATCGTCCTGAAAATCTCGACCAAAACCGGTGGACGAAGGAACTTATCGACGACGGTGACTTGGGGGTCGGTAACATGCACGTGCTTGACCTGAACGACGACGGACGAGTGGACATCGTCGCGGGGGGTTTGAGTACGGGCAACGTCAAGTGGTATGAGAATGTGGGCGCGTAGTTTTTTGCAGAAGAGCCGTTGCCCATGTCAAAAGATAGTGCAATACGATAAGCGAGTGAAACGTGAAAACCATTCGTTCATTCGTTCATTGGTGTAGCCCGGCTGGGAAGCTCGACCTACAGGATTCATATAAAAAGAATGTGCAATCCGTAGGGGCGGGGTTTCCCCGCCCCTACGGATTCTGTTGCACGATTTCTTAATATGAGCCAAAACCATATTTCCCCATTCCTCAACTCTTGTGCCTATTTCCCACTAGCAGAGGTTATCCCAACGGTTCATGAATTGCCTTTATGAGCAGTTGGGCGGAGAATAGAGGAGTTCGATATCGATCATGCTTATACTCTGTGCTAATGTTGGCAGCACTTCATTCAAATACCAAATTATTGATGTCGAAACATCAGCCTCGTTGGTCACGGGTGGTGTTGAGCGGGTCGGCAACTCTCCATCGCCGTTCACACACGCTGTCCCCAATAAACCAACTGTGGACGGAGAAATCGACGCACCAAACCATAACGCTGCGATTGTGCACGCGATGAATCTTATTACCTCCTCGGAAACAGGGGTAATGGCGAATCTCAGCGACCTCGTGGGAATAGGCTTTAAGACCATCCTCGCCAGAGGCATTTGGCGTTCCGCATTGATAACGGACGAGGTAGTCAACGCCCTCGAAGCCGATATTCCGTTTGCCCCGACCCATAATCCCGCCTACATTGCCTCGATCCGTGCCTTTCAGGAGCGACTGCCGAACACACCATTGGTCGCTGTTTTCGAGACATGGTTCCACCAAACGATGCCGGACTACGCCTCCGAATTCGGCGTTCCACGGGAGTGGGTTGAGAAGCACCATATCCGTCGCTACGGCTTCCACGGTGCATCACATCGTTACATCTCAGAGCGCGTCCCCCAACTGCTCGGTGGCTCACCGGCGAATTTGCGGATTATCTCCTGTCATCTCGGTGGTAGCTCATCGCTGTGCGCTATCCGCGATGGTCGGTCGATTGATACAACGATGGGAGTTTCGCCGCAATACGGTCCCATCCAGTCATCTAGAAGCGGCGATTTGGATCCGTTTGCGGTACTTTACCTGATGGATGCGGAGGGGTGGGATACAGACGAAATTCGTCGTCAACTGATCGAGGAATCAGGGATGCGAGGTATTTCAGGCATCAGCGGCGATTTGCGGGATGTCGAAGCGGCAGCAATGGAGGGAAATGATAATGCACGACTAGCGATGGACACCTTCTTCTATCAAGTCAAGAAACACATAGGCGCTTACATTGCCGTGCTTGGTGGGGTGGACGCTATTGCATTCACCGGCGGGATTGGTGAGAAGAGTTCAACTGCACGTGCAGCAATCTGCGATGGCTTAGAATGGCAAGGCATTCTATTAGACCCGCAAAGGAATGCGAATCACACCGGCGAAGGCGAAATCTCCGGCGTGGATAGCAGAGCGAAGATTCTGGTCGTGCCAGCAAATGAGGAGCTGATCGTGGCACGGGAAACGGCAAACGTTATCACACAACACCGCACCCCCTAAAGGGGTAGGTAGGCAACGCCCGCTCATTTTCTACGGACCATGGTCAAAAAGATAGGTCAATAGCTGAGTCCCGTCGCGAAAATCGGGTATCAGAATATCCGCACCGGCACGAAGCAGTCTGCCCCGTTTATCCGCATTCATCTGGTAACGATTGTTCTCCGCGGAGGTCACACCAACAGCGATTGCGCCGACAGCCTTCGCATTTTCGATTTCCACCGAACCGTCACCGACGACCAGAAGCTCGCTCCCAGTCAAGCTGAAGTCATCAAGGATTTGCTGGATGACCATCGCCTTTGAGAAGTTTTGATACTCCCGCAACGCTCCGAAGATACCTCCATCAAAGTAGGACGCAACGCCCAGTAGTCCGGCTTCACGTCGAACAAATTCCACATCGGTCCCACTAGCGAGGTAACGTTTCACACCGCGTTTTTGCAAAGACTGTAAGAATTCAAGCGACATCGGCACACGCAGATCCGCGGCTTCAATCTCTCCAGTCTCCAGCTTGGCAATGCGTTCATCCACGGCTGGCAGGAGTAGGCTGTTATACAGATCTTTGTATTCCAGCGGTTGCTTCGGGACCCCACCCCGCTTCTCAATCTCTTCGCACAGTTGGATCATTTGGTAAATGGTTTGTTTGCCAGTCAACCTATCGACAAATTCAACGACAACCTGCTCTAATTCCTCCGGCGTTTCTTCCGTCCGCGTTTCCTTGAGCAGGATGTCAACCATCATGGGCACCATGATGCTCTGCCAACCGTCACGAACTAGCGAAATCGTTCCGTCGAAATCAAACAGCGCGTGCTGAACGTTTGCCCGTTCAATGTCGCAAATAATCTCAATTGATGTATTCTCTAAGATCTGTGATCCTGCCACGGATTGGAAACTCCCAATTTGTAACGATGTGAGAGAGCATCAAGCTAAATCTTGTGCCCAATAATACTGCCCATACAGTTGAATCAGATTTTTCGGATTGTCAGCTAGCAGGTCGCCAAAGGTTATCTTTTGAATCTCCCGCTTCGG
>JAKZSX010000365.1:0-3110 GCA_047517405.1 Candidatus Poribacteria bacterium | reverse complement strand
CCGTTTGGTCGATCCATCCTAATAAGTGAATTAAATATCGGGATTTTTTATATCATGGCAATGTCCTCCGTCATTGTGATGGGTGTGATTATGGCAGGTTGGGCGTCAAACAGTAAATGGGCACTGCTCGGAGCGATGCGATCGGCAGCCCAAATCGTTAGCTATGAAATTCCGATCGGTCTTGGCATCTTGACTGTTGTTATGCTGGTGCAGACCTTGAACATGCAGGACATCGTCAAGGGACAAGATGGGATAGCAAACTGGTTAATTTTTCGAACGCCTTTCACCTTTATCGCATTCTTCGTTTTCTTTATATCGTCAATTGCTGAAGTCAACCGAACCCCGTTCGACCTGCCGGAAGCGGAATCTGAGTTGGTCGCTGGTTTTCATACCGAGTATAGCGGTATGCGGTTCGCCCTGTTCTTCATTGCAGAATACGCGAATATGTTCGCAGTCAGTGCAATTGCTTCAACCCTATTCCTCGGCGGTTGGCACGGAATTGTACCCGCGGAGATGTTGCCTGAATCCGGCATCCTCGGCTTTATTCTCAGAACAATCACCCTCAGTGGACTTTCGGGGGTCGTTATCAAGACACTCTTCTTGGTATTCGTCATGATGTGGCTGCGTTGGACGCTGCCGCGTTTGCGGGTCGATCAGTTGATGAATCTATGTTGGAAGTATTTTATACCGATTTCATTTTTCAATATTCTAGGTGTCGGAATCTGGGGATTGATTTTCCCCAAAGATTCGCTATTAAGTATTATTATCAGTATTGCTATTATTATACTCGCACTTGTTTTTATATTCGGCGTGATAGGTAAGAGTTTATCTAAGGGAGCTGAACCACCGCCAGGTTCGGCGGACAAGCAAATTTCTGCTACAACATAGAAAGCCAAAGATACACCAATTTACCGCTCAAGGAGATTTCATCATGCGTCACTATTTGTCGAATATTTATTTCGGGGTCTATACAGTCCTCGTCGGTATGCGTATTACCTTCAAACAGATGTTACAGCCCTCTGTTACCCACCAATATCCTTATGACCGACCCTTTGAGCGGAAGAAAAATGTACGCGAAATCCCCAAAGGATATCGCGGAAAACTACACAATCGCATTGAGGATTGTATCGGTTGTAAAAAATGTGAGATGATCTGCCCTGTCGATTGCATTACCATTACCACCCAAAAACTACCCAAAGGCGAACGGCTTTGGGATAGTATGAACGTGGTCCATCTCAAAGATAGAACAGAAATTGTCGGTAATATTGAGGGAGACGAAAAACCAGCACCCAATACAATTGTTACAATTAAGACAGGCGACGATAGAACCGTCACTGTTTCTAGTGAAGAAATCGCTAATATCGTTGAGCGGAAGCCGGTGATTTTCTACCTCGATCGGTTTGACATTGATATGTCGCTCTGTATGTACTGCGGACTTTGCACCGAGGTTTGTCCGACAGAGTGCCTGATTATGTTCGATAATCTGAGTGATGGGATTGAGTACTCAACCTTCGATCGAACAGACCTGATTTACGAATTTGCGGAACCAGAAATGTATGAGCAGCCGACTGATGAATCCACTGAGGCGGAAGCCGCGGACTAACCTAGACCGCTGAGCTACGGTGTAAAACCTTAAACTCGAAAGTGTAATTGAGCCCACTTATGGAATTGAATCCTCAACAATTGGTTTTCTACGTTTTTGCATTGCTGACGATTGGATCTGCAGTTGTCGTCGTGACGATAAGAAATATCGTCTACGCTGCCTTTTCACTGATGGTTACGCTTTTTAGCGTTGCAGGGCTTTATGTTTTCTTACAAGCAGATTTTCTTGCCGCTACCCAAGTGATAGTCTATGTCGGCGGTGTTCTGGTACTGATTCTATTTGGGGTCATGATGACAAGTGGCAGCTTGGACCTGAAGCTACAGCTCGAACGCGGACAGGTTTTCTGGGGCGGTGTTGTATCGCTAATCATTTTCGGTCTGCTTTTGAGTGTTATTACTAACACCCCACAATGGGAAAACGTAGACGTAGGAGCATCGCAGGAATCGACAACGCGCAAGATTGGCGAGATGATTATGAAAGAAGAGTTCTTGCTGCCATTTGAAATTGCGTCGATTTTGCTATTAGTGGCGTTGATCGGAGCAGCACTAATTTCCCGTAAGGAGGTCAGGGACGAATGAGTTTGCAAAGTTATCTTGTCATCAGCATTATACTGTTCAGTCTCGGAATTTTCTGCGTTTTGACGCGCCGGAATGCAATCAGCATCCTGATGGGAATCGAATTGATTCTCAACTCCTGTAACCTCAACTTTGCTGCCTTTTCTCGCTTCGTCACGCCACCTGACGACATCAGTGGCCAGATTATCGCACTTTTTGGCATTGTCCTTGCCGCCGCCGAAGCTGCTGTCTTTCTAGCTATTATTTTGGCAATTTATAGAGAGTTCGGCACCATCAGTCCCGACGAAACTGACACTTTAAAAGGATAAAAAAAGACCGAGTGCATTAAATGAACTTCGAGGGTAAATTTCCTACCACATCCTTTCTGTATATAGAGGATTTGTCTCGCTCCTGAACTCTTGAATGCCCGCACTAGGAGATTATTATATGCCTATTATACCTCTCATTGCTACTGTTTTGCTTGCCCCTCTCGCAGCGTTCGCGTTTTTCGGTCTCCTATCGCTGACCGGACGTAATTATTCCCGCCAAGATTTGGTTTCGACCGGAGCAATGCTCGTGGCATTTGTCTGTGCTGTCCTCCTGTTTACAAATGTCGTCGCGGATCCGGATAAATTTTCGCACGATGGAGCAGAGATACACTCTCTCACTTGGCTACCGCTGGGCTCGGTCAACTTTTCAATGGGTTTCCTCTTTGACAGTGTGACCGCCGTCATGCTCCTCGTTGTCACGATTGTCAGTAGCCTTGTGCATATCTTTTCAATCGGATACATGCACGGGGATCCTCGCTATCCTCGGTTCTTTGCCTTCCTGTCGTTGTTTTCCTTCTCGATGCTTTTCTTGGTTGTTTCTGACAACCTGCTTGGTATCTATATCGGTTGGGAACTTGTCGGTGTCTGCTCTTACCTACTGATCGGATTTTGGTTTGAACAAGA
>JAKZSX010000364.1:0-3221 GCA_047517405.1 Candidatus Poribacteria bacterium | reverse complement strand
AACGTCAAGTGGTATGAAAACCAACCCAGCTAAGAACTTCTCACAATACATCCTCACAGAATATCCTATTGCTTTATTCTAACCTCGGCCACTCAACCCCAGGTAGGTGCGGTTTCCTAACCGCACCGATTCTCCAGAAATCTCTTAATTTCGCTGGTTAGGTTTCAACCTACCTCTCCCAATCTACTTCGGCGTAATAACCCCTACACCACCTAACCACGCCTTAATAAGAGGAACCTTTCACACATCCCCCTTTTCCTTCCGTTAATAGCCTATTCTAAAAGAGATGCTGATGTTCAAAGGCTGCTGATAGAGCAATTTTTGCCTGTAACCGTGCAATTTTTGCGAGTCTGACGATAGACGCGTGGGAGACTGAAAATGAATTTTCACTGTAGTTTTTTGTGGTAAATCCTAACGCTTTTTATAATGAATCCAGTGGCTACCAGTGTTTCAGAGGAATCATAGTGACAATATTATTGAGATTTCAGCGGTAATGACACAAATATTACCTTTCCTTCGGGCATTGGCACAAAATTTGCTACTAAATTTGAGTTATATGATCCAATTTTTGTGTGCTGGGCAACGGGATGGAGCAAAAGACCAGAGACATTTGCTTTTCTTTCGGTTCTGTAGGAAAAGTCGAAATTGGGAGACCGATCTCACCTTTCACAGTGCTGGATTCAAATATGGGGCCTACGGAAAACTAAGTACTTTTCTGAGACAGTTGTGGAACCAGCACAGTAGTTGACACCGCGATTATGGATGAAAGGAGAATTTAAACTTGTTAACTCGACCAGATTATTTTACTCTAGACCAACTGCTTACAAGGCGTTTGTTTCGTATTCCGCATTATCAACGCGCTTACTCATGGCATTCCAAGCAGCGTGCTGATATGTTTAATGACATCGAAAATCTTAGAGGGAAACCAAAGGGTTTCCATTTTATGGCAACCGTCATTGGATTGCATCGTGATACAAAGACGATTGTAGCTGACGAGTACAGTGTAATAGAAGTCGTAGATGGACAACAGAGGCTCACTACGCTCGTGCTTTTGCTTAAAGTAATTGAGCGAAAATTGAACCGTCTAAAACCAACTGAGAAGATACTTGCTGAGGAATTTCAAAAACTTCTCGTCAAACAGGATGATTTGAGCCTAATTTTGCTACAAACGAATCACGACCAAAGTCAATATTTCTCTAATTTCCTCATATCTGGGACCCATCCGAACGATAAGAAAAAAGCCCAGACGCTAGCGGATCGTGAATTGTTAACAGCAATACAGGAATGTGAATCTTTTGTTGATAAGTGGAACGATCGAATTGAACTGTCAAAGATAGTCAAGAATCAACTGAAGTTTATATTTCATGAAATTAATGATGAGTCAGCCGTCTATACGGTCTTTGAGGTTCTTAACAATAGAGGGCTTCACGTCTCTTGGTTAGATAGACTCAAAAGCAGACTTATGTCGGTGGCTTTTGAGGACAATCAAGGCAATAGTGCTGAACATATAGAAGAACTACATCGGATTTGGGGAAATATTTATGAGGCTATTGGTCTTCGTCAAGGTCTAAGTACAGAAGCACTAAGATTTGGAGCGACACTCAAATCACCTTCCCGAATCAGCAAACCTCTTGGTGAGGAAGACGCTGTCGAGAGTCTTACCAAGCAAGTTGACACGAATGCATTCAAAGCGCGTGAGGTTTCAAATTGGCTATTAGAAGTCACAAAGGCGGTCGACAAGTTCCTGGGGGACATGAAACATTCAAGGGACGCTGTAACCGCAATTTCTCACGCGAGGTTGCTGGCAGTAGCGATCATTTTGCGAGCTTTTCCTTCTAATCAAGAAACAGAATTTCTCAATCAATGGGAGAAAATCACATTCCGTGTCTTCGGACTATGTAGAAAGGATGCTCGAACAGGGGTTGGAGATTATGTAAGATTGGCGTGGGATATACGAAATAAGCAAGAGTTAAATACTGATGAAATCCTGAATCGGATAACGAAACTCGGTGCATCGCACAGCATTGACGAGGCATTGAGTCAACCCGAAAGTCAGAATTGGTACGAAGGATGGGAGGAAGAACTTCGATATTTGCTATTCCGTTATGAGGAGCATCTTGCTGAACAGCAGGGACGGAATTTTGATAACGAGCAATGGAACCATATCTGGAAAGATTCTGCTTCTCGTTCAATCGAGCATATTCTACCACAATCAAAAGGTAGTCAAGAACCCCATCAAGCTGGGCAGGAGAGTATTTATGTCCATAGGCTTGGAAACCTAATACTTTTGCCGCCAGGTCTAAATTCTAAATTGGGTGATAAAGATCCGCGAGAAAAGGCCAAATCTTACCTAGCAACAGGGCTTCTTAGCGCGGTCGAGGTGGCGCAGACGATTCAGCAGAGTGGTTGGGGAGCAAAACAGGTTGCAGAGCGAGAGCAGCGGCTGATAAAATGGATTCGGGACATATGGAAGTGAGGTGGATTCGATCTTGTCATGCGCACCCAGCAGATTTTATCCTTGGCGGTGAGTTATATTCTGTAAGTGACTTTTCTCTCATAAAAAAATAAGAGTCCATAGGATAGCCCGAGCCGTTCCATTCTCGTATAGCGGCAAGGTGTAGATCTAGCGACACCCACGGTAGGATCGGTCTCTGAGTCGCGACTTGTTGCATAGAAAAAATCTACAGAAAACCCAAAACATGATGGTGCTGGCAAAAGATGTCATTTCTTGAGCAGAGGAGTTCTCTTTACTGACAACTATTCCTCGATCACTTCAACGTTGGAGCGAGGCAAAGTAGTCTGTTGACCGTCTTTGAGCTCGACGCGTAAGACCCGCACCCGCGCCTCTGTTTCCAGGTTCTGAAGTTCTACCGGCAGTTCCGTAACGCGTCCCAATTTGCCGAAATATGGCTCCCGGATGATACGTACCGAGCTGCCGACTTCCAGAATACCTTCAGCAGTACCATCCGCCGCTTCGGAGGCTGTCTCAGTAGTTTCTGGCACAATTGGAATCAGGATCTCCGGACGGACAACCCCGGCACGAATCTGCGTCGCACCGTTGATGGAGGTTTTCATACCTTCCCGCGCTTTTAAGAGTGCAAACGTTTGCTCCGCCATCGCGATACGCCCGAACCCTTCCGTGATAACGAGCGTAATCCCGATCTCCTCGGACCCTGTAATGGCAACGCCGAGTTCATAGCCGAGAAGCTCCCGCAGATCCG
>JAKZSX010000363.1:0-4455 GCA_047517405.1 Candidatus Poribacteria bacterium | reverse complement strand
GCGGTCATCGCCCGCGATGCCCAGTTAATCATTGGGCTTACATGTCGTAACGGACCGTAAAACATTGCCAGAAAGCTATGAAACGTCATCAACGTACCGAGTGTCATATCACCCGTGATGGTCTGCAGCCCCCCGGCATACCAGACGATGAGCGTCCCTAACTGAACAGAAAACCCAAGCAGCGGATAATAAGTTGCCCAGACCTTCTCGGCAACCGTGTCGTAATGCCGGGCGTCTTCGTTTGTATAGGAAAACCGTCTGACCTCACTCCTCTGCTGACCGAACGCCCGAACAACGCGGATACCCGAGATTGAGTCGTTCACTATGTCGTACATCTTCGATCGTCGCTGCCACGCCCGATGCCAGAGCCCACGAACCTTTGTCCAGAACCATTTCGCGCCAATAATAATCAACGGAATTGGAACTAAGATAAAGCATGCTAACCTCCAGTTCATCAAAAACAGGAAAGCACCAATCCCAAAAATCATCAGCAGGTCAATAACGAGAAATTGAAGCCCATCCAGCAGAAACCACTGTAGGCGCGAACTGTCCTCTGTGATATGGGAGATAACGGTCCCTGTCTTGCGTTTATCGAAGAACCGAAGGGAAAGCCCGTGCAACCGCTCATAAATCTGCTCACGGATGTCCGCTGTCATGCGGAAGGTCAGCCACGCGGCCAAACGCCCACGAAAAATATCCAGGGTATGGGTAATGATGAATGCTGCTACGAGACAACCAACGGCGACTCCCAACGCAAGTGTCGCTGTCTCAAATGACCGGAAGAATTGACCCAACGCCGTTTGTGCGGTATCCTGTGCCGCTGCGAGGTCTTCATTTAACTTCAGCACATCGTCAATGAAGATGCGTGTAAAATAGGGGGGCACGAACGAAATCACCGTCGAGATAAGCATGAGCACCACCATCCCGGCAACCTGCGCCTTATGCGGCTTGAGATAAGAGAGAACACGAAACATCACACGATGCTTTTTGGTGCACGCCGGACACGGCAAAAATTCATCGGGCAGCGGCAAGCCACATGTCTTGCAGAACTTCTGCTCTTCTTCGTAGTCCCATATTGGTGCTTCGTCGCGTTTCCCTTGACGGTGCTCGATCTCTTCACTGAGGAATTTCGCCATATAACCGAACTTCGGCATCAACCCGTTTGAGTAACGGATGAGATCAAGGGCATCTCCAATCGTCTCCAGCACGAGAATCCCCCCGTCAACAACCGCTTCTGAACGCACTTCTACCACTTCGCTATACGGTACACGATGAAGAACAGCACCTTCTGCATTGAGCGCCAAGATTTCCGTATCAGTCAGGATGAACCAGCTTTCACCAAACAGACCGTCGGGATTGAGATCGCTCTGCGCGGCAAACCTTACCTTTTCTGAGGGAATGTCCGCCGCCTTTAAAGCTGCTTCTATTGAAGCGGGTAACGTATCTAACATTTTTTGATCTGCCAATAGTATTAATTTCTCCTACGGGTGGGTTTGTGGCTGCCAAGCAAAAGACAACAGAGGGGCTCATGTTAAGAAATCGTACAATAGAAACCGAGTTTGTAAAAAAAATTCAGTTTCTTTTACCATTTTGCACTTTTTTTATGAACCCCGTAGGTCGCGCACCAATGAACTAATGCTTTTCACGTTTCATGCTCTTAGCGTTTCGCGCTTTCTTTTGACATGAGCCAACCAAGATCTCAGGCAGCCTGCGGCATTTGTACGACGAGTCCCCCGAACAACCTCGGATAATCGGCGACCCTTTGCCAATTTAGTCCCCAATCATCGGTCTGGTACAGAGTGGTGTCATCCACAACTACCAACGCCTCTGCCCCGCCAACGGTAACAATCTGAAAGGTGTCAATGTTCTCACCAATCTGTTCCGGCAGCCCATTGACCAATGCCCAGTTTTCGCCTGCGTCATCACTTCGGTAAAGCTGGGCATCTACCCTACTGTGGGGACCTCGTGATGTGGAAACCAGATAGACATCGCTTTCGGGAAAGCAAGCACACGCCCGTTGATAATGGTAGGGCATGCCACTCCGCTGGTGCACAAACGTATCGCCATGATTTCGGCTAATATAAAACCCTCTAGCGGTCGCGGCGAAGACCGTCGCCGGATCGGATGGGTGTGTAGCGACCTGATGCACATCCATCTCCAATCCCTCCCGAAGGTTCTCCCACGTCTTCCCACCATCGCGCGAACGGACCACCCAACCGACATGAATGTTCGCATAAATTGTGCCATCCGTAGAGACAGCCAAAGAGCGTACATCCGGAGGTCCGCCCCAAGGCGTCTTCCAGAGCTTGCGTTCCGGCACTGCATCAAAACTGTTAATAAAATTCAATTCACCATCGGCGACCCATGCGAGCCGGGCTCGCTCCGTGCCCACCAATAGCCGATTATCAGGCGTCCAGCAAACGCAGTTCAGGGTGATGTCCGTTGATATCTGTTGATCCCACGTCCTCGAAGCATACGTCCACACCTCATGGTCGTTAGCGATAACCGATAGCCGATCTTGACCCGCGTCTCCTGCAATGACCGACCCAGACTGAAATGGAACATCGTAGATCGGTTCGCCGCTGAAGTCTAAGATACCCTCTTCTGATAGTAACCAAACCGTTTCTTGGCTCATGGAAAATGCTCCTTTCTCGAAATGAAATTTTAGAAGAAAGAGAAGGAAAAGCACGGCAACTGCATCTCACCACTCCTCTTCTGACCATCCGTCGCCGACGATAGAAAGCGGAAATATTCACGTTTCACGTTTACGGATTCCACCAATACGTTAGCTTTCCAACAAGCGTGGATTCCGCAAGGTCGACGCCTCCACCGTTGCTGTCATAAATCTGGTTGAAAACGAGGTAGAAATCACTGCCAGGGCGATAGATATAGTTAAGTAGGAAGTTGGTGGAAATCACATTATCATCGCTGTTCCACTGGGCAAACAGTTTCGCAAAGAGTTGGGTCGAGAAGGAATAAGCGAAACGGCCTCCGAACACATTCACATTGAAGGGCTCTTCCCCGGGGAGGGATATCCGGTTAAATTGATATTGAGATTCGAGGGCGAAACGTCCGCTCGGTTTGAAGGTTGTCCCAATGTCAAACCCCCGCCTATTACCGTTATAGAACTCGCCAAAATTCACGTCAAACTCCCCGGCAAGCATTTTACTTTCATCGGTTTGAATCCCTGCTCTAGCAGATGTAAAATTATATTCATCAATGGGTATGATGATATCATCTCGGACCTCGAAATCCTCATCAAGGTGCTCAGCAGTTTGCCGAATTTCAAATTGTAGGCGACCACCTCTTTCCAGTTCAAACCAGTTGCTGAACCGGATGGAGCGGGTTTCTAAGCCACCGTCTCGATTGAGGACAAGATCGAATTCGGGGCCTGTCCAGATGCGGCGAATCCCAAACTTTCTGAGCCAAGGAGTATAACGTATGTCGCTCCGAATTTGACGCACACCCTCCCGCCGGATGTATCCAACTTTGGGGTTGAAGTCCTCACCAATGTCGGTATATGAACCACCTAGTCGAAACCGGTCATTTCGCCAAGTGCTGCCGATATACCATGCATTACCACTCCCATCCGCCTCATCCGAATCGGAAGTATACGCCCACAGTCCACGCACATCAAAATTGTCTACCGGACGGTATGAAAAATCGAATCCGCCGGCGCGATTGTAGGCATCTCCATCTTGCTTATTGATACCGATTAACCCGATGCGGGAGCCGCTGAAAAGGTCCCGCGTCAACCTTAGCACGGAGTAATTGGTGTGCGGAACATCAACAATGTCATCCGGATCTGTCTCATCGTGAAATTCGTTCGTCAACACATTCAGCATACCGACGCCATAAGGTCCCATTTTGCCCGTGATTTTGCCACCTGTGATAATTGGGATGGCACGTCCCTCTTCAAGACCGATGCGGCGGCTATAAAACAGAAGCAACGGCGGCGGACGGCGGAAGCTGGTGCGACCAATGCCGAAATCAAACAACCCTGCTCCTTCTAAAAAGAACGGGCGCTTCTCAGGAAAGAATAGGCTGAAACGGCTGAGGTTGACCTGTTCTTCGTCAGCTTCAACCTGGGCAAAGTCAGTGTTAAAGGTCACATCCGCTGTGAGATTCGAGTTGATACCGTACTTGACATCCAAGCCGATGTCGAACACCCCATTGGTGTTCCCATCTCCTTCGGTACGACTCATCCCCGGCAAAACATAAGGTAGCAGTTCCAGACGCCGAGATGGGGCAATCCCTTCTAAACCAGTAAGGCTGCCGAGATTACCGAGACGATATTTCGCCATTCCCCCATATTGCCTAGGCACCGGCACCCATATCGCTTCCTCATTGTTCTTACGGACTCCCCGTCCCACATTCATTCCCCAAGTCATCTTGTCACTTTTATCAAAACGGAGTTGGCTGAACGGAATACCGAGCTCCGCTGTCCAATGGTCC
>JAKZSX010000362.1:0-2553 GCA_047517405.1 Candidatus Poribacteria bacterium | reverse complement strand
CGAGCAGGTCAAGAAACTATTTCAGAGACCTAGACGTGGCGATGAACACCTGCTGGACGCAATTATGGAGAGTGTACCCAAACTCCAAACGCCTGACAATCGGCAGCTCGTGCTTTTTATCGTTACTGATGAACCCTCCACTAGTGGGTCAGGGACAGAGCATACATATACGAAGGCGGTCGAGATTTGCCGCCGCGCCGACGCACAAGTCTATGCTATCGGGGGAGTTGGGCAAATGGGTTCTGTACGTTCTTCAGCCGGTGCTCATAGTGTCTCTGAAGAATTTCAGCGACGTGCTCCCGCAGCCACAAACGGGCAACACTACATCATGCCAGGGAGCGTGGTGTCCTTTCAGAGTCGTCTCATCAGGTAAGGAACTCGACATAACTATTTTGACATTCTTAATTCTAAAGTCTATAGGGATTAAGAGCTTCCGTATACTTACCATACGTGGAAAGAGGAGATACCATGGTGGACGACGGATTGACTTTTGCTTCAGCGACCGATCTTTTGAAGTTGATCTCAACAAAACAGATTTCCCCGGTGGAACTGACCGAACTGTACTTTGACCGCATTGATAGACTAGACTCACAGCTAAACGCATTCCTGCTCTTGACCCACGACGAAGCGATGGAGACTGCAAAGGCTGCCGAGGCAGCCGTTATCCGCGGCGACGAACTTGGGACTCTACACGGGCTGCCTATCCCCATCAAGGACACCCAAATGACTAAGGGGATACGGACAACCTCAGGTTCGGTGGTATTCAAGGACCGGATACCGGAGCGGGATTCAGCCGTGGTGGAGCGGGTACGGGCGGCTGGGGGCATCATCTTGGGCAAAACCAATGTTCCAGAGTTCGGCATGGTCGGCACGTGTGAGAACAGTTTGGGTATCCCCGGATGTAACCCTTGGAACACCGATCGCACGCCGGGCGGGTCTAGCGGTGGCGCAGCAGCAGCGGTGGCAGCGTACTTGTGCCCCTTTGCTACCGGCAGCGATGGTGGCGGGTCCATCCGCATACCCGCCAACTTGTGCGGCGTTTACGGTATCAAACCCACGCAAGGTAGGGTCTCCGGCTACACTGGCTTGCAAGGTCCTGCAATGCCCTACATGTTCTCCCAGAACGGTCCCCTTAGCCGCACCGTGCGGGATTCTGCCTTACTGCTCCAAGCACTCGCCGGGTACGATCGCAGAGATCCCACATCACTCCGGGAAACGCCACCCGATTTCAGCGCTGCAGTAGACAGAGAGATCCAGGGATTGCGCATCGCTTGGAGCCCAGACTTCGGCTTTGCTGACGTGGACCCCGATGTTTTGAACGTAACCTCAACGGCAGCGCAGTTGTTTGAGGAACTCGGTTGCCGCGTTGAGGAATCAGACTTGGTGATGGACCCGCCCTACGATACTTTCGGTGCCATTATCGCGGCGGATTCGTATGCCAGCCAAGGCAGGTATCTGGAAACCCATGGAGATCAGATGACCGAATTTGCCAGATTCCTCCTTGAATACGGTGCGAAAGTCACCGCAGCCGAGTACGCTAGGGCACTCGGTCAGATTGACCTTTTGAGGGCACGTATGACCGACCTATTTGAGGAATACGATCTCTTGCTTTCGCCGACATCGTGCTTTCCTGCCTTCCCCAACGGTGAGTATCCCGGCAAGTGGTCGCCTGACAGAATTTTCCCGGATCAGTACTGGAACGGCGCGTTTACGTTACCGATTAATGTGATCGGACACCCCGCTGCCACCGTACCCGCAGGTTTCTCATCCGACGGTCTGCCCATCGGTCTCCATATCGTGGGGAGGAAGGGGGATGAGGAGACAGTGCTGGCGGCGTCGGGGGCCTTTGAACGGGCACAGCCATGGATACAGCACCGACCTCCGGTGTCTTGATTATACGCTTAAAATTGCGTTTCAATCTCAATATCGTAATCTGTATTACACGCCCCACGTTCGTGTATTTAGGGGCGTTTTTCTGTTTATCCCCTTCGATTGAAGCCTTGCGGTAAAAGGTGACAATACGATATTATTCTGCACTTTAAGGAAATTAAAGTAAAAAAGTGCTAAAAAAAATGTCGGAACTGTATCTTGGTAGGGTGTAAGGGAGGAATGAAGCGCCATGGCTAAAGAAGATACGCTCATCTATCGCGCCCAAACTGGGGATGAAGGGGCATTTGCTGACCTGATGCGGGTGTACCACGCCTTCGTTTATGTGATTGTTATCGGAATAGTGGACAATTCCCATGACGCCGAAGAGGTGGTGCAGGACGCCTTCCTCAACGCCTATCAAGGGTTAAAACAGCTTGAGGATGCGACCAAATTCAAAGGTTGGTTGGCAGAGATTACGCGAAATTGTGCACGACAGTGGCTTCGAAAACAGAGAGGTGAGACCGTACCCATTGACGAAGTGAGTGAACACCTGCTTCAAACGGAAGATTCACCTGATGAGCAATTGGTACGACAGGAACAGAGAGAACTGATTCGCCGTACAATGGAGACGCTTCCGCAGAAAGACAGGGATATTGCCCGCGCCTTCTATCTGGAGGGTGCGAG
>JAKZSX010000361.1:0-11064 GCA_047517405.1 Candidatus Poribacteria bacterium | reverse complement strand
GGCGTTGAATTGACAGAAGGTGGGAAAAAAGTCGCTCAAGAGATTATTCGCCATCACCGGTTACTAGAACTTTATCTCGTTGAAATTATGGGATTTAGCTGGGACAAAGTGCACGATGAGGCGGAGAAACTGGAACATGTTATCTCCGAGGAGTTTGAGGAAAGGATGAGCGAGGCGTTGGGACATCCGACAACCGACCCACACGGACACGCCATCCCAGCAAAGGATGGTGCACTCCAAGAAGTCACTTATGAAACGCTGACGGAGGTTGATGCGGGCAGTTCTGCCACCGTTCAGCATGTCAATGATAACGATCCCGAAATGCTGCGTTACTTCGATCAACTGGGCATCCTGCCGGGCACCGTCGTCCAAGTTGTGGCGAAAGAGCCGTTTAACGGACCCCTGCGTTTGAGAATTGACCAGACCGAACACTTTGTCGGTCGCGAAGTCGCCGGAAATGTGTTTGTCAGTCTTCAGACAATATAATCTTCATACCGTTTGCACCGATAGAAATCCGTATGATGTCAATTTCAGAAAGGATAAGGGAGAGTATGCGCAGAATCTATGGATTGTTGGTTTTCGTAATGATACTATTCGTCGCCTGTGACCAGCAATCGGATAAAACTAACGAAAAGGCGTCAAGTTCCACAGGCATATCCAGCCAGAAACCGATTCGCGTGGTGACAACAATTGGTATGATTACCGATATCGTTCAGAATGTTGGCGGCGCCCGTGTTAATGCGACAGGATTGATGGGACCCGGCATCGACCCACACCTTTACAAAGCGAGTGAGGGTGATGTTGCTCGGCTAGCAGGAGCTGACCTCATCTTTTACAACGGCTTGCATCTGGAAGGGAGAATGGCTGGCGTACTCGAAAGGCTGCAGGACCGAATAAAAACGGTTGCTGTAACGCATGACATTGATCGGGGGATACTATTGGCACCGCCAGAGTTTGAGGGAGCATACGACCCACACGTTTGGTTCGATGTAACTCTCTGGATGAAAGCGGTTGAGCGTGTGCGGGATACACTGATTGAGGTGGATAAGAGCAGTACGGAATTGTACCGGGCGAATACGAAAGACTACTTAGCCAAACTAGAAGATCTGCACGATTATGTGACGCAGCAAGCGGAGCGGGTAGCTCCCGACCAAAGAGTGCTCGTCACAGCTCACGATGCCTTTAATTACTTTGGTCGTGCTTACGGGTTTGAAGTGCGTGGACTTCAGGGAATCAGTACGGCAGCCGAGGCTGGCACAGCTGAT
Organism: Candidatus Poribacteria bacterium; assembly: GCA_047517405.1. Classification (GTDB taxonomy): domain Bacteria; phylum Poribacteria; class WGA-4E; order WGA-4E; family PCPOR2b; genus PCPOR2b. The sequence goes on along the minus strand of JAKZSX010000361.1, from coordinate 9,799 downwards.
GTGCAGGCGTTAGTGCGGTTTATCGTCGACCGCCGCACCCCCGCCATGTTTGTCGAAACATCTGTACCTCGCCGGAGCATTGAGGCGGTACAAGCTGCTGTAAAGGCGAAAGGATTCTCTGTAGAGATTGGCGGACAGCTTTTCTCGGATGCGATGGGAGCGTCAGGAACACCAGAAGGCACGTATATCGGAATGGTGCGCCATAACATTGATACAATCGTAGCATCGCTGCTGCAAACAGCGACAAACTGATAAGAGCGAGGCCACCTTGCTCGTAGGGTTCAACGATCGTTGAACCCTACAACATGCGTTCACCCCAAAACAGATAGGTGAACGAGTGTCGGTGTGCGAGAGGAGGGCGAATGATATGATAAAATCTCTGAATAACCAATTGGCTATTGAGGTGGCGGATCTGACTGTGGCGTACCGGGATCAGCCGGTGCTGTGGGACGTAGACCTTAACGTGCCATCGGGAGTCCTCATGGCAATCGTCGGTCCCAACGGTGCCGGCAAAACGACGCTCATCAAGGCAATCCTGGGGCTAGTGGCACCGGCGGCGGGGCGAATATTAATCTACGGTCAGTCCTACGCCAATCAGCGCCGACTCGTGGGATATGTGCCGCAACGTGGGAGCGTTGATTGGGATTTTCCGACGAGTGTGTTGGACGTAGTCATGATGGGGTGTTATGGAACCTTGGGATGGGGGCGTCGTCCGGGTCGTCGAGAACGGGCACGGGGAATTGAAGCACTTGAAAATGTTGGGATGCGTGACTTTGCAGACCGACAGATTAGCCAACTCTCTGGCGGACAACAGCAGCGAGTCTTCTTGGCACGGGCGTTGGTGCAAGATGCCCAAGTGTACTTCATGGATGAACCGTTTCAAGGCGTTGATGCAACGACTGAACGGGCGATCGTTGCTCTCTTGCAAGACCTGCGGGCTGCTGGTAAGACCGTCGTTGCCGTTCATCACGACTTGCAGACGGTGGCGGATTATTTTGATTCCGTTACGCTGCTAAACGTACGTCGCATCGCTAGCGGTCCCGTGGAGGAAGTGTTTACGGAGCAGAATCTCCGTCTAGCGTACGGTGGCCGCGTCTCTTTCTTCAGTCGAAACAATCAGGCTGATGGAACCACAGGACAACCTGATGCAGTATTATCTCAACCAGTTGACGAAACCACAACTGTACAGGTTGACAAACCGATGGACACTTCACTCCGTCCGTCTTGAAGTAAACTTACCTTATGTATAAAGCGTAAAAACCGTCTTTTTACGCTTTACAATTTGTTAATTATCAATCCAAAAACACAATTTCATTAGGAGGTTATTTTTTTTAATGACACGAAAATTGTTGGTTGTTACTGCTACACTTTTGATTATCTTTTCTCTACAACAGGCTCAAGCCAAATCTGGTGATGAACCGCATCAAAGGCTACAGCTAAACACGGCACAAGAAGTCACCTTTGAATCAACATCTACTGATGTCGGAGATCTGGCGATCATCAACGGCAACGAGCACATCGTCCAACCGAAGAACACCTTCGATTTAGCAGGACAAAATTTACGTTTCACGCTCAATGACCTAGGCGGATACGATGTATCTATGCCAGAGGATGTTGAATTTGTCCAAGCTTTCGGCGATGTATTGCAGTTGAATGATGACGATAGTAAGAAGGTCGAAATTGAATTCGACTTCCCATTTTTTGGTAAGGAATATACAGAGGTTTTTGTCAATTCAGATGGAAACTTAACATTCAGCAAGGGGGATGCCGCTTCAGGGGCACGGGATTTGCAACGATTTTTGGGAGAATCACCCCGCATCGGTGTGCTGTACACTGACCTGAATCCGTATGCCCCATTTCCTGACCCATTCGGCGAAACCCCAACCGTTGAGGTAAAGCAATCTGCAAAACAGGTTACCATCACTTGGTTCAATGTTGAGGCGTTCAGCGAACAGTTCTTCGGTGGAGTGACTCTAACAATGCAGGTTGTTCTGTTCGATACAGGCGTCATTGACATCGTTTTTGAGAAATCTGATGTGAGAACAGGTATTGTTGGGGTATCCCCCGGTGGACTCGACGATGCTTTTCAAGTGAATTTAGTGGACTATTCGGACGATTTGCCGGTTGAGGGGACAACGGGTGCCATCGCAGAAGTCTTCGTAGATCTACCGACCGTCAACCTACAGAATGTTGCGCGCGAGTTCTACCGAACGCATAGCGACGATTTTGATAGTTTAATTCTCTTCACTAATTTTGAATCAAACCTAGACCTAGTAGGAGTTCTAGCTTTTGCTATTAACGTTCAGAATGATGTTTTAGGTATTGGCAACCCAAACAGGGGAGAAATCTTTCCGCAATTTGATCATACAGCGGCTTACGGTAGCCAAGGGAATCTAAAAAGCTTCCTCACCATGAAAAGCTTGAAGGTATGGGAGGATGATCCCTTGGAGAACACGTTTGGTCCGGCAACATCCACGCTCAGTGTACTCGCGCACGAATTTGGGCATACGTGGATAGCTTTCATCGATCCCCCTGTATTGTTAACTCGGGATCGGGCACATTGGAATTTTTTCCTACATACGAGTGGATCGCTTCTGGGCGGCAATGACATCCAAGATAACGGGGATGGCACGTTCACTACCTTAGCTCCCAAAGATCTTTATAGCCCACTCGATTTATATCTAATGGGGCTACTAAAGCCGGAAGATGTTCCTCCGACCTTCTTGGTGACCGACCCCCATGATTTGGATATTCCACCTCCTTATAATCAAGAGATTATATCTGCAGATCAGCTACAGGGCGTGTATTCCTTGGGGGACGTCGGTTTCCGGGGTGACAAGCAAGAGATAAGAATTGAAGATATTATTGCGGTAAATGGGGGGCGAATCCCCAATGCTGAATCTTCTCAGAAAGGCTTTCGGACTGCGTTTATCTTGCTTGCCCAGGGTGAAGAGGGACCCACTTCTGACGAAATCGATACGGTGGAGGCTGTCAGACTTTACTGGGCTCCCTTCTTTCATCGTGCCGCAAACAACTTGGGGACGATGGTGAGCACCCTCGATGGTTCAGCTGAAGATGTTAGGCTGCCCAGTGAAGATGAACCTGAGGAAGAGCGCGTTTTTAATTTTACTCTGCATCTAGATAATGGGTTAAATATCATTTCACCGCCGCTACGTCCAGAGACGCCGCTGACAGCACGCAGCTTTATGGAGATGGTCGGATCGACGGTTATTATCGCTGCTGATGACGGGGAGTTCATATCTCATACTATCGTAACACCTGGGGATGGATTTCCGATTGAAGGCGGACGGGGGTATATTGTAAATACACCGGAGGGCGGATCTGTCACATTTACGGGAGAACCTTGGAACGATCCCGATCCAACGCAAGCTGCTGGAACAGCGAGCGCACCAGCCATCAATGGAACGCTTTGGGCATTCGTCGTTGATGGGATTCTGGGTGCAGAAGGGTTCCAAGAATCTTACCGAGTTACCGTTGACAATCTCAGAACAGGTAAGCTGTTGACGGAAGGATTGGCGGAAGCTGGAGGCAGATTTACTTTAGGTTTTGCTGATTTGAGTCGAACCCCAGTTGTGCAAGTCGGCGACACTGTGCGCTTGACGCTTACCGACATCACTTCAGGTCAACCTATCGGAAAGACCGACCATATCATCACAGCTGATGATATTCGGAAAGCGTATTCAACGCTTCACCTAACCTTCGATAGCATTGCCCCGATGGAGACTCGGCTGCTTCAGAATTACCCCAATCCCTTCAACCCTGAGACGTGGATTCCATATCAACTTGCCTACCCTGCGGATGTGGCGGTTACTATTTATGACACCAAGAGCGTGTTGGTACGTCAATTGGATTTAGGGTATCAACAGGCGGGGTATTACACGGATAGGGTGCGAGCGGCGTATTGGGATGGGCATAATCACTTAGGTGAGCCTGTGGGAAGCGGCATGTATTTCTACCAGTTACGTGCAGGCAATTACTCCACCATACGAAAGATGGTGATTCTCAAGTAGGTTGATTTTTCAAAACCGAAAATCCCTATGAACATTGCGCGATAATCTTGGTTGATTGAGCCCGGATTATTGTGCAACACGCCGGGTATTTCTACTAAGACCAACACCTGTAGGTCGGGCAGTCTCGCTCGACCTCGTCCCAATCCGCATCGGTTGAACTAGAGAGCCGTTAGTATTTGACAGATTGAACCCATTCTAATGCGCCTTGAGGTGATTTCGGATAACAGTCTTGGTTGAGGCTTTAGGTGGTAGCTTGCGTCAAAATAGGTCGACAAATGGAATTGCTGCATAATCTCTTCTTCGATTATACCCTACGCACAGTTGCACAAGGTTCTGCCACGCTCGGAATCGTCAGCGGTGCCTTGGGAACATACGCGGTCCTACGGAAACAGAGTTTATTAGGAGACGCAATTTCCCATGCAGCGTGGCCCGGCATCGCCTTAGCATTTCTACTTACCGGCAGCAAAGCCCCCCTTGTGTTGGTGTTAGGGGCTGCTGCTGCTGGTTGGGTAGGTACACTTTTTGTGATGGGTATTGTCAATACGACCCGCATCAAAAACGATAGTGCGTTAGGGTTGGTGCTCTCCGTTTTTTTTGGCTTCGGTCTCGTCCTGCTGACAGCATTCATTCAGAAGATGCCCAACGCCAATCAGGCAGGACTTGACAAATTCCTCTTTGGTCAGGCAGCGGCACTGGTAGAACGAGACGTTAAGACGATGGCGTCACTGGGAATCATTGCACTGTTGATAATGATGGTATTCTGGAAGGATTTCAAACTTCTCAGTTTCGACCCTGGCTTCGGAGCTAGCCTCGGTTTTCCCATGCGCTGGTTGGACGTTTTGTTGACGACGCTTATCGTAATTTCTATCGTATTGGGATTGCAGACTGTTGGTGTAGTTTTGATGAGTGCGATGGTTGTCGCGCCTGCGGCGGCGGCACGGCAATGGACAGATCGTCTGGGTGTGATGGTTGTCCTATCCGCTCTGTTTGGCGCGGTTGCCGGCGTAAGTGGTGCAATCATTAGTAGTAGCATAGCACGAATTCCTACCGGTCCAACCATCGTGCTCTGTATCAGCGCGATCGTTGCAGTATCGATGACTTTAGCACCGAATCGGGGATTGATCTGGAATTGGATGCGACATCAACGTAACCGTCGACAACTGCGAGTCGAAATGGTTTTGGCTGACCTCTACGCGCTGATGTTGCAGCATGAAGATTTAGAACATCGGCATTCTGTGGGGGTCTTAAATGCGATGAGTGCTGGACGGGGCGGTGTTAAGCGTAGTCTCGAAGAACTGGAAGCTCGCGGCTGGGCACATCGAGTCGGCACAGAATGGGCACTGACCTCGAACGGATTGGCTGAAGCAAAACGCTTGGCAAGGATCCGGGAAAATTAAATGAACCTCTCACCACAGATAGAGATTCAAATTATCGCTGCCGTTGCTGCTGTTGCGTGCGCTTTGCCGGGAGTGTTTCTGGTACTCCGGCGTATGGCGCTGATGAGCGATGCTATTAGCCATGCAATCCTTCTGGGTATCGTTTTAGCGTTTTTCATTACTGAAGACCTCGCATCGCCACTCCTTATTATCGCAGCCGCGATTACCGGCGTGATTACGGTGGCTCTCGTGGAACTTCTACACGGTACTGGGCTTGTGCGTGAGGACGCTGCCATCGGGATTGTGTTTCCGGCACTATTCAGTGGAGGTGTGATTCTCATCTCTCGCTATGCGGGGAGTGTCCATCTGGATACCGATGCTGTGCTATTGGGAGAGTTGGCGTTTGCTCCATTCGAGCGACTGTCCGTTCTCGGATACAGCCTACCCAAATCACTCTGGGTGATGGGAGGTATCCTGCTAATCAACCTCATTTTCATCACACTGTTTTACAAGGAGCTGAAGCTGGCAACCTTTGACGCTGGACTCGCTGCCGCGCTCGGATTTTCGCCCGTCCTTGTCCATTACGGTTTGATGACGCTGGTTTCGGTGACAGCTGTTGGAGCGTTTGACGCGGTCGGATCCATCTTGGTTGTTGCGCTGATGATTGCCCCACCAGCGACCGCCTATCTGTTGACCGATCGGCTATCCTATCTACTGGGACTGAGCGCGTTGAACGGTATTGCGAGTGCTATCACCGGTTACTGGTTGGCGCATTGGCTAGATGCGTCCATCGCCGGGGCTATAGCAACAATGAGTGGAGTTTTCTTTTTCTTGACCTTCCTTCTCGCACCAACTCGCGGCATCATCGCTATCGCTCGGCGACGGGCACGTCAGCGATGGCAATTTGCTCAGACAATGCTTACCATTCATTTACTAAATCATGAGGGTTCTCCTGATGCCCAACGAGAACGTCGCATTGAACATCTGGATGAACATCTGCGTTGGGCACCTGCTTTCGCAGAGCGGGTTGTGAGATATGCAGAGAAGCAGGGCACCATCCAGTCCGATGCAGGCGATTTGATGTTGACCGAACATGGGCGACAGATTGCCCTCGACGGTTTGAGTATGTCTGAGGCAAGTCCCGATCATAGACCGGGATTCGCGATTTCGTAGGGTGTTAAATTGTAAGACGAAAGTGTGATAGTGAGAAAGTGAGAAGGTCTGCCGTCCTGCATCTGACCTAGGCAGGTGACTGATGGGACGAATGGAAAAACAAATGGCTGAAAAGATTCAATATCATTGGCAATTAGATGTTTACAAGCTATCGGTTGAAGCAGCAATGGACATCTATGAATTATCAAAGTCATTTTCCAAGGAAGAGACCTACAGTTTGACGGATCAAGTTCGTCGGTCCTCAAGGGCTAGTTCAGGGCAAATCGCTGAAGGATGGCGACGGAGAAAATACCAAGCCGCTTTTGTAAACAAAATGAACGAAGCAGAAGGTGAAGCTGCTGAAACACAAGTCTGGCTCGAATATGCCGTCAAATGTGTTTACATACGTCGAGAAGATGGGACGAGATTGCACAAGGTCTACGATATGATTATTGGAAAGCTGGTCAACATGGCAAATCAACCTCAGAAGTGGCTGCTCAAACCGACGAAACCGTCATAGTCTCGTAGTTCACACTTTCACACCTTCACACTTTCTCACTTTCAACCCAACTGTCCGGACAGGCAATGAACCGTGACAGCAAATGACCGCGGATCGACATGTGGACTCCCCCCTCAATCCTCTAAATCACTCTCTCAAGCGATTTCTTACATTCCTCAATCTTATTCCGATCCAGTGCCTCTGTATTACGCTTTTCTTCTTGCTTTACCACAAGTTCCTTGCCTACTGGATGCGGACCGCTTCCGTTAATCTGGGAGCGGTCAAATTTCATCGCCATGTGGTTCCTCTCTACGCGCAGTCCCAAACCGATCTGAGCCTCTGGCTGCTTCCTGCGCTGGTTGTTCTGATAGCATTCCTTCTCCTGTGTTACAAGCTTTTCCTTCAGCGGTCTCTGCCCTCTACGTGGGTTCTTCTTATCTCGATTGGGTTCTTTCTCGCAATCAGCATCAGCGTCGCGATGATTGACGGCTACCGAGAGGTAGGTGGACGACAGTTGCCTGCATTCCAAGAACCGTATACGCGGACAAGATACGAATATTATAGTGATGTGCCAAAGGTCGATCAGATCGGTTTCTTGTCATTCATGCGAGGTTACGCCAAGCCGGGGCTATTCTCAACTTTATCGGGGCATGCCCAAACCCATCCGCCGGGGGGTATATTGTTTTTATGGATTATTAGCAAGCTGTTCGGATATAATCTGTTGGCTGCATCACTCGGATCAATTGCTTTCACGAGTTTAACGGTAATCCCAATCTACCTGCTCGCAAAAGAACTGTACGGTGCATCGATCGGACGATATGCCCTTACGCTGTTCCTTATCACTCCTAACTTCGTTATGTTTACGGGAACATCGATGGATGGGCCGTTCAGTGTTTTCTTGATCTTGAGCCTGTATCTATTTTACAGAGGGATTATCTCGAACCGGGCGATACTCTACGGATTCCTAACAGGAGTTTCACTTGGTTGTGGGCTGATGATGACGTACGCAACAGTGTTCATCGGCTTATTTTTTACCGTCGTTATGCTGCTCACCTTAATCGCGGATCGGAGGAGATTCAGAACCACACTGAACCTACTATTGATCGCCGTCGTTACCTTCACCGCATTTTACCTGTTGATGTCTATATTCACAGGATTTAATCTATTGGAGGCTTTGCAGGCATCGATAAGAAAAGACAGGGCGGCACTGGGAACAGGATACGAGACGATTGGACGCTATCTCCACTTGAGTTTTGGGAATCTATTTGCTTTTCTGATTGGGATTGGGATACCGATGACAACTGTGTGGCTCCGGCAGATTGTGAGGACTATTCGAGACGGGCGACGTGGCGCGCCGATCGACATCTACGTCATTGGCTATCTAATCGCGTTGCTGATAATTACCTTTTCCGCGCTTTTTACAATGGAGGTCGAGCGGGTTTGGATCTTTATGGTACCTTTTGTCCTCATTCCTGTGGCGAAATATCTCGACCAGCGGGGCATAGCTGATTTCTATTGGGTTGCTGGGTTGTCGTGTCTGCAATTGGTTCTGTTTGAGATCACACTGTATACGTATTGGTGATCGTAACAACCTCGTCCTCTTGAAATGGTATAGCGAACAATTCTGTAGATAACTCACCTTGCAATAGCTAAACAAAACAGGTAAAATATCTCAACGCCATAATAATAGATGAAAAATGCTTTGGAAAGTTAAATGAAGGAGAAGTGCCATGTCAGACAAGGTTGGGATCGGTCTCATCGGCTGTGGTGGGATGGGATCGCATCATGCACGGAATCTCGCTGAAATAGAAGGATCACATTTACGCGGATTCGCCGACGTCCGCAGTGAAGCTGCCCAGCAATTGCAGAAGGAAGTCGGTTGTGACTATTGCACAACCGATCCACATGATCTCTTCAACGACGACTTGGTTGATGTGGTGTTAATCTGTACCCACCACGACCTGCACGTACCCCTCGCGATTGAAGCCGCAGAAGCCGGCAAACAGATCTTCGTCGAAAAGCCGCTGGCACTAACGATTGAAGGGTGCGAACAGATTGAGGCAGTAGTAGAACGGGCGGGTGTAAAGTTGATGGCTGGATTTCAAGCGCGATTTTCACCATTCATCGCCAAACTCAAGGAGGTTATTCCAACGCCGCTTGTGATTGTCGGGCAGCTCGTAGATCCACGGTGGGGCGATGATAGTTGGGCGAACGATCCGGTCGAAGGTGGCGGCAACATTCTTTCGCAAGGTTGTCATCTGTTTGATGCGATGTATTGGCTTGCCGGGGCGGAGCCTGTCACCATTTATGCAGAGGGTGGCAACTTGACCCATCCCAAGATTCCTGAAATCACTGATAGCGTTGTTGCTACAATTCGATTTGCGAACGGCTGCGTGGCGAGCGCAATCAACGGAGACTTCGGCTCACCGGCGTTGGCTGGGAAAGCGTTCTACGAGTTATTTGGTGGAACGAAGACCGCAACGCTCTACGGTTACTATGGTGAACCCGCGATTAAGTTTTGGGGCGTGGAGCCTGCCGATTTTACGATGGAAGATTTGCCCCACGATTATCGCAACGGTAGCGCGGCTCACGGGTATGTCGATGAGATGCGGGCGTTAATCGATTGGGTAGGGAAAGATGTCGATCCCGTGAACGCCGCGAAGGTGAAAGATGGGCTGCGAGCGACGAAAATTGGGGTCAAGGCGATTGAGTCAATTCGGACAGGTCAGCCGCAGCATCTA
>JAKZSX010000360.1:0-3245 GCA_047517405.1 Candidatus Poribacteria bacterium | reverse complement strand
GTCTTCCCGACCAATCGGTACATATCCGCCACACCCGCTAGAATTTTTGGCGTCAAACCGACGTAGCCAAACGTCGCTGAAATCTCCTCCATCTCACCGATCCAACGTCTAGCCTTCGGCGGCATCCCCGGCAGTCCCCCTTCCATCCGTTGATACAACGCCGATTGACTCATCTGAAATTCCGATTTGAGGGCATCCGACACCCCCAGCAGTTCTGCGGCGGTCAACAGTTCCGTGCAAAGTGCGGTCAATCCCTTCGTCAACGAGGCGTAGCACATCTTAATCGCCGAAGCCAAACCTATCTGATCTCCGAGCGGACGGACATCAAGCCCAAATTGCGTCAACGCTTCAAAATCACCGACGTGGGTGCCTGAGGCGTAGAAGCGGGTCGCCCCCGGCTTTCTGGGTGGGGGACCGATAATAGACGCATCGACAAAACGGCCACCGGCTTCGGTAATAATTTCGTCGAGTTGACGTGTGGTTTGTGGGGCGATTGCGTTACAATCGACGTAGGTGAGATCCGTTTTCGTTTCGACGAGCGCATCGGCAACCGCTTGAGAGGCTCCCTTGGCTTCCGCTGGCACCATAATCGACAGGATAATCTCTGCTTCATTCACAAGGGTTTGATACGTCGGCACATCTTCAATCTTCGCTTTTTCTGCGAGGGTCCGGGTGCGTTCACTTCTCCCTTGAAGACAGGTAATCACGCGCAGGCCGTGTGTGACAAGGACATTGCCCACAGTATGTCCCATATCGCCGGGGCTTAGAAGTCCAACAGTTTTTAATGGCATAATGTTCATCTCCTCTTCAGATTGTCAACAGGTCATGTATTGTCTCGGCAATCTGTTCGATAAAGTTGATTGCGTCATCTACTAAAACTGCATCAATGGGCCATCGAGTATCATAAGGAGTTGGGTCCATATCCGCTTCATGAACGATTTTGTTTCTTCGATCAGCAATAAGATTGAGCTGTTGCCTTATGTCTTATGCCGGCATTCCCAGATAATTTGACACTTGCTCCCACAGCCTGATGTCTGAGATTAATCGAATTGCGTCCGCTATATGATCCGCCTGTTGAAAGCTGCGCCAACTGTGACGCTGCAAAATCTCATTGTCTAACCAATTGTCACTCGCTGGGGCACTAATGGCTTGACGAACACTTTCTAGTGAAATCTGAAATCGCAGAAATGCAGATGTTTCAGGACGAGTCCCACGGTAAACTTCTAACATGCCGATTCTGACAATTTCATGGATGTAGTGGTCAAGTGCGCTAACAGCCATCACAAGTTCAGATCTCAATATATCAGAGAGATCTATTGCTGCGGTAGTTTGAGCGTTTAAGGTGTTATAGATAACCCCAAGGTTACGGACACGAGCAATATTTACTCGAAATCGATCAATCGCTACTTGCATGAGTTGTTAGCCTGATAATTTTATCCGCAAGTTCTGAAAAAATCTGATTAAAATTATCTCTTGATTTGAGTGTATTTTCCGAAACTGTACCGGATTGATCAATCTGTTCAGGGGTCAACGCAAAAACAGGGGTTTGGTGGTCTTGCGATTTGGCAATCAGCGTATTGAAATCCGGGATAGTTGCCAAGCAGAATGCTGCTCCCAGGCTTTCCTCGCCATAGCCCTGATCCGGTAACATCATTCCAATTTTGTGTAATTCGGAAACCAGTTTTGAAGAGACAATTTCGTTAATTTCGTCTATCCATTTTTGAAAACCGGCAGCAGGGGCACCACCTCGTGGGCGATAATTTTGAACAATTATGCCTAGGAATTTTGGGGTTAATGCTGGGAACGGATAGGTCGCAGTTGTAAGGATTGGTAGGGTGCGAGCTTTCTCAGACCATGCGTGCCAGTTCGGTAACACTGTTGCTAAAGACTCTATCGCCATCACTGAGAAGTAATCCGGATTCGTTGGAACGATGAAAAAATTGCTCGTCATCAATAAGTTTTGATTGATTGAACTGAGTCCCGGATTCATGTCAATCAACAAATAATCCGCATTGAATTTCGCCGCTGTTTTGTCTAACAAATAAGAGATGGATCCGGGTAAGTTCTGAAGCGTTTGGATCGAACCGGAAAGTTCCTGTGCAATTCCCAACGTTACTTCATATTCAGACAGTCGGATATGGCCCGGAAGCAGAAATAGATCTTTCTGTCCTTTGACCGGAATACATTCAACTGCCTCAATGAGTTTTGGTCGAGATTCAAAAGCTGGAGCGATCCCATCTCTCAGATTGGTCTTTTTTTTGTAGAATTGTTCAAACTCAGTTATTCCTGTGTATCCTAGTACCATTTCCGTCAAGTTGCATTGGGGATCGGCATCCACTAAGATAACCTTCTTCCCTTTTGAGGCTAACATCCATCCCAAATTAAATGTCGTTGTTGTCTTACTCACGCCACCCTTGTGATTAAAAAGCGCGATTCGCTTAGCCATTATGTGTTCCTCATTTGTTTTCTCTTTTCAGACCCATCAAGCATTTACGGTAATTTCAAGTCTCTTTCCCATCCCGAGCGGAGGAGACCATACAGATACATATCATAGCGTCTCCCATCACGCTGTAGGTGTTCCCGATGTATACCCTCACGTTGGAAACCCAACTTTTCATACAACGCGATGGCGCGTTCATTGTAACAAAACACCGTGAGTTGTACGCGATGCAAATTGAGCTCATCGAAGGCAAATCGGAGCACAAGTTGCATGACTTCGTATCCGTAGCCTTTTCCCCAGTGTTTTGCCTCCCCAATGGCGATACTCACACCGCTCACCCGATGTGTCCACAGTATCCCGTCCAGTTCAACGTAGTCAATTAACGCATCGTTGTCAAGGGTGCGAATGGCGAAAAGAAAAGCGTCAGTCGCTTTATGCCTGTCATCCAGCCACTGAGCCAATGACGCTTCAGTTCTGGGATAAGCGGGGAGCGCGTCAAGCAATCTTAAGAATTCGGGATTTTGATGCCATTGGGCAACGATTGGCAGGTCGCTTTGCGTTAACGCTGTGAGTCGGACCCGACTACCGCGCAGAAGCGTCGAAGAGGTCATGCCTAGTATTCCTGACGGATTGATCTCGGCACGTTGTTGATCGCATCTTTTTCGGACAGTTTGTTGGCAGGCGAGTGTTACGCGAATACCGTTTCCTCATCTGTGTCATCATCTGTGTCATCGGAATCGCTTGATTGTTCTGCTTCCTGTTGCTGTAACAGTGTTGTAGGTATAGACAGCATATCGCTAGGAGT
>JAKZSX010000359.1:0-3369 GCA_047517405.1 Candidatus Poribacteria bacterium | reverse complement strand
ATGGTGCCGTCACAGGAAAACCCGCAGCGGGCAAACTACGGGCTGTCCATCTTCCAGACAAACCCCGCGGACACAGGTGACATCGTTGACAGCGCGTTGGGACAGTTGATCGAGGCAGAGGTTCTCGTTGATGAAATATCTCCCTCCGCCCTTACAACCATGTTGCAGCAATACGTGTGGAGCAGCCAGAATTACAGCGACCACATCGGCGTAGATAATCTATGGGAATTGATGACAAGGAATGTCTATTTGCACCGCTTGAGGAGCAAAAATGTTCTGATAAAGTGCATTACACAAGGTGTGTCGGACGGCAAATTCGGCTACGCTGAGGCATACAACGGCGAGGAATACGAGGGTATGTGCTTTGGTGAGACGACGTCTAATCTCTTACTCACAGATCGCGATTCCGGGGTACTGGTCACTCCCGAAATGGCGCAACTCGTAATAGAAGAAGGGGCACCCGCCATTGACCCCGACCCCTCGCCCATCGTTGTCCCTGACGATCCGCCGGTAGATTTGCCGCCTGACCCTACACCACTGGCTGGTCCCAAACGCATCGTTGTAACGAAAACAATCCAAAACAACATCTCCCTCGACGACATCAATCTGTTGCGCGACGAGATAATCCGCAATCTGAGTGCCGATGGTGGAGAAGTCACCGTCAAGATTACTATTACATCGGATAAACCGGAGGGCTTTTCCGAAAATACTACCCGTACTATGCGTGAAAACAGCGCCCAGCTTGGTCTTGATTGCGAACAGTCATAATACATTCAACGCTAGAAGCGAAAAGGAACGCAAGGACGTAAAAAAGAATTCCCTTGTCTCTGCATTTTATTTAGGATCTCATTGTGCCTTTGCGTTTTATTTACTTTTTCATGTTTTATTATTCGAGTTAAAATGAACACTTACCGACGTAAACTTATTGAAGTTGACCTGCCGCTAGACGACATCAACCGTGAATCTGCCCGCGAGAAATCCATCCGGCACGGCCATCCGTGCACATTGCACATGTGGTGGGCGCGCCGTCCGCTTGCTGCCTGTCGTGCTGTCATCTTTGCCAGCATGGTGGATGATCCTTCCTCCTATCCCGACGAGTTTGCTACTGAGGAGGAACAACGTATCGAACGTGAGCACCTCCACGAAATCATCCGAAAGCTGGTTGAATGGGAGAGTACCGACGAAAGCCAACCTGCTGTAAGGGTCCTCTTGGCGAAGGCACGTTACGAAATCGCCCGCTCGGTGGCGCGTTCACGGGGTGAAACAGTACCCACGGATCCGACTGAAGTGTTAGACTATCTACGCGAGCATACACTGCCGATATATGATCCCTTCGCCGGCGGCGGTTTCATCCCCCTCGAAGCACAACGGCTCGGGCTGAAGGCGGTCGCTTCAGACCTCAACCCGGTGGCTGTTCTCATCAACAAGGCATTGATCGAGATACCACCTAAGTTCCGCAACCGCCCTCCAGTCAATCCCGACGCAGACCGCATCGGAATGATGGTAGGCAAGGGTAAAAAAAAGCAGCGTTTCCCTTGGCGCGGCGCGTCCGGCCTTGCGAATGACATCCGCTACTACGGTGCGTGGCTGCGCGAAGAAGCGTTTAAGCAGATTGGGCATCTCTACCCGAAGGCAAAGCTGTCCGATAGCAGCGATGCCACCGTAATTGCGTGGCTCTGGACGCGTACTATCCCGTGCCAAAATCCGGCGTGTGGCGTCCAGATGCCCCTGCTGAAAACCTTCCAAATCTCCAAAAAGGGGAACAACGAACATTGGATTAAGCCCACTGTTGACCATGCGGCGAAGCGCGTATCCTTCGTGGTACAGAAGCATAGCGGCAGCGTTCCTGAAGGAGGCACGGTGGACAGCGACGGTGCAGTCTGTATTGCCTGCAACAACGCGGTCCCGTTGTCTTATGTCCGTGAACAGGGAAGGGCTGGTAACATGGGCGAACAGATGACCGCCATCATTGCCGAGGGGAACCGCAGGCGAATCTATGTTTCGCCGACCGACGAGCACATCAAGACTGCGTTAGAAACTGAATCAGCATGGAGGCCAAGCGGAAGTCTGCCTGAACAAGCTAGAAGTATCAGTGTGCAAATTTACGGATTTACACGGTGGCACCAACTTTTTACGGAACGACAACTGATAGCGTTAACTACATTTAGCGATCTGATGCCAGAAATCCGCTCCCTGATTCTCGAACATGGAGCGTCAGTGGAATATGCCGATGCTATTTGTACATATCTTGCGTTGGCTATTGGCAAAATGACTAATAGAGGTTCTAGCTTCACATTGTGGGATGCATTAACCGAAAAACTTGTTCAAGTTTTCGGGCGTCAGGGAATTCCAATGGTATGGGATTTTGCTGAAGGAAATCCATTCTCAACATCAACTGGGAATTGGATTGGGCAAATCGATTATGTTTCCAAGGTTGTCGAGCGTCTCCCCGGCAACATCAATAGCGGTAAAGCGTATCAGGCGGATGCATCCACCACTATCTACGCCAAAGACGGGCCCATCATCGTCACTGATCCACCCTATTACGGCAACATACACTATGCCGACTCGTCTGACTTCTTCTACGTGTGGCTGCGTCCACTGCTCCGCGACATGTATCCGGACCTTTTCGCAGCCATATTGACGCCCAAAGAAGACGAGATGATTGAAAGCAGGTTTCGATTTGAAAACCCAAGACAACGATTTGAGGAGTTGCTGGGTAAGACGCTGAAGCTGATACGAGAACGTTGCTCTGATGAATTTCCTTCGTCTATCTTTTACGCCTACAAGCAGCAGCAGGAAGAACGCGAGGGTAGGGCTTCCACAGGCTGGGAAGCCATGTTGAGTGCTGTTGTTTCGGCCGGTTTTCAAATCGTCGGTACTTGGCCTATGCGTACTGAACTGACGACTAACCTCAAAAAAAATATCAACGCCCTTGCCTCGTCTGTCGTACTGGTCTGTCGTCTACGCCCCGATGATGCCTCCATCGCAACGCGCCGCCAATTCCTCAATGCGCTTGACAAAGAACTGCCCGCCGCACTTGACCAACTAACACAAAAAAGACACATCGCTCCGACCGATTTGGCGCAAGCCACTATCGGGCCCGGTATGCAGATTTACTCCCGCTACAGCCGTGTAGAGACTATCAGCGGTGAGCCGGTGTCGGTACGGGAGGCACTGGTGGCAATCAATCGCGCCATCGCCGACTACGACGAGCGTCAAGAGGGGGATCTGGATTCGGAGAGCCGTTTCTGCCTCGACTGGCTCAAGCAGCACGGATACGGGGAAGGTCCTTACGGTGACGCAGAGACGCTGGCACGCGCCAAGAACATTGATATCAGCAAGTTGCAGCATTCTGACGGCCTTCTC
>JAKZSX010000358.1:0-2862 GCA_047517405.1 Candidatus Poribacteria bacterium | reverse complement strand
GACAATCTCCGACTATTTGACGACGATATTGAGGACGAAATTGAAGACGATGATAATCAGGTGGGCACCCCCCGTTCCCTGATGTTAGTGGATCGGCTCATTTATGCGACTCATGAGAACGATCGCCGGCGCCCGCTGCTGTTCCAACTTCGGCGCGCGATTGTGGAAGACGAAATGACCTTCCAAGAGGCAAGGGAAGCACTCGTTGAGATGCAGGAGGCGATCGAAAAGTTGACTTCCCCTGCGAATCGGATCGGGACGCTGCTTGGACTACCGAAAAAGGAAGTAGCCCATGTCATTATCAGCGGCTCCGAATACTATGCGAATATTGACCCACAACTGGATGCCGCAGCCCTCAAGATCGGTTTTAGTGTGCTTCTCAATGATGCCTACGTCATTGTCGGTGAGCTGGGATATAATACCTCTGGATCGATTGCGAAAATCGTTGACTTGATGCCTGATGGGCGATTGCGGGTTGGGGGTGAACCTGCTGGATTACAATCGATTATTTTACAACGCTCGACCGATTTAGCGAATGCAAAACTTAAAGTCGGCGACGAAATTCGCATGGACCCGAGCTCCAAAGTAGCGCTAGAACGTTTGGAAGTGCAAGAAGCACAGGATTACTATCTCGAAGCCGTGCCGGACCTTCCTTGGTCCAAAGTAGGTGGACTGGACAATACTATCCAGCTCATCAAAGATACCATCGAACTGCCAATTTTACATCCGAAACTTTTTGATAAGTTTCAATACACGCCCCCGAAAGGCTTTCTTCTGTACGGTCCGCCGGGGTGTGGGAAAACACTCATCGGGAAGGCGACGGCGCATAACCTGACACAACGGTTGAGCACAGAGGAAGGGGTTGATGTGGAAGGGTGCTTCCTGCACATCAAGGGACCCGAAATCTTGAATATGTGGCTTGGTGAGTCGGAACGCAAAGTCCGCGAAATCTTCCAGATAGCGCGTGAGAAGAGCAAAGAAGGCTATCTGCCCTTTATATTCATTGATGAGGCGGAATCAATTTTAGGGACACGCCGTTCATTCCGCTCCCATAACATTTCCAATACCGTGGTCCCAATGTTCTGCGCTGAAATGGATGGGATTGAATCCCTGCAAGATGTTGTAATCATCCTTGCAACGAACCGTCCCGATCTCATTGATCCGGCGATTTTACGCCCCGGGAGAATTGATCGGAAGATTAAAGTCACCCGTCCCGACAAAGAGGCATCAAAGTCAATCTTCCGCATTTACCTGACACCAGATTTACCGCTCCACCCAGAAATCCTTGATGCCCACAACGGCGATGCAGAGACAGCGGTTTCCCATCTGATCAGTCAGGTCTGCGATGAACTGTTCGAACGAGATGAAAGCAACAAGTTTTTAGAGGTTGCCCTGCGAAGTGGTCGCCGTGATATTATGTATCGTGGCGATCTATGTAGCGGTGCTATTGTCGATTCTATTGTTCAACGCGCCAAAGAGTCCGCAATTAAACGTGCGATAGAAGGCACCGAAGACAAGGTTGGGATTCGGCTTGAAGACCTGTTGGAGGGTGCATTGGCGGAATATCGCGAGAACGACATCTTCCCCCCGACAGATAGTATCGAGGACTGGCTCAAACTCCTCGATTATGATCCGGAGAATGTCGTCAAAGTGACCCCAATCCGTCCAGAGAAGTCAACTCGTAGAAAGACTGCAAGTACCGTGATTTAGGATGAAACGTTTATGCAAAGACTTTTTGGAATCGAAACTGAATATGGAATTACGCTAGAATCAGAGGAGAATGTCGATCCTGTCAACCAATCTGTCGAATTAATCAAGAGTTATCGGCAGGATGATTTCCGGCCGATGTGGGATTATAGTGGCGAAGATCCGTTCCAAGACGAGCGCGGTTTCCGTGCAAAGACCTTACAGGAACACCCCGACGAGCAGAAACATCAGAAAGCTGACCGCCAGCGAAATTTGTCCTTCGTTGAAATCAAAAGCGATCTGATTCTGACCAATGGTGCCCGTTTATACAACGATCACGCCCATCCCGAATACTCTACCCCAGAATGTTGCAATCTTTTTCAATTGGTTGCCCACGATAAAGCAGGGGAGCGAATACTTCAGCAGTGTGCGGTCAGACGCAGTGAAAAATTGGGTAGGCGTGTCCTGTTGTATAAAAACAATACCGACTTTCATGGACATAGTTACGGCTGCCACGACAATTATCTGATGTCACGGGATATTCCCTTTGACGACCTCAAAGCGAGTATCATGCCATTTTTTGTGACGCGGCAGATTTTTGCCGGGACAGGGAAGGTTGGAATCGAAACGGAATCAGGGTTGACTTCCGCCGGTTTTTTCCAAATCGCACAACGGTCCGATTTTTTCCATGTCGAAGTCAGCGTTGATACCATGCACAACCGGCCGATTGTGAATACACGGGATGAACCCCACGCTGATCCGGCAAAATATCGCCGGCTACACGGCATTGTCGGCGACGCCAATATGTCAGAATATGCAACGGCACTCAAGATCGGCACAACCGCACTCGTCATAGATCTCATTGAGCAGAGACGCATCCCTGCTTGGTTTACCTTGCAGGACCCGCTCCACACGATTAAAGAAATCTCCCGCGATCAGACCTATCAATGGCGATTTAAATTAGCCAACGGTAAGAGTATCTCCGCAATCGATTTGCAACGAGAATATCTCGCATTAGCCCAAAAGCACCTCGACGCGGAAAGTGGCGATACCGATTGGGTCCTCGTCGAATGGGAATCTACTCTCAATGCGCTGGAAAAAGATCCGATGGATCTCACAGATCGATTGGATTGGGTCGCTAAGAAATGGCTGCTGGAAACGTTCATCGATGAGGAA
>JAKZSX010000357.1:0-14763 GCA_047517405.1 Candidatus Poribacteria bacterium | reverse complement strand
TTCCACGTTCAACATGGAAAGGGCTAATAAAATGTCCCCGACGGGATTTGAACCCGTGTCGCCGGCGTGAAAGGCCGGTGTCCTTGGCCAGGCTAGACGACGGGGACAATAAGTGAGCCGTACAGGAATCGAACCTGTGACCACCTGATTAAAAGTCAGATGCTCTACCTACTGAGCTAACGGCCCTCAATGGAAATATTAGCAAAAACGGGCGGAAATGATACCCAATGGGTTAGAAATTGTCAACCTTAAAATATGACTGCTGTCTGTCCATCCAACCATCAAATAGCTCAAACAATGCTCTCATCGCAGACTATTGTTTGTATTCTCTCTGGTCCAACAGAAATAATTGTAACCGGTGTATCAAGAAATTCGGAGATGTAAGCGTTATATCGCTTTGCATTCGCTGGCAGGTCTTCGTATCGCCGCACATCTACCGTTGACGCTTTCCAGCCGGGTAGCGTTTCGTAGACCGGCTCGCACTCCTCAAGGGCGTGCAAGCTGGTCGGAAATGTCGTTATAACCTCGCCACGACGCCGATACGCAACACAGACCTGAATCTCATCAAGATGATCTAAGACATCGAATTTCGTCAAAACCAGGTCGGTAAAGCCGTTGATTTGGGCGGCATAGCGTAAAGCAACGAGATCAAGCCAGCCACAACGGCGGGCGCGTTGTGTAGTAGCACCGTATTCCTGACCAATCTGGCGAATCTCCTCGTCCAGGTCCGGCGGCATTTCTGTCGGGAAGGGGCCCGTACCAACGCGGGTCACATAAGCCTTTGAAACGCCGAGCACCCGATCTATTGCCTGAGGACCAACACCTAACCCTGTGCAAACTGCACCAACGGTGGTGTTGGACGAAGTGACGTAAGGGTAAGTCCCGAAATCGATGTCTAGCATCGTTCCCTGCGCGCCCTCGTAAAGTATCCGTTTCCCAGCCTTGAGGGCATTATTCATAAATTCAGATGTGTCAACCACATAGGGCGCGAGCCGCTGAGCGTAGGCGTGATATTCCTCTAACAAAGCGGTTCTATCGATTTCGCCGCCAATCTGATCAAGGATATAACCTTTTGCACCCAGATTGAAGTCTAGTTTCTTTTGAAAGAGGTCGAACTCAAGCAGGTCAGCAACCCGTATCCCCGCATGCCGGTTCATCTTATCGGAGTATGTGGGACCAATGCCTCGTGCAGTTGTGCCGAGTTTCAACGAACTCCCAAGGTCGTCCCACGACTCTATGACCTTGTGATAAGGCAGAATTAAGTGTGCCCGGGCGCTAACCTTGAGACGGTCTCCAATTTCGATCCCACTCGTCTGCAAATTGCCAATTTCGTTGAAAAGCGTCTCCAAATTGATGACTACACCGTTGCCAATCACGTTTACTGTATGAGGATAGAGTAGGCCGGAAGGGAGCAGATGGAAGACAAACTTTTCTTTTCCAACAACGATAGTATGACCCGCATTGTCGCCTCCTTGATACCTCGCGACAATATCGGCGTTTTCAGCAAGGAAATCGGTTGTTCCTCCCTTGCTCTCATCTCCCCACTGTGCGCCTAATATGACAGTGTTCGCCATAGTTTACATCCTCAAAATCGTTTAAAACCCAATGTGTAATCGGGCTGACCTTTAACGCTTGGAAAATTGGAACCGTGCCCGTGCGCCTTTTTGTCCATATTTTTTGCGCTCAACCATGCGGGAATCGCGGGTAAGAAATCCGGCTTTCCTCAAAGTAGGTTTCAACAATTCGTCCGCCTTAACAAGCGCGCGAGAGAGACCGTGCAAAATAGCACCGGCTTGTCCTGAAATGCCACCGCCACGTACGTTGACGAATATATCATACGCGCTACTTGTATTTGTTAATTCCGTCGGTTGTTTAGCCAATTGGATTAAATCAGCCCGATCAAAGTACACATCGATCGGTTTTTTATTGACGACGAATTGGCCGGAGCCGCCTAGAATCAAGCGCACACGCGCAACGGATGTTTTGCGTCTTCCCGTTCCCCAATACTGTTCTACAGCCATACTTCCTCCTCTAAACAATTACACCTCTAACACTTCCGGACGCTGTGCTTGGTGAGGATGGTTTGGACCCACATAGATTTTTAGCTTTTTAATTAGTTTGCGGCCCAGGCGATTTTTGGGGAGCATCCCTTTGACAGCGTGTCGTACGATTTCTTCCGGTTTTTTCTGCATCTGCTCTTCAAAGGTTCTCACTTTCCCTCCACCGGGGTAGCCGCTATGGCGAAAGTAGATTTTGTCTGTTGCTTTGTTTCCGGTGACAACGATCTTTTCAGCGTTAATTACAGCCACACGATAACCCATATCAGCGTGTGGGGTGAAAGTAGGGTGATGTTTCCCTCGAAGCATCATCGCAATCTGCGTGGCTAAACGTCCAAGGACCTTCCCATTCGCATCCACAACACACCATTTGATATCCGTATCAGATCCAACAAAAGATGTTTTCATTGTAAGCATGATTTTACCTTCAACAACTTCCCACCACATCGCAGCGGGAGATTTTCGACAACTACCTTAACTCGATTTTCCACGTACCCCACAACGGGGCAATAGGTAGGTTCGGTTGACATTTGACAGATTAAACCAATCTCCGTTCCGAGAGTTTTCAACCTGATGCACCTTAATGCGATTTCGAACAATCGCCTCGGTTTTTAGAACGTAGCAGGGTGATTACAGCGTCTCGTGAATTTATTACGGCGAAATGTCAACCCGTCCTAGCAACCTGCGTTATTACACTTCAGACACTAGGCACAACAACCCGGAATAGTATCATCAAAGGACTGGTTTTGTCAAGGTTTGATCTTGACAAATTTAGATAAATCAACGAATTCTCGCGTTTTTTGTTTCCTTTCCCCTACTGCGCGAGAATCTCGTCCCATTCAGTCTTGATCGCGTCAAGCACTCCGGCAGATTTAGGAAAGTAGGCTTGACAAAAAGTGTCATATCGTTTAGAATGAACGCAGATAGGAAGTAGCAAATCTGCACTTTGCAAAACAACCGGCTTTTTGCCAAATAGCATTTCAGGAGAAGAACCGATGGATGTCAATGTTGAAACCAGAGATGGCGTTATCATCTTGAAACTGGGTGGAAGAATCGTGGGTATTGCGGGTGGTGAGCTCAGACAGGTGGTTGACGAGCAGCTGAAAGATGCCCCTGCGTCTCCCAAATTTCTGTTTGATTTTGCCGATGTATCCCGGATGGATAGTTCCGGACTTGGCACGCTGATAGGATTGCACGTATCCGTTGCACGTCGGGGCGGACGAATTGGTGTAATTAACGTTAGCAACAATATCAACAATCTTCTTGTGATAGGAAGACTAATTACTATCTTTGAACATTTTGATAGCGAGAACGACGCCATCGCTGAGCTACAAGAATAGCGAGCACTCCCACTGCACAGCGGGATTGTGGATTGTGTATGGCACAAACTATCTCCTACCTATCGAAGGCTGTCCACACGAAACGTCTCCGGTAGCAGTTCATGGACGGCACGGATAATCATATCTTCTACCGCCGGTGCGAAGCGCGTTGGGCGATCGTAGTAAATCATCGCCCCTTCGCCTTCGTAGCCCCCTTCTTTCAGAATACGTCTCGAAGGGATGTAACATGGCACGTCATTGCAGTACGCATTGACCCATAGGCGCGATGCGTCGCACTCACGCTTGAGGCGTATTGAATAGTCAACTACCACCTCGCCGGGGAGAAAAACAACCGCGAGTTCATCAGCAAAATTCCAGATCTGGACAGGGTAGGAGAGCGTAGTTTGAAGGGCTTCACCACGGTCAAGTCGGTCGAGTTGCACTTGAGCGTGGTAGCCGATTGCCCCACCTTGCGCCACACGTTCTTCCCACTCCTGGCGGGTGGGTAGTCTGTCGAATGGCAAGTCAATGCGTTTGACCTGTCCTCGAAGTTCTCCTTGTATTGGGGCAAGGTCGCTGCCAAGGAGCCGATTCACTTCAGTGGCAATCGCGTGGCCATGTTGCCGTGCAAAGTTCAGCCCAGTACGTGGTGCAGGGTTTGCGTCTCCTGCACACCCGATTGCTACTAGTGCGGTTGCATCAGGGTAATCTGCCTCGATATAGGCACTCGCATAGCCTGCCCAGTCCCCGCAAACAGCGTTGAAATCCCCGCCTAGGGTGGTGCAATGGCAGGCGTAACTGGTAAGAACTGCCCGCAGTTCGCCGTCAGTTCCTATAGCACGAAGCATTGGCAGGGCATGGTCAACAGGACCTCCCTTCGTCCGACGATTATCGGCAAACCCAACCGTTCCTTCCCCCCAAGCAAGAGAAGCAGAGCAGAGATCGGCAAGCGCTGATTTTGCTACCTGCTTCAGTTTCTCCGTCAACTCGCGAGTGTAGCGGTCAACATTCTCCTGGTGCGCTTCGGGAATTGGCACCCCAAACAGCGTGCGCAGCACACCTGCAAGATACGGCGCACTGTGAGTATGCGTTGAGCAAATCACAAACTGTTCACGAGGAACATTTGTGCTCTGCTTTAATTCTGCTGCGACTGCCTCGGTGATGTAATCCGGCACACCACAGTTATCCACCGTCATTAATACGGCAGGACTTTCGGCTCCGTTGCGAATCGCTAACGCCTTCGCCCAGATCCGCTGTTCAACGCTATCAGCCTGGTCTCGTCGCCCACCATAGCCGCTGAGACGGACTGGAAAATCAGGTGTGATATCAATTTTGGCGGCACCAACTTGGTAGTTTGTCTCACTCACGATTTCACCCCTTTATAACGAATTACGCATCACGCCTCCAGCGTCGGCATATCCACCGCACTCGCTCGACGCTCGTGGATATTCAACTCCATCAAATCCGGGTAACGCACTGGAGGGGCAGAAGCGTGGTTCAATCTCGCTAAGGCATCGGCAGGCAGACTCCAGCCTGAACAACCGATATTATCCCGGAGTTGTTCCACCTTTCTTGATCCAACGATGACTGAAGTTATTCCCTCTTGTTCTAGAATCCACCGCAGCGCCACCTGTGCCATGCTCTTTCCCAGCCCTTGTGCTACGTCATGGAGGGTTTCTAGGATTTTCTGTATCCGTGGGTCAAGATACCGATCCATTGAAGATTCCGCCCTTTGAGCAAAGCGGGAATCTTCGGGAGGCGGCTCGCCCGGCTTATACTTTCCGGTTAAGTATCCCGACGCCAATGGACCCCAAACATACACACCGACGCCCTTATCACGGCAGACCGGTAAGATTTCTTCTTCGATGTCGCGCGTCAGCAGATTGTATTGGGGTTGGAGCGCCTCATAGCGGGTTAAATTCTTCATCTCGCTAATCCATAGGGCGTCACACAACCGCCAAGCGTACTCGTTGCTACAACCGATGTAGCGGACCTTGCCTTGATGGACGAGATCGTCAAGAGCACGCAAGCGTTCCTCAGTTGGTGTCTCTCTATCGACATGATGGATGAGATAGAGGTCGATATAATCGATTTGCAGGCGCCGCAAGCTGTCTTCGACCGATTTCATGATATGCACTCGTGAGGTCCCGGAATCGTTGATGTCCGTTCCCATCGGGTTGAAGACTTTGGAAGCGATAATAAGTTTGTCCCGCTTCCCCTTCATGATCCGTCCCAAAATCGTCTCTGACTGACCTTCAGCGTAGGAATTGGCGACATCGTAAAAATTAATACCGGCATCCAACGCACAGTTGAAGACTGCATCGGATTCTGCCTCATCGCTGCCCCAGCCGGCTGCCCCAAAGGTCATCGTTCCCAGACAGACCTCTGAGACTTTGAGCCCAGTTCTTCCTAAACGTCTATAATTCATATTTTTCTCCTTCTTATAGCTTGGTCTGATTTTGTCTTTCATTTTATCATATTCTCCCCACACGATACAACAGCAAACATCAATTAAACCTTGCATTTCTTTTGTTAATCTGTATAATGAACGCGCTGATTTGCAGTAACTATCAATTTCCGTAAAGACCTAGTTTGGCGCAACTGACAGTAGAGATATGCCTATGTGTGCTTCATCTGAAAACCGACAAAGACAGGTGCCCATCTGATGTGGAATCGCCAATTTATCTCATTGTGCCTCATTCTACTCGCAGCAGGACTTGTCACAGCACCCATCGAACTTCTTTTCCCGGTCTATGTGGAAGAGGCATTGGGAAAAACGGTATGGTTTGCCGCGTTATTACGGGCAATCCCAATCGCCCTCGGCGGTTTGTTTGCTTTGGTCGGTGGCGCGTTAAGTGATCGATTGGGTCGAAAATCCACGTTAATCTTGGGTATGACAGGGGCATTGGTTGTAGGTGTTGTGTTCATTAGCAAGCAGCCGCTGTTAATCTGGGGGGTGCTGTGCTATCAGGGGATCGCTTCTGGCTTCCGAACAGCGGGTGGACAATCGTATCTCATCAGTGCCGTTGACGCGAATCGGCTTGGCTTAGCCGCCGCTGTCTACTTCCTAACGTATACATTCGGGGGGGCAATAGGCAGCGCAATTGGAGGTGAGTTAATTGATCGCTTCAATTACGGGGTCGTTGGCGGTGGAACGATCTTTGTTATGGCCCTGCTCATTTTAGGGGCACTTATCCTGCTACCTCGTCTGCCACGTGGGGGCGATGAACGGGAATCTTTCACTCAAATGCTAGCAGGGTATGGGGAAATGTTTCGACGCCGGGAGGTTCGCTTACTGCTCGGCATGCGTTTTCTGCCGACCTACTATTGGGGAACGGTTAGTCTCCTGCTGCCGGTGCTGATTGCACGCACTGCGGGTGTTAGGTTAGCGGGATACTACGGTGCATCGAGAGATTTATTTGCCGCCTGCTGCCAGCTGATCTCGGGCCGTATTTGTGACGCTGTCGGTGCTAAGGCCACTGCCCTTGTGGCGACCTGTCTTGTGGCACTGAGTGCCATGTTGATTGCCCTGAATGCAGACTCGACGATCCTTCTATTTGTACTGGGAGTTTTTAGTGCAGGGGCAGCATGGTCGGTCTCCATCACAATGCCCCGCCTTATCGATGAATTTTTCGCAACGGAGGAGAAGGGACGGGGTGTTGGGATAACGCATCTTGCGTGGAGTTCTGGCTTCCTCTCAGGACACATGGTCGGGGGTAGACTCGAATCGGTATCTATTTCCTTGCCGTTTGCTATGGCTGCGGGAATGGTCATCATTTCGGCGATGCTCGCTTTTCGGCTTTGGCGGAGTGGGAAAGTGAAACGTGATGCGTGATGCGTAATACTACCTATAGTTAGAAGCTTGGCGATTCCAACGGCATCCGAAATTTCAATAATGCAAACAACTGCTTCGATTGCGCTCTTTCACGGCGCGGGTCAACCATTTGAACTGTGCGAGCGGAAAATCGCGGCACCGAATATAGGCGAGGTGCTGGTTCGGGTGTCGCTGGCAACCATCTGTGGTTCAGACTTGCACACCCTTGCAGGACGACGGACCGCACCGACACCGTGCGTGTTAGGTCACGAAGCGGTTGGGCGTGTCGCTTACCCAACGCAGGTTCGTGATGCGTATGGCGAACCTTTGCACGAAGGCGACCGCGTAACGTGGAGTCTCATGGCTGCGTGTGGTGCGTGCCAATACTGCAACGAGCGGAATCTGCCACAGAAGTGTGAGCGGCTGTTTAAGTATGGACATGCACAGAGTCTCCCTCCTTATTCCTTCAACGGTGGTTTTGGGGAGCAGATCTGCCTTCGACCGGGAACAGCAATCTACCGTATTCCCGACGCCGTCAGCGACCTTGAAGCAGCACCGCTCAATTGTGCCCTCGCCACTGTTTTAGGTGGGCTAGCAACCCTCGCACCTACAGGAGGATCCAGCGCGGTTGTTCAAGGTGCGGGCATGTTGGGCATTTATGCTGTGTGTTGTTTACGTGAACGTGGGTTTGAAATTGTGGCCTGTGTAGACCGGGTCGCCGAGCGCCTTTGCCTCGCAGAGACCTTTGGTGCGACGCATACGTTTAATCTTTCGGAAGATTCGGCGGTTGAAATCGGAGAAACGTTATACGATTTAACAGGTGGACGTGGGTTAGATTTCGCCCTTGAAGTGAGCGGTGTGGCGGCTGCGCTGGTCAATTCCCTCGATTGGCTCGGAATCGGTGGAAGCTGTTTGACCCTCGGCTATGTCTTTCCCGGCGCCGATGTCACGGTAGACGCCCACAAGATCGTAACAAAATGCCTGACGGTGCGCGGAAACCACAATTATCATCCGTCTATGCTAGAAGATGCACTTCGGTTTGTCGAGGAAACGCGAGAACGTTATCCATTCGAGGATTTGGTCGGTGCGGTCTATCCCCTAGAGGAAATCGACGCTGCGTTTGATCGAGCAATGCAGGGAGATTTAATCCGAGTTGGTATTGATCCAACTTAAGAAGGGAAACCATTTTGAGCCAACGCAAAGTCTTGATTATCTGCATTGATGCCGGCGGTCACGACTATCTCGCCGCCAGCAATATACCAAATATCCAAAGGCTAGTGGAAGCTGGTTTCTATCAACACGCAAGGTCAGTTATTCCCTCGGTCACAAACGTCAACAACGTGAGCCTTGCAACCGGGACTTTCCCAGAGACGCACGGCATCACAACCAACTACCATGTTGACAGGGAGACAGGAAAAGGGGAGTTTATCGAGGATAATCGCTTTTTGCTCGCACCGACGTTATTTGAGCGTGCAAAGCTGTCAGGCTTTGCAGAGAAAACCGCCCTGCTCGTTACGAAGAAAAAACTGTTACGGATGCTTGGGACTGGAACAGATATCGCTATCGCTGCGGAAGAGCCACCCCCTGAATACATTAAGATGGTTGGACCGGTTGAAGATATCTATTCGTCGGAGATTAATTGGTGGTTGCTCCGGGCGTTGCGTGAGGTTCTACGTGAGCATGACCCACAACTCGCGTACTGCTCAACAACGGATTGGACGCAGCACAAGTACGCCCCAACGGAGGAACATTCGCTGCGACATATCGCTGAACTGGATCGACTCATTGGAGAGATTGTGGACGATAATCCGGAGCGGGAGATTTATATAACCGCGGACCACGGGATGTTGCCGAAAACTCGTGCGCTCGATCCGGGGCGTTGGTTGACGGAGCACGGTGTCCTGTCAAGTGCTATCCCCATCATCAAGGACCGTTATGTCGCACATCACGGTAATTTGGGAGGGGCGGCGTATGTTTTTCTACAACGGGCGATGGATCTTCCGAAGGCAATAGAAGCGTTACACGCCGCGCCGGGCGTCGAAGAGGTTTATGCCTCAGACGAAGCGGTGCGTCAATTCCGGCTCCACCCGGATCGGATTGGAGATATTTTTGTCCTCGCAGATCAAGACACCGTTTTTGGCGAACTCACCGAAACGGAGACACCCGTCGATATCAGATCTCACGGTTCACGCCATGAGAGCGAAGTACCGGTCATCGGCTATAACAGCTCTTGGATTGCGAGCGATTTCGCGTATAACCTTGATGTGGGTCGCTTGTTCTTGAAAAGCCTTGGAGAACGTTTCGATTAGCCACGGAATAGGTCACTGTTGGCAGATCTTTAGGTTTTGCGAGTCTGCCAACAGTGAACAAGGGAAAATTATGCCCATAACAATAGGAGACCATTATGGCACGAGAGGGCGCACCTTCGTCGAAAAGACAGAGAAAACCACTTGACGATCTTAGAGCACCTGACTTTTCAATTCAGTATTGGTCGGAAGTGACTGATAGTTTGCTTTGGCTTTTCGAGTTAACCCGAGTTAATCAAAATTTCATAGAAGAATGCACGGATCCGATTCTTTTAGAGATTGCGGATTTCCTTAAGGCGACATTAGATCCGTTGAGCGATTCTGGAGAATGGTTTGCGAATCTTCATGAAGTTGTAATCAGTCAATGTCCGGAGCTTGAGCATGACGCAAAAAAAGAGATCTCTCGGCTACTTGGACCAAATAATCAGGTATCAGAAAGTACTCAGCAGGAGATTTTCTTTTTCTTGGCGGAGCGCCTGTATAGGTATTTTCTGACCGGTCTCCTTGAAGGATTAGATGGATCCAGTTTGAGAGAGAAGCTCTCTACACAAAAAATCGAAAGCGTGTAGCACGACAGGAAGTTACTCGGTGTTTTAGATAGTATCTTTGCTGAATGCGAGGGGCGATTAGACAAAATCAGCTTGATTCATGTCAAACGAAAATGCAAAGCGATAAGGGTGTGAAACGTGATGCGTGAAACGTGAAAACCATTGGTTCATTGGTTCATTAATGTATTCGGGCTAGGAAGCACAACTTACGGGGATCATAGAAAAGGAGTAAGCAGAACGCGTGGAGAAACCGAGTTTTTGGCGAGTAGGGGCGGGGTTAACCCCGCCCCTACGATTTATGTTGCACAATTTTTTAACATAAGCCATCAACTTTAACAGTAATTAGGAAATGGAGAGATAGCAATATGGCAAGAACTTCAGACCAACCCAATGTCATTGTGTTTTTCACAGACCAGCAACGGTGGGATACAACCGGCGTCCATGGCAATCCGTTGGATCTGACGCCGAATTTCGATCGGATGGCGCGACGGGGAACACATGTCCACCACTCGTTCACATGCCAGCCTGTTTGTGGTCCGGCGCGTTCCTGTTTGCAGACCGGACTTTACGCTACTGAGACAGGGTGTTACCGAAACGGCATCCCACTGTCGTCAAATCTGAAGACGCTTGCTCACCATTTTCGTGAAAACGACTATGCAACCGGTTATATAGGCAAGTGGCACCTCTACGGCAGGGGTGTTGAAGGTCCTGTCCCTGAATCGGAGCGTGGGGGTTATGAATATTGGCTTGCCTCCAACGTGCTTGAGTTTACCTCCGACGCCTATCACACGGTTCTCTATAACAGTGACAACCAACCTGTTCAGCTCCCCGGCTATCGTGTGGACGCCGTTACTGATGCCATGATTCGCTATATTGACACGCATCAAGGCGATCCATTTTACCTGTTCACCTCGTATATCGAACCGCACCACCAGAATCACCTCGACGATTACCCGCCGCC
Organism: Candidatus Poribacteria bacterium; assembly: GCA_047517405.1. GTDB lineage: Bacteria > Poribacteria > WGA-4E > WGA-4E > PCPOR2b > PCPOR2b. Next base: position 3,758 of record JAKZSX010000357.1, on the reverse strand, counting down.
CGATGGTTATCGTGAGCGTTACACGGGGAGGTGGATTCCGCCGGATCTCGCTGCGCTGGGAGGCTCAACGCATCAGCATATCGGCGGTTATTACGGCATGGTTAAACGTCTTGATGAGGCACTCGGCAGGGTATTGGACTCACTCAGGAGTCTCAACCTACTCGATAACACGATTCTGCTATTCACATCGGATCACGGTTGTCATTTCAAGACGCGAAATGCGGAATACAAACGCTCCTGCCATGAAAGTTCCATCCGTGTCCCCACCGCACTGCACGGTCCCGGTTTCAATGGTGGCGGACAGCTTCAACAGCTGGTCAGTCTCGTTGACTTACCGCCAACCCTTCTCGATGCTGCGGGGATTCCTGTGCCTGAAGAGATGCAAGGGCGTTCAATCCTACCGCTGACAAGAGGTGAAACGGAGGGGTGGCCCGAGGAGGTCTTCGTTCAGGTAAGCGAGTCACAGGTAGGACGCGCCGTCCGGACACACCGATGGAAGTACGGTGTTACTGCGCCGGGGGGACGTGGCGCACCGGGTGCAGCATCAGAGGAGTATATCGAGGAGTCCCTTTACGACTTGCAGGCAGATCCTTACGAATTGGCAAACCTGATTGGACGGGAATCACATCAGGGGGTTGCTGCGGTGATGCGGAAGCGTCTCATTCGGCGTATGGTTGATGCAGGCGAGGCGGCACCAACCATCGAACCGGCATCAACACAAGCGAGCGGACAGCGTCGGGTTTCTCCCGAGGAAGCACGGGCCTGAGTCTGAATAGCAGTGAATTGAGTGAGCAGTCCCTAAAGCCCTGCTAAATTTCCGTAAACTTTTCGCCCTTCGTTGAACAGGTGTAGGACTTCCTCCCGCTGTGTATCCTTTGTAAACCGCCAATCCCGGTTCACTATCTCCATTGCACTGTCGATCGAGCGAACAAAGAACGCTGCTGACGACTGCGCCATGCTGTCAGGGCGACCTGTGCCGATATAGATGGGGCTTGTGTGTGCATAGACCGGCTGTGCAAAGCTGTCGCGGGCTTCTCCAAAGGCGCGTGCCGCGACCCAACCGTCGGATTCGATCCGGAGGTCAAACGCCCACTCCCCACCGTGTCTCTTTCCGTCAAGCGACACCGCCTGTGTAACCGTCCCGTTGTGGACCAATTCGACGTAGTTGAGCGGGTAGTGTGACTGCCATGCGATTTGCCCTGACACAGTGCGAGGACGCCCATTCGGCGATTCGATAGTGCTGCCGGGGGTTTTCCCATCGAGGTTTAGGAACAACGCCGGTCCGTTCGTGATAAAGGTACGTCCCGCCTGCAAACCCTGCAACCAGTTTTCATAGGTGAATTCGCCATCGGTTTGGACATAAACACGGTTGTTCGCGCAGATGAACCAATCTGTCCCGGTTGATGCGGGCAGCGGAATGCCGCAGTTCAGCAGGTGATACCAGATATCGTATTCGAGGTCTTTCCAAGCGGGATCGAATAGGTTAAAGGCATCCAACTTCCCTAGTGCTGCTGCCACCGGTGCTTCCATTCCCCGCCCATTGTGGCACCACAGCACAATACCTCCCTGCCGTTTGGCGTCGTCGCAGGCGTAACAGATTGGTGGGTAATCGGGATCAAAGTTGCTGACAAGATTGCCCCGACTAACAGGCTCAACCAGATTCTTAATGTGCAAGAACATGACGTGCCCAGATCCACCACCGTAATGGGAGTTGTGGCGATTCTCCTCGCCGCAATCGACCAGATGGTGTGCGGTCGAATAGTCGGTCATGAATCCGAGCGGATACTTATTGCTAGCATAGGGTATTTCTCCCCGCTGCAGGATACTGATGACGGTTACACTGAGATCGTGGACTTTGGGATCGAGCCGCAACCGATCATCGGGCATAGTCTCCCCCTCATTGTAGTGCAGATGTGTATTCCCCGGATACCACCCTTGTGATGGGAGGTCTGCCCACCGTTTGAGATGCAACTCGACCTCGACTGCCCCTTTCGCGGGCATCGAAACAACCTTCCGAAGGGGTTCGTACTCCGTGCCACGCTCAACCACGATGTCTGTTGAACCACGCGGCACGTCTACGGTAAATTCCCCCGGACAGTAGAAAAACGGGTCGCCCGGTCCAATCTTCAGGATACTATCGGCTGGATGGAGGAAACGACCGCTACTGGTCAGGACATGAACTTTCGCCTCGACGGGGGCACCTGAAACGCTGTCTCGAATGATACCTTTAAGGGTTGCCATAAAATTACTCCTCTTTACGCTTCGTCACGTAGGGCATCAGCGGGACCCCACGGTGCAAATGCCACCGTTGCATAAGGATTGAAGATGATATCGTCCTCGCGTCCTGCGAACCGCCACATCCGACGCACCAGATCCCGCTTTACATCTTGATAATCGGGGTGATCGCTGAGGTTCACCATCTCGTGCGGGTCGTTCCGCAGATCGTACACCTCGTCGAAATCGAAGCCGTTGTAGACGTATTTGAACTCTTTGGTGGTCACAATACGCTGGCTGTAATATAATTCGACACCGTTGAACTGCGTGTAGGATGCGTCCGTCCAATCGGAGGGGGTTTCGTCTCTCAGGAACGGTACGAGGCTCCTGCCTGTCAGGTTTTCTGGAGTGGATTCGCCTGCTAACTCAATGAAGGTGGGTGCGAAATCGGCGAGGCTAACAAATTCATCAACTTCGCGGTTGGGATTAGCGATTCCTTGGGGCCAACGTGCAATCGTGGCGATGTTATAAGCCTCGCGGAATGCAGGTACGCCCTTGAGGTACAATCCGTGTGCGCCACAGTAATCGCCGTGGTCGCTCATTCGCAGAACAAGGGTGTTCTCAGCCTGTCCCGTCTCCTCCAATGTCTCAAGCACTTCGCCGAACATCGCGTCCTCCATTGTGCAGTATCCCCAATAGTGCTGGATGGACTCGCGCACTTCGTCCTCCGAAAGTTGCCCCCAATACTGCTGACGCGCCCGCTGATAGGTGCGGGGTTTGTCTTCCAGTGTGTCGTGGAAGCTTGCCGGCAGCGGAATCTCTTTGGGGTCATACATTTGGGCGAATCGCTCTGGCACGATAAACGGGTCGTGGGGTCCGCTTGGTCCGATGTATAGGCACCACGGCGCATCCGCTGGGGATAATCGCTGCAACGCCTCTAATCCAGACTGCACGACACGATAATCTCGGTGGTCTTCGTAGCCTTTCGGTGTGTCGGTTGGGTAGGATTGGTATAGTTGGTAGTGTCCCCAACCGGGACGGAGAATTTGTCCACGCTGGCGTTCTGTCGATTCGGGTTGTTTGGCTTGCTCCTGCCATTGTGCAACCGATCGGTGCATGTAGCTGCCTTTGCCCGCCGTGATGTGCAGATCTTCCCAACCACGATCAGATGGGTTCTCAGCGTCGGTGACGTGCCATTTCCCGGCGTACGCCAAGTTATAGCCTGAAGATCGCAGCGTCTCACTGAACATCCCGACGCCTTCGTAGAGCTCGTGGTGGATGGCGGTCGGATTGCTGACGTTATTGTAGATGCCGTGCCGACTGGGATACACGCCTGTCATGAATGTTGCGCGTGAGGGACAGCAGTGCGCCGTTGGACAGAATGAACGGCGAAAGAGAACGCCTTCCTGTGCTAACCTCGTCGCGTTTGGTGTGATACATGGATGGTCTGGATGTACCACATCGGCTTGTTCTTGGTCGGTCATAAAGATAAGAATGTTGGGTCTCATGTTTCCTCCCGTACAAAGATTGCCTCAACGGTCAAG